>NZ_CP030139.2:1777500-2090000 GCF_003846445.2 Synechococcus elongatus PCC 11801 | reverse complement strand
ACTAGCTGCAGCAGTCACATTGACGAAGCCTGCAAACAACCACAGGCTAGGCAGGAAAAAGACCAATTGCTCCAGCGTATTTTGCTGAACGCGATAAACCCGTTCAAACTCGGGTGGCCCGCTGACTTGCGGCGGCTTGACCTGATAGCGCACCCGAGCGCGCCCAACATTGAAGGCCAGAACCTGATAGAGAATCAGCGCGACAGCAGAAACAACAGCAATTGACGGGGGGATCACAAAACAACCCCTAAGAGATTGAACGTCTAGCCTCAGCATGCCTTACCCTGCTTGACTTGCCTAGCTTTCTGGGGACAGCCACTGCCCAACGAGAAACAACCATCAGCGCGGCTCAGCAACTCTTCGTTTGCGGTCGCAGCCCCAACTCAGACTGGGCATTCTGGCAGCAGTAGACCATGGGATCCCTGTACTCGCTATGACTCAACGGATCACAGCCCTGACAACCGCCGTTTTCTTGTTTGGTGGGGCGATCGCACTTCTCCCGTCGACCTCAGCCCAGGCCGCAGAGGTGAATCCCAACCTGTTACGTCGCTGTCAAAATGCTTTAGCCGAGCGGATTGGCCAACGGATTCAGGTTCAGACAGATACGCTGACGCCCTACTTTATTTCCAACGCTGAACAGGGCATTCGGGGACAGGGCAATCTCGACAGTAGCGGTAACTTCCGTCCCTTTGACTTTGACTGTCAAGTCAATGTCCGCGATGGCCGAGTAGTTAGTTTGGAGTACAACTACCAGTCTTCTGGGAACAACGGCACAGTGAATGACAATGTCCGGCGTCGTTGCCAGGATGCCCTCGCCGATCGCATTGGGCAGCGCGTTCAGCTCAGTAGCGATACTTTTCGCCCTTATTTCATCTCCAATGCTGAACAGGGACTACGGGGGGAAGGCACGCTCGATCGCGCAGGGAACTTCCGTCCTTTTGAATTTGACTGTCAAGTCAACACCCGCACAGGTCGGGTCAATCGCCTCACCTATAACTACTTGTCGGCCAACAATCCAACGGATATAAGCCCTGCCGTTCTTCAAGCCTGTCAAATAGCACTGCGGGATCGCATTGGGCAACGTGTCCAAATCGATCGCAATAGTCTGCAGTCCTACTTCATCTCCAATGCGGCAGAAGGGCTGCGGGGTGAGGCCGTGGCAGGGCGCGAAACGCAACCTTTTCAGTTCGATTGTCAGGTCAATCTGCGCAACGGTCGCGTGACTCGGCTCGACTATGACAATGCTGGATCAATCGCTGACCTGACGCCCGTGTTTACCAGCCATCAAGATGGCGAGCGCATCACCACTCAAGGCTTTACGCTGACAGGGCGCACCCAACCTAATGCCCGTGTCCGCGTTCAAGTTCGGGCTAGCACAGCCGTCTTGGGAGGACTGATCGATGTCGGTGGAACTACCTTGGTCGATCGGGAGGTGATTGCTGATCGGGATGGCAACTTCTCCGTACAGGTCAGACGGCCAGTCGTTGTGACTAGCAGTACCCGCTACGTTGTGCGAGCCAGCGCCAGCCTAAATGGACAAACACGGGACGCCGAAATCGTGCTGCGTCAGCAATAACGGGACTCAATCCTAAGACTTCGGGGAAGGATGTTGCCTCTGTCCTTCCCCTCTTAAGTACAACGGAGACGACCTAGCAACTCGCGATCGCACCCTAGCTGAGCTTGAGTGAGGAAGCGGGCACTTCATCCCAAGAAGCGACGGTCCGTAGCTGAGCTCGCCAGCCATTGGCTCGCTGCTCTGGTGTCAGATTCCGTTCAAAGGACTCGTGGCAGTCACGGGCCTGCTGTTCGTCACAGGTAGCGATGCAGGAATAGAGGATTCCCGCAGGATCGAATTGCTCGTTCACCCAAATCACTTTATCGGTCGCCATAGGGGTGTCGCTCCTACGCTCAGCTAGAGTTAGCGTCTTCTATTCCAGTGTAGACAGCAGATCTGACTCTCCTAAAAACAGGACCCACTGGCGATCGCCCTCAGTATTACATAAATTTACAAAGTTTTTGTTACATGAAACGAGCATTTACTCAATCAAAAATTAAGGCTTTTTTACACCTTTTTAGGAGTTCTTCCCCTAGCCTAAAAAGCAAGAGTTTTTAACAAAGCTCTTGACCTTTACCCAAAGATCGATATGACCAGCATTCTTCGCGAGCAACGTCGCGAAAGCGTTTGGGATCGGTTTTGTGACTGGGTGACCAGCACCGACAACCGCCTCTATGTGGGCTGGTTCGGCGTGTTGATGATCCCCACCCTGCTGACCGCCACCATCTGCTTCATCGTTGCGTTCATCGCAGCACCTCCCGTCGACATCGACGGCATCCGCGAGCCTGTTGCCGGCTCCCTCATGTATGGCAACAACATCATCTCCGGCGCAGTTGTTCCTTCCAGCAACGCCATCGGCCTGCATTTTTATCCGATTTGGGAAGCCGCTAGCCTCGACGAGTGGCTCTACAACGGTGGCCCTTACCAGCTCGTAGTGTTCCACTTCTTGCTGGGTATCAGCTGCTACATGGGTCGTCAATGGGAACTGTCGTACCGCCTTGGTATGCGCCCCTGGATCTGTGTTGCCTACAGCGCTCCCCTCTCGGCTGCTTTCGCTGTCTTCCTGATCTACCCGATCGGCCAAGGTTCGTTTTCGGACGGCATGCCTTTGGGTATCAGCGGCACCTTCAACTTCATGTTCGTGTTCCAAGCTGAGCACAACATCTTGATGCACCCCTTCCACATGCTCGGCGTTGCCGGCGTGTTCGGTGGCTCGCTATTTTCGGCAATGCACGGTTCGCTCGTGACCAGCTCACTGGTGCGGGAAACCACTGAAACCGAAAGCCAAAACTATGGCTACAAATTCGGCCAAGAAGAAGAGACCTACAACATCGTGGCAGCCCACGGTTACTTCGGTCGCTTGATCTTCCAATATGCTTCATTCAACAACAGCCGCTCGCTGCACTTCTTCTTGGGTGCATGGCCGGTTGTGGGCATCTGGTTTACCTCCATGGGCATCAGCACCATGGCGTTCAACCTGAACGGCTTCAACTTCAACCAATCGGTCTTGGATAGCCAAGGCAAAGTCATTAATACCTGGGCAGACGTGCTGAACCGCGCCAACCTGGGTATGGAAGTGATGCACGAGCGCAATGCTCACAACTTCCCGCTGGACTTAGCTTCGGGTGCTGAAGCACCTGTGGCTCTGACGGCTCCGGCTATTCACGGTTAATACCACCGAATTCCAGAGTGTCTAGATAACAAAAAGCGCCTCAATTGAGGCGCTTTTTGTCGTTTGGAAATTAATTGAAAAGTAAGGGAGTAGCTGCGATACGGTTGATTAAAGATCGTCCAGCAGCTCGTCTTCAGAGTCATCAGCTGTCGGGGGTTGAATACCGAAAACGGTTGGCCCTAGGAGGCTAACATCCAGTTCCATTCGCTGCTCCATTTGACGCAGGAAGTAGCCGGTCATCATGGCTGAAGCCAATAGCCCTGCGAGGTTTTCTCGACTCGTAGCAATTTGAACGTTAAAGCCTTCGCTAGGCAACATTCCTAGCAAGCCTTGAACATTTTGTTGAATGATTTCTTGAATATCCGAAGTCGCCGACTTTGCTACCCGCGCCATCACCTCTGGTGACTGGTGCTGAAGGTACTGCAACAGCGCATTGCCCTTAAGGGTTTCTGTGTCGCTGTGGAAAAAGTCAGAACCAAAGACCATTACGGCAGTTCAGAAACGTAAACAAACTCTATCGCATCTCCCTCCCAATCGTGGGTTTGGATCCCAGTTCGGTTATCAGAACTTGTCAGGTTCGTGACTCAACTTCTCGGTCAGGATCGTCAGTACTTTCGGCAATTACTTCATCAGTGGGCTGCGATCGCGCCGGAATCAGCGCTTCTAAATTGGTGCCCTCAGTTTGAAAATATTGATGAAACTTTTCCGTGACTTCCAGCCAGTAGGAGCGGCCATTGGATTGGCGCCGCTTTTGGACAAAGCCCTGTTCCACCAGTTCTTGCACCTGCTGATAGGCGCCTGAACCGCGCAGGTCCACTAGATCAGTCTGAGCAATGCGGCCTTTGAGGGCGATCGCAGCCAGTGTTCGCAAACTACCCGTGCTGAGATCAACCGGCAGTAGTTCATGAACCAGTTCCTGCAAGGCGGGGCGCAACTGCAGACAGAAGCCCCGCTCATCTTCTAGCAGCTCCAGCGCACTGTCGCGATGGGCATAGTCATCCATCAGTTGCAGCAGCGCATCCGCAGCGGCATCGCGATCGCATTTGGCATGCTCGGCGATCGTGGCCAAGCTGAGGGGCTGACCCTTGAGGTAGAGGATGGCTTCAATCCGAGCCGCCAGAGAAACCGCCATCAGACCTCCTGAATCAATCGAGACTGCGACCTGTCAGTTCCACAAAAATATCTTCGAGGTTGGAGGGACGCACCATCAAGCCAGTTTTGTCGACTTGGGCCTCGAGGAAATGCTCGGCTTCTGCTTCGGTGGGGAAGAAGTGATAGTCCCAGCGATCGCCTTTCTGTTTCACGACCAGCCCTTCGCCATGTTGCCGTCGCAACTCCGCCAGTGTCCCCAGCGCGATGAGCTGACCGCCATCCAAAATGCCAATGCGATCGCAGAGGGATTCGACTTCCTCCATGTAGTGCGTGGTCAACAGGACAGTCATGCCCTGACGGTTGAGGTCGCGAATAATTTCCCAGATGCGGCGACGGGTCTGCGGGTCAAGGCCAACCGTCGGCTCATCCAAGAGCAGAATCGAGGGCTCATGCAATAGTGCCCGAGCGATCTGCAAGCGGCGCTTCATACCCCCTGAAAGCGTTTGAACGCGATCGTTGCGGCGATCGCTCAGCTCCACATAGTCCAGCCAGCGATCGATTCGTTCCTGCCGCTCGCGATCGGGAATGTGGTGGAGCCGCCCGTGATATTCCAGGTTTTCCCAGACGGTGAAGTCGTTCTTGACGCTGACTTGCTGCAGCACAACGCCGATTTGTGATCGCACCCGATCGCGATCGCGCTGCACATCGTAGCCGGCGATCGTGATTTGACCCTGACTCGGCCGAGTCAGCGTTGTAATCATGCGAATCGTGGTCGATTTGCCCGCACCGTTCGGCCCTAGCAGTCCAAATGATTCTCCCGGCGCGATCGCAAACGAAAGCTGATTAACGACGGTGCGATCGCCAAATTGTTTGGAGACCGAATCGAGAACAACGGCGGACATGGGCAGGCAAGGACAGCGAGTCTCTGGATTCTAGGGCTTTTCGACTGCCTGCAGGGGCGCTTGCTGTTGTAAGAGCAGGCCGTATTCGATGCCTTCCACGACGGCTTGATAGGAGGCTTCGATGATGTTGCCCGAGACGCCAACAGTCGACCAGCGCTGCGATCCATTACTCGACTCGACTAAGACGCGGGTTTTAGCCGAAGTGCCTGCCGCCCCATCCAAAATCCGCACCTTATAGTCCGAAAGGTGGAATTGCATCACGGCAGGATAGAAGCTGCCGATCGCCTTGCGCAGAGCCGCATCTAGCGCAGAAACGGGGCCATTGCCCTCGGCCGATTCCAAAATGTCGCGACCTGCGACGGCAACTTTGACCGTCGCCAAAGCATTCAGCTCCTGCCGCTGCTTGCTGCAATGGACGTGGAAATCCTTGAGGTCAAAAAAGTGCGGGCGATCGCCCGTCGCTTCCCGCATCAGCAGATCAAAGCTGGCCTCCGCTGCTTCAAACTGGTAGCCCTGGCTCTCGAGGTCTTTGAGGCGAGCCAGCAGATCGCGACAGGCCGGATCGTTGCGCTGCAGATCCAGCCCGAAACTACGGGCTTTGGCGAGGACATTGCTGAGTCCGGATTGCTCAGAAATAACGATGCGGCGCAGGTTCCCAACTTGCTCGGGGCGAATGTGTTCATAAGTGAGGGGGTTGCGCTCCACCGCGCTGACGTGGATGCCGCCCTTGTGGGCGAAGGCCGACTGACCAACGTAGGCGGCGTGATCATCTGGTGCGAGATTGACGATCTCGCTGACTAAGCGGCTGGTTGCCGTCAACTGCGTTAGTTGCTCAGTCGAAACGCAGTCGTAGCCGAGCTTAAGCTGCAGGTTGGGAATGACCGAACAGAGATTGGCATTGCCGCAGCGTTCGCCGTAGCCATTGATTGTGCCGTGCACCATGCGAGCGCCCGCTTGAACTGCTGCGATCGCATTGGCCACAGCAGTCTCGGAATCATTGTGGGTGTGGATGCCCAGTTGAGGGCCGTCGCGATCGGGCGCCAGCATCGGGAAGCGATCGAGTACCGCCGCCACAATTTCACTGATCTGGTGGGGAAGACAGCCGCCATTGGTGTCGCAGAGGACGATCCACTCTGCTCCAGCTTCAACGGCTGCTCCTAAGGTTTGCAGCGCATAGTCAGGATTCGCCAAGTAGCCATCAAACCAATGTTCAGCGTCGTAAATGACATGGCGATCGCAGCGCCGTAGGTAGGCGATGCTGTCGCTGATCATCGCCAGGTTCTCATCCAGGCTGGTTTTCAGTCCTTCGACAACATGCAGATCCCACGACTTGCCAAAGATTGTTACCCAAGTCGTGCCCGCTGCTAGCAGGGCTTTGAGCAGCTCATCCTCTTCCGCAACCTGATTGGGGCGACGGGTAGAGCAGAAAGCGATAACCTCCGCTTGCTGAAGCGGTCGCTGTTGCAACTCCCAGAAAAACTGCACGTCCTTCGGATTAGCCCCAGGCCAGCCGCCCTCAATGAACTTCACCCCGAGGCGATCGAGGCAGTGAGCAATTCGCAGCTTGTCTTCTAGCGACAGCGACAAGCCCTCTCGCTGGGCGCCATCGCGCAGGGTCGTGTCGTAGACCGCGATCGCGGCAGAGGCTGGCCGAGTCATAAAAAAATTGCTGCTTCTCTCCCGAGTGTAGGCGGAGACAAGCAGCAACGAAGGGATCAATGCAGGTGAGCAATCTTAAGGGCGAGGGGCGGGTGAGACCGCCGGCAGGCTTTCTCGTTGGGTTTCGCCCAAGGTGGTGAAGTTGGGATAGATGCGGCGGGGGACATCACCGTTGTTGGCGCAGACTCGCAGCAGCTCATCACGGGTGAGCGTCAGGCTATCCCCCAAGCCCAACACACAGTCGGCATAGCGATCGGGCAACAAGCTGAGTCGGCAGCCATCGGCAATCAGGGCTGGGGTTGCACCACCAGCGTCCTGCAGTCGCTCGGCGCAGCTGGCAACTGCCAAGGGTTTACGGACACTGCGGCAAGCCGCCAAGCTGTCGGCTGCCGATAGTTTCAAGCTGCTGGTGAGGCGATCGGTGCAACTAGAAAGGTCGGTCGGAAACTGCGCTTGGGCACAGGTCGTAGCCGCTACGGAAGCGGACAAACCCAGCCCAGTCAAAGTGGCAGCGCAGTCGGCAAAGCTAGAAGCTTGAGCTGCAGGCACCGAAAGACCCAGTCCAGCTAGGCCAGAGAACGCGATCGCAGCGAAGGGGACAGACAAGCGGGACATGGGTGACGGCCTCACAACAGGTACTGCAGCCAGCAGCGGATTCTTCGCAAGTTTTAGCATTCAGTTGTTGCGATCGCAGCAACAGCGACCGTTTGGGGAAGGCCATCCTCTACAGTGAATGAAGGTTGCGCGTCTTGGCTGCCACCGGAGGACGTCTGATGCATCTCAGCGAAATTACCCACCCCAACCAGCTTCATGGGTTGTCGATCGCTCAGCTCGAGCAAATCGGCCACCAGATTCGTGAGAAGCACCTGCAGACGGTTGCAGCAACGGGTGGACACCTCGGGCCGGGCTTAGGTGTTGTGGAACTGACTCTGGCGCTTTACCAGACGCTAGATCTCGATCGAGACAAGGTAGTTTGGGACGTTGGCCACCAAGCTTACCCCCACAAATTGCTGACGGGGCGCTATCACGACTTCCACACGCTGCGCCAAAAAGACGGCATTGCGGGCTACCTGAAGCGCACAGAAAACCGCTTCGATCATTTTGGTGCCGGTCACGCCTCCACCAGTATTTCTGCGGCCCTTGGGATGGCTTTGGCGCGGGATGCCCAAGGTGAAGACTATAGATGTGTCGCCGTGATTGGTGATGGTTCGCTCACCGGTGGCATGGCACTGGAGGCGATCAACCATGCGGGGCACCTGCCCAAAACGCGGCTGTTGGTCGTGCTGAACGACAACGACATGTCGATCTCGCCCAACGTGGGCGCACTCTCCCGTTATTTGAATAAGATTCGCGTTAGTGAGCCGATGCAATTGCTCACCGATGGCCTGACTCAAGGGATGCAGCAAATTCCCTTCGTTGGCGGCGCGATTACCCAGGGCTTTGAGCCGGTCAAGGAAGGGATGAAACGCCTTTCCTACAGCAAGATTGGGGCGGTCTTTGAAGAACTCGGCTTCACCTACATGGGGCCGGTGGATGGTCACAATCTCGAAGAGCTGATTGCCACCTTCCGCGAAGCCCACAAGCATGTGGGGCCAGTACTGGTTCACGTTGCTACGACCAAAGGCAAGGGCTATCCCTACGCCGAGGAAGATCAGGTCGGCTACCACGCTCAGAATCCCTTCGATCTCGCCACTGGCAAAGCAAAGCCTGCCTCGAAACCGAAGCCGCCGAGCTACTCCAAGGTGTTTGGCCAAACCCTGACCACACTGGCCAAGACCGATCGCCGCATTGTCGGGATTACGGCTGCGATGGCGACGGGTACTGGCCTGGACATTCTCCAGAAGGCGCTACCGAAGCAATACATCGATGTCGGCATTGCCGAGCAACATGCTGTGGTGCTGGCCGCTGGGATGGCCTGCGACGGCATGCGGCCGGTCGTAGCGATTTACTCGACCTTCTTGCAGCGGGCGTTTGACCAAGTCATTCACGACGTTTGCATTCAAAAGCTGCCGGTCTTCTTCTGCCTCGATCGCGCGGGGATTGTTGGCGCGGATGGCCCAACTCACCAAGGCATGTATGACATTGCCTACCTGCGGCTAATTCCCAACATGGTGCTGATGGCACCGAAGGATGAGGCCGAACTACAGCGGATGCTGGTGACGGGCATTGAGCATGACGGCCCGATCGCCATGCGCTTCCCGCGCGGCAACGGTGTCGGTGTACCCCTGCCGGAAGAAGGTTGGGAGTCATTGCCGATTGGCAAAGCTGAACAGCTGCGCCAAGGCGATGATCTGCTGCTGCTGGCCTATGGCTCGATGGTCTATCCGGCGATGCAAACAGCAGAACTGCTGAACGAACACGGCATTTCGGCCACGGTGATCAATGCCCGTTTTGCGAAGCCCTTGGATGAGGAGCTGATTGTGCCGCTGGCGCGCCAAATTGGCAAAGTCGTCACCTTTGAAGAAGGCTGCCTACCCGGTGGCTTTGGCTCTGCGATTATGGAGTCCTTGCAAGCGCATGACGTGCAAGTGCCGGTGATGACCATCGGCGTTCCTGACCTGCTCGTGGAACATGCCAGCCCCGATGAATCCAAGCAGGAGCTGGGTCTGACACCGCGTCAGATGGCCGATCGCATCCTCGAAAAATTTGGCAGCCGTCAGCGGATTGGTGCAGCCTCGGCTTGAGTGGTGCGATCGTGACCGAAGCAACTGAGGCGTTTGACATCGTTGTGGTTGGTGCTGGGCCTGCGGGTGGGCAATGTGCCCGTCAGCTAGCGAAAGCAGGACGGAGTGTCTTGCTCGTCGACCAGATCAAAGACTGGACAGATCACGACTTTTCCAGTGGTGGCACGCCCCTCGAAACCCTCGATCGCTTTCATCTGCCCGATCGCGTCGTTGGTCGGGCTTGGTCGAAACTGCGAGTCGTGACCACCCAAGAGGATCACACTTGGAAAGGCGATCGCCCCTTGGGGGTTGTCCTAGATTTCGCTGCCCTGCGCCAGTTTCTTGCAGAAGAGACGGTTGCACATGGTGGAACTGTGCGGCTGGGCTGGCAATACCGCGACCGCGAGCAGCTAGCTGATGGACGTTGGCAGCTGCGGTTTCGCGATCGTTCAACAGGCAGTGATCGCTGGGTGACTTGTCGTGCTGTTGTCGATGCAACCGGATCCGCCCGAAAGGTCATCTATCAACCCTTGGAGTCGCAGCCAGACTACCTGCGGGGCGTGGGTATTGAGTACCTGATTGAAGTGCCGGATGCCGTCTATCAGCGCTTTGATGATGCCTTGCATTTCTACCTTGGCCATCATTGGTTGCCCAAGGGTTATAGCTGGATTTTCCCTATGCAAGCGGGACGACTAAAAGTTGGAGCTTGTTGGTTTCAGGGAGCGCACCGTTTTCTTGAACCCGACCAGTCGCTGCGGCACTACATTGACTTGCTGCTGACAGAACAGGTGCAATGTCCGGACTATCGGTCGATTGATGTGCATGGAGCCGCGATTGACTACAGCGGCGATCGCCGCGATCGCCATGTGCAAGGCTCGATTTTGGCGATCGGGGATGCGGTGTCAGCCATCAATTTTCTGGGTGGTGAAGGCATTCGCCATGGCATGGAAAGTGCCGATCGCGCTGCTCAAGTGATTGAGGCTTGGTTGCACGGGACAGTTGCTGATTTTTCCAGCTACGAGCGGCAAATTCGTCGCCGCTTCGATCGCCTTTGGACGCTCAGCCTACGACTGGGCATGAAGAAGTATCTGCAGGATTCCGACGCCAAAATCGATCGCATCGTCCGCTGGTGCCGTGCTTTGCCGACGGATGACTTGATGGCGATTCTGTTCGACTATCGCTTCCAGCGCTTAGGTCGACGACTCGGGCGCTTTCTGTGGCTTTCGGTGATGACACGGCTACGACTGCGCTGGCAGCGCTGGCGGAGGTCTGCCCATGTCGCCTAAGCCTTGGCTGAAGATTGCGATCGAAGAAAACCGTGAGCCGTTGCTGCCGATTCCGGGCGATCGCTTTGCTCTGATCAACCCTCATCCCTATGCAGTACTCGGTGCTGACTATGCCGAGCGATCGCCCTTTTGGCTGCGCACTTCTGTCCTCGGTCGCTTGCTGCGTGCCCAAGCCCAACTCTCACTGCTCAAGCCCGGCTATCAGCTCCAAATTTTTGATGCTTACCGACCACTGAGTGTGCAGCAGTTTATGGTCGACCACACGCGGCAACAACTGCTGGCTGACCAAGGATTGACTGAGGAAAATGTTGATCCAGCCATGTTAGCGGCGGTCAATGAGCAAGTCTTTACCTTCTGGGCTGCGCCGAATGAAGACCCCAAGCAACCACCGCCCCACAGCACTGGCGCAGCGGTTGATCTGACGATCGTGGCTACAGATGGACAGGAGCTGGATATGGGCTCTCCGATTGATGAGCCGAGCGATCGCTCCTATCCCGACTACTTTTTGGGGCGATCGCCCATTGCTCATCAGAACCGCGAATTACTGAATCAGGTGATGACAGCGGCTGGGTTTGTGCGCCATCCCAACGAATGGTGGCACTTTTCCTTCGGCGATCAGCTCTGGGCTTGGCGACTGCAAGCACCAGCAGCCCTCTATGGGCGCTATGCCTTGCTAGAAGCTTGAGCCCCGTTCGATCACGTCCAACAATCAGAAGTATTGCTTAAGAGCTCAGCTAATCCATAGACTCGGGCTTATTACAAGGAGTGATTAGCCACTCAGCAGCGCATAGACAGACTGGGCTGGGACGGTGCCTAGGCCTGTCATGGGCTCATCAACCTTGTGTATTCCTTGCTGGGACAGGGACATTGCGATCGATTAACAATGGATGATCAGCCACTCCAAGAACAATTTGAGACCATTGTCAGCACAATTTGTGATGGCTGGGAGCAGTATTGGAACCATCGCGATGTCAGTGCGAAGAAACGCGCTTGTCAATACTGTGAAAGCATCGTCAAAAGCTGGATTGAAAATAAGACCGACGAGTCCACGTTAAAGCGCTACCAAAGCACCCTTCGCAATCAGGTGCGGCATGAATTGGCAGCTCGCGGCTGGATGTGGCGCCCCAGCAGCCTAGAACTCAATCGTTCTGGTGATTGGGAGCAACTGACACCCCATCAGAATGTCGATCGCATTCCCATCGGGGATGAACCCTGTACATGGCTAACTACCTATGTGCAATCGCTGGGAACTGCACGAGATGTTGTACGAACGAATCCTCAACTGACGCAGGACGTTAGCTCGCTCGCAGACCAACAAGCACGCATTCCCCTGCCCCCCTCTGTTTGTCAATTACTGCTGGGTCAAGCAATTTCTACATTGCAAGAGTTTCTGACCCATCAATCACCTCGACTGACGGCAGCCTCCTTGCGCATTCCGCACTACACGAGTTCCAGCAGTGCCGATCCGCAAGCACTGAATCCCGTGATGACGATGGTGCCGAGGCTTCAGTTGGCCTATGATGCCGCGATCGCGATCGTGATTCTGACTGGACGGCGTCCTTTCCTCGAAGTGTTGCGCGATGCTCGGTTCCAACCCAGCGATGATGGCTGTCTGCTGATTCATGGCATGCACCAAGGCAACGATCCACAGGCCAAGACCTTTAAAATCCGACCGTTGGGCAATCCGCAGCTCATTGCTCAAGCCCATGTCAAAGTCCTAGCAGAACTGACAGCACTTGCCGCTTGGTACAGCCCCAGAATTCATTTGGACTTACTGAGGCAGCAAGCCTATCCCGGCATGGAATCCAGCATTCAGCAGTATTTGCCCTGTCTACGGCCTGTGCTTCGGCAAGGGTTCCAACTGGGCAGCTTGGCACCGATCGACGGGCGAATTTGGTATGCCCAGATCGCCTTCCAACGCTGGCGGGAAGCCACCCATAAAGTCATGGACGAGCAGACCTTTATCAATAAAGTCCTGATTCACGATGCCGCTTCCGATCCGCTCAGTAATCTCAACGGCGATCGCCCCAGTCACCGCTGGACTGCCACCGATACAGAGGATCTTTCAGCTTTCTTGACCGCACCAGTCTAAGTAGGGGAGCACAGGTCGCTGAGTGGTGAAACGGGACTGGCGCGATTTGAACGCGCGGCCTAGCGCTTAGGAGGCGCTTGCTCTATCCAGCTGAGCTACAGCCCCAAGCAAACACCCCAAATCGTAGCAAAGCAGGGTGAGCCGATAGAATAGCGGCAATCTGCTCCTCCTAGCAATGACCCGTCTTTACAACGCCTTTACCCTGTTCCTCAGTTTGTTGGTAGAGGCCTTACCCTTCTTGCTATTGGGGGTATTGCTGTCCAGTCTGCTGCTCTGCTTTACCAACGAAAAAGCCCTATTGCGGATTTTGCCTAAAAATCCCTTGGGGGGAGCCTTTGCAGGCAGCTTAGTTGGATTCTTGTTTCCTGCCTGTGAATGTGGAAACGTTCCCGTCACCCGCCGCCTCATTCTGCAGGGTGCACCACCGGCGGTAGCGATGGGCTTTCTGCTGGCAGCTCCTGTGATCAATCCGATTGTGATTTGGTCGACTTGGGTTGCTTTTCGTGATCAACCTGAAATCGTCGTGCTGCGAGTGGTGTTCACGATGATCATTGCGACTCTGGTCGGCTGGGTGTTTAGCGCCCAGAAAGACCTCCGTCCAATCCTGCAGCGTCGCACAGCGGCCCTCTTGGAAGCCACCAGACAGACCACTATCGAAAAACCCGCGCTGCTGCAACGAGGCACATTCTTCTTAGGTCAGGGCAATCAGCCAGCCGCCGCGATCGCCTTGGAGCAATCGATCGCCAGTGACCTAGCGCTACCTGCAGGCTTTTGGCCCAAATTGGGCCTAGCCCTCGACAACACCTTGCAGGAACTTCGGGATCTGGGTGGCGTTTTGGTACTGGGCAGTGCCGTCGCAGCCTTGATTCAAACTTTTGCTCCGCGCGAGCTGATTTTGGGTCTTGGGCAAGGCCCCGTGACCTCTGTGGTCGCGATGTTGGTCCTAGGGACGGTCGTCTCTATCTGTTCCACCGTCGATGCCTTTTTTGCGCTGGCTTTTGCCAGTAGCTTTACCAGCGGGGCACTGCTGGCCTTTTTGGTACTAGGCCCTATGGTCGACCTCAAGGGGTTGGGGATGCTGCTGACGGTGTTCCGGCCGCGGGCAGTGACCTATCTGTTCTTCCTCACGACCTTGCTAACCTTTTTGCTTTGCCTGGCCGTCAACTTCTATTTGAACTGAGCCTGACTGCATGATTCTGCGTCGCCTCACCTCACCGACTCTGCTGCCTTGGCTCGACTGCCTCGCGCTCGTGGCTTGGGGATTGCTGCTACTGGTCTACTGGCTGCGGGGCGATCTCAACCTGCTGATTCATCCGGCCTATCAAGCCTTGACAGTCTTTACCGCGATCGCTTTTCTGGGCATGGCGATCGCCCGAGGCTGGCAACTCAAACACGATCGCAGTCCAACGCCAGCACTCCATTCCGCCCTGTTACCCCGTCGCTTGAGTATCGGCTTGCTGCTGCTGGTGGCGATCGCGGGCTTTTTAATTCCCCCGCGGGTGTTTGCCAACGACCTAGCTCGCGACCTTAATCTTGACGACTTGACTGGCTACAGCCGCAGTCGGCCGCAGGCTTTTCGGAATAGCCAACGACCAGAGGAGCGGACGATTACGGACTGGGTACGCACCCTCAACGTCTACCCAGAGCCATCGGCTTATGTGGGCCAGCGCGTCAATGTCACAGGCTTTGCCATGCATCCGGCCGAGCTCCCCAATAACTATTTATTGATTGCTCGCTTTACCTTGACCTGCTGTGCAGCGGATGCCTATCCGTTGGGGCTGCCAGTGCGTTTACCTGCTGGCGATCGCCAGGCCTACCCAGTTGATCAATGGCTTTCTGTTCAGGGTGTCATGCAAGCTGAGACGGTAGCTGGCAAGAAACAAGTGGTGATTGCAGCAAGGCAGATCGAGCCCATTAATCCCCCGAGTAATCCCTACGACAGCTAAATCACAATCGCCCGATGCCCGCAGCACCCCAAGACCTCGGTCCTTGCCCCCTCTGCGATCGCCCCCTATGGAAGGATCGCTTTGTCGATCGCCATCACTTTTTACCCCGCAGTCATGGCGGTAAGGAATGGCTGTATGTCCATCAAATCTGCCATCGCAAAATTCATTCGCTGTTCAGTGAACAGGAGCTAGCGCTGTTCTACAACACCCCCGATCGCCTGCGATCGCATCCGGAAGTGCAGCGTTTTCTCAAGTGGGTGCGACGCCATCCACCCGATTTCTACGATCCCCCCAATCATCGCCAGCGTTAGGCTTGAAGTACATTATCAAACAAAAAAATCAACCTCAATCTAAAAACTTAGTAAAAATATTTTGCTTAACAGTAATTATTGTTACTATTGGAGTGCCGCCAAATAAAAATTCAATTTCAACCACAAAATACTCAAAAATCGACTTATTCAAAATGGCAAATATCAAAGAAAATAAGTATGCTTTTGCAGTAGGTATTATCATCAAAAAAGACACAAGCAATGACGAGAAATTTAAATATGATTACCAATTAATAGTAGAAAAATTTGAATATGGTTATCAATTAGCAGTGGACATGAAAACAATAAATATAAAATCCACCTTGGATTTGCCTATCTATTCATTAGTGCACCTCACAACAAAATTAGCTTTGAATTTTTCAGATCTTAAAAGCCATGAAATAGCACAAGTTTTGCAGTTAGTTTCTATCTACGCCAAGAAAAAAGGAAATACAGAAGCTGCTAAAATCTTAGCTCATCATATCAAGAGTCTAGACTTACAAAGAGTTTACGAAATAACACCCCTTTTAGGGAAAACTTTTAATCAGAGTTTTATTCTAGAAATTGCCAAATACTCGAGTCAATCTTCAAAAACATCAGAATACCAAAATCTTGAAAAAGAAAAGCAAGCTAAAGTTATAAACACAATTCAGGGAAAGGACTCAATACGGTCTAGAGCTTCTGCTTTGTTAAAGCTAAACAAGTCTATTTATCCTGATCAGCATCTGTCTATTCATTGGCAGGATCTATATTCTCTCAGTGAACTCGATGAGGAGTTAACTGAATTATGGTGCGGTGATAGAAGTTCAAATGACTACTGGAAAGCACAAATGATCTCAGCTAGAGGCGCTGAGAAGTTAGTGAGTAGATTTTATAAGGGCCAAGGTTACTCCGTTGAGGATCTTGCAATCCATCAGATTACTAATCAAAGTACTGCATGGATGATTGCTGATATACGCCTAGACAACACAATATTGATTGATGTAAAAAATGCAAGACGGTCAGTAAATTCTAGCACTTACTCAGAATTCTATGTCAAGAAATTTAAGAATAATAATGGTAGTGATGTCACTATAGTAGGTGTTTTGTCACCTTATCTGACATTGCAAAGTATCAATGATGGACAAACATCATTTTACGTAAAAAATCCCATCATTCTCGGAGAAACGCAAAAGTCATTAATCAAGCATCTCAAAGATATTTTTGAAGACAGCTATTTTTATCTAACTTTTAATCGTTATCAGGATTGTGAGGAATATTTACCACCTTGGCTGTTTGACTATAATGACAAATTTTATAAAAATCAGTTAGAGGCAATATGCGAGATTAGAAAGAATTTCAGATTTGATACATTCTCCTACCGTGAATTAACTAAGGCATTGTATTTAAATTATTTTGCAGTATGCATTGCTTCCAAAAATCCTATCCCTAAAAGCTGGGAAGATGCAAAGCCTATTTGGCTTGAAAGCTTTGTTGAAATATTATATTCAAGCCCAAACCCTAGAATATCTTTGCCATATCTTTACTTATCAATACTGAAGCACTTTTTATTGATGGCAAGATCTAATACGACTAATTTTTCACCTAGAGATTATTCAAAAATAATTTATCCATCTAAGGATTCTACTCATCCATTATGGATTTATGATCCTCTAAATACAGTCAAAGATTTATGTGAAACCTTAACTACTCTGTGGGAGCATAAAGACTCAATCAGGCTAAGCAGTTTCACCAGCTTTCACTTCTCTGGTAATGGTTTATTGCAGGCGAGAAAAAGTAGTAATGATCCTTGGACCACGTTACTTGCGTATTGCGGCGGAAAAGTTGACAGGAAAGGTAAATGCGGATTTAGTCCCCTAATTTTGGGAGAACACCATACTTGTCCTGTTTGTCAGAAGCTCATTTGTCCATGTTCTAACTGCCACTATTGCAGTGAAAGCTGTCTGCAAGAACAAAAACGTTTTGCTGAATTAGCTGAATTGGCCAAAGTTCGAGCTCAGGCGCAAGCACGAGCGCAAGCAAACAAAAATCTTGTGCAACCTAGAATTACAGAGCCAGCGAGAGACTCTTCATTCTTTGGAAAGCTCAAACGATTTTTTAATTTGTCTTAGTAGTGATGAGTCTGTGAATGCAAAAATCACTGGCTTCTGTCAGCCTTTGAATTTACTTTCTTGAGAACACAACAGATTAAGCAGTCCGAACGGCTTCCAGCAGAAGCGAGAAATAGAACGGAGCTTTATTGAAAGCACGGCGCTGAACTTGGAAACCATTGGCCGCTAACGCAGCAGCGATCGCGGATCTAGTGTGATCACGGTCGAGCGATCGCTATCTTTGCTGATCCTGTCGTTAGAGGGATAGCATCATTTCCCATCTCACACAGGCACTTTCTCAAAGCCACAGAACACGGGCGATACCGGTGAGGGAGGTGCGCTCCAACAACACATAGTCTAATGACTGCACAAACCTACCCTCACCCCACCGCCCCTACAACACTCCACCAAAGCCCCTGCACTGAGGCACATTTTGGGCATTGAGCGGGGGCTTCGCCTTAGAATCTGTGCGCGTGCAGGACTTCTGCATCCGAGAGATAAGAGATGCCAGAGTAATCATCGAAAAACTTCTCGGCAACTTCATCCGCAATCTTGAGCGCCAGCTCTCGATCAACCGTCAGAACCTCGATCTTGATATTTGAATAGGTGTCGCTCACCGTGGGTTGCCCTGACGAACGCACGTTGCGACTGCCTTTCCCACCAGCAGAGACCACCGTGTAACCAGTCGCCCCAGCATCATCAATGATCTGAGTGATCTTCTTCTGCAGCACCTTTTCAGTCACGATGATCAGCTTGCATGCTTTCTGAGTCATGGGCGGTACCTCCTAAGGCGATCGGCTAAGACAATCCAAGGCAAGAGTCTATGGTTAGGCCTTGAACCATGTTTTCGAGTCTATGCCAAAACTCAGCGAACCCATGCCCTTTCTTTGAGGAAGATCGCCTCAGATTCGAGGAAGCATTTCATAAAAAACACTTATCTTTTTGATGCGACGATCCTGCTTCTGCTGCAGACTGCCGTGAGCATTGATCGATCAGGACGCTATCTATAGTTGTGATTGAGCTACAAGGTATAACTCAAGATCAATAGGGCAGGTCAGTTGTTAGTTCAGCACCCATAACAAAAGCTCAGCTTATGAATCTATTTAGGCCAGATGATGATATTAGTGGGCCAAGCATCGTAATTGACTTGGCTCAATAATTTTCATGCGTAACGTGATGCATTGAAAGAAATCTGCGATCACGATTTACATGAATACCAAAGCACTCAGAAATGGTTATCCAATAAAGAAAAACTTATGACATGGATTTGACATTACGTTGTAAATCCATGTTGAGCAGCAAAAAAATCTGTCGGACTCAGGATAGACTTGAACACATAAAAATTTGAGTCTTGATAGACAGGAGTCTATGGGGAAATAAAGGGCCAGAATAGCTGTCACTTTTCAGTCCGCTGTGGAGAGTAATCCTCTCTCAATACCCTGTCAGTAAATCCTTATGTAATGCCTGTGCTATTGGGGTGAAGTCTTTCACCCCTCTTTTCTACTCAATTTTTTTAGGCTCACTGAACACATCACAATCATTGCTCCTCTTCAAGGGAGGCAAAAGGAGGGATTCGTGGATTTTCTGTCCAATTTTTTGATGGACTTCGTTAAGCAGCTGCAGTCGCCAACACTCAGTTTTCTGATTGGTGGGATGGTCATTGCTGCCCTGGGTAGCCAGCTGCAAATTCCGGAGTCGATCTGTAAGATCATCGTCTTCATGCTGCTGATCAAAATCGGTCTGACTGGTGGCATAGCTATCCGCAATTCCAACCTGACAGAGATGATATTGCCTGCCATATTTTCTGTGGCAGTTGGCATTCTCATCGTCTTCATCGCCCGCTACACCTTGGCCAGACTTCCAAAAGTCAAAACGGTCGATGCGATCGCGACAGGAGGGCTATTTGGTGCTGTCAGTGGCTCGACGATGGCTGCGGCACTGACACTCCTTGAAGAGCAAAAAATTCCCTATGAAGCGTGGGCTGGCGCACTTTATCCTTTCATGGATATTCCTGCGCTCGTGACTGCGATTGTGGTCGCCAATATTTATCTCAATAAGAAAAAACGCAAAGAAGCAACCTATGCCGTGGCGCAGGAGTCTTTCAGCAAACAACCTGTTGCAGCAGGCGATTACTCGGATCAGTCAGATTACCCCACCAGCCGGCAAGAGTATTTCAGCAAGCAGCAAGGGTCTGGCAATAACCGAGTCAAGATCTGGCCGATCGTGGAAGAAAGCCTCCAAGGTCCTGCCCTCTCAGCAATGTTGCTCGGCGTAGCACTGGGTCTTTTCGCTCGACCGGAAAGTGTCTACGAAAACTTCTACGATCCCCTCTTCCGCGGCCTGCTTTCCATCTTGATGCTGGTCATGGGGATGGAGGCTTGGTCACGGATTGGTGAACTGCGCAAAGTAGCTCAGTGGTACGTCGTCTACAGCATAATCGCTCCGATTGTGCACGGGTTCATTGCCTTCGGTCTCGGCATGATTGCCCACTACGCTACGGGCTTCAGTATGGGCGGTGTCGTGGTTCTAGCCGTTATCGCGGCTTCTAGCTCAGACATCTCAGGCCCCCCGACTTTGCGCGCTGGTATTCCCTCCGCTAACCCCTCTGCCTATATCGGTGCTTCGACTGCAATCGGGACACCCGTTGCAATCGGGTTGTGTATCCCGCTCTTCCTTGGGCTTGCTCAAACTATCGGCGGCTAATTCGAGATGGTGTATGGTCTGCCGCACTGATGGCAGGCCAACTCCTCTCCTTAGGTCTGTCGATTCCCAGCAACTTGCTGGTCTCACTGCAGCAATCCGCCTTCGTGAATTCGAGGGCGGATTTTTTAATTGGAGCCTCCAGCTCCCACAAGGGTCACAGAAGAACTACAGCAATGGCGAATCTTCTCGCCCATGCCGAGCAGGGAGCTAGGAAAAAGCATGCATCGCTGCGATCGCAGCTAACCAGAAATTCTTGGACTGATCGCCGGATCAGGAAACCTCGCCTGAGCTACCGCACTATGCTGTACGAACGGCTTCGAGCAGCAGCGAGAAATAGAACGGCGCTTTATTGAAGGCGCGGCGTTGCACTTGGAAGCCATTGGCTGCAAGGGCTGCTGCGATCGCGGTTTCGCTGTGTTGGTAAGCCCGCGTGGTTTTGCTGGCACCGGGGAAGAACTGTCCGATGCGCTTCAGCACATTCAAGACGGGTGATTTCGGCGCGAAGCTGACCAAAACCCGTTGTTCCGCCAGGCTACACAGATGGCTGAGCATCTCAGCGGCTTCCGTTTCGGGGTAGTGAATCAGAACATCGAGACAGATGACTGTGTCGTAACGACCTGTGAGAGAAGCTAAATCCGAAACTTCCAGCCGCAGGTTGCTAGCGTCGCCTAGGCTTTGGCTGGCGCGATCGCGCGCTTCCTCGACCATCTTGGCCGAGATGTCACTAGCAAACACAGACTTGGCACCGCGCGCTGCCAAGGGCAAGCTCAAGCTCCCTACCCCGCAGCCTGCATCACAAAAACTGCGATCGCTCACATTGCCGTCGGCTTCAAACCAAGCGAGGACCGTATCAACGGTGCGCTGATGGCCGATGCGGATGTTTTTTTGAACGAAGTTGACCTCGCCATCGCCGTAGATGCGGCTCCAGCGATCGAAGCCCGTGGCGTTGAAATAGTCACGAACGATAGTCTTGTCGTCGAGGGCTGTCATGGCAAGGGCGGCATCTTCGCAGACGATTCTAATATTCCGACCGGCCTAGATCGACGCAGGCGTAGGTAATTCGTCGTTTTCGCACAGCCGCTGCCAAGTTAGTTCACCCGTTTCGGCCTGGTGCCAGCGCAGCAGCTGACAGACGGGGCGAGACAAGTAGAGCAGACGCGGATCCGACCAATCGACCCCTAAGGCGCGCAGGGGCGCTAGGGTCGCTAACGCGATCGCGGTTTCTGGTGTGCAAATTTGCCAACGCACCAGGTTCTGAACGCCTGCCAGTAGCTGCAGGGTTGTACCCGCCAAGGTGCCATCATCCAGTCGACAGGTGCCATCAGTCACCGTAATCTGGCGTTCATCCCAGGGATAGCGACCATCGGGCAACCCCAAGGGAGCTAGGGCATCACTGACGAGAAATAGGCGGCGATCGCCCTCACCAGCCCGCAACAGGAGCTTCAGCATGATCGGGTCGATGTGCTGACCATCGGCAATCACCCCGGCAGCAACGGTATCTGTGGTCAGTGCTGCACCCAAGAGTCCCGGCTGACGGTGATGCAACGGCGGCATGGCGTTGAAGGCGTGGGTCACCATCGTGGCACCCTGCTCAAATGCCGCTTGTGCTTGCTCTGCTGTGGCTTGGGTGTGCCCCAAGCTGACAATCACACCCTGCTGGCGTAACCAAGCGATCGCTTCTCCCGTGGGGTCGAGTTCCGGCGCGAGGGTGACAATTCGAATCTGCGCCAAGCGATCGCCACAGATCTCCGAGAGGACTTCGACAGTTAGCGGTTGCAAATACTCCTGCGGGTGAGCCCCACGCTTCGATTCTGCGAGGCAAGGCCCCTCTAGATGCAACCCCAAAACCTTGGCGTGGCGCGGTTGCAAGGGCTGTGCCATGAAGTCCGCGATTGCCTCAATGGCCTGCCGTAACTGCGCGATCGAACTTGTCACTAAGGTCGGCGTAAAGGCATCGACGCCCTGTTCCCAGAGCAAGCGACAAATCGCTACAAGGCGATCGCGATCGTTGGCTTGCACATCGGGAAAAGCTAACCCCAAAGCACCATTGATCTGAAGATCGACACCGCCCAAAGATAGCCAGTCGCCCTGCAAATCAATCATCCGCAGTTGTGGCGGCGGCAGGCGATCGAAGGTTTGCGACATCGGCTCAATCGACTGCACAATACCGGCAGCATCAAGCCAAAGGCGCTGAACCTCTGCACAGCCCGGAACGCGAATATTCGTCAGCAGGGTAGGAGCAGCGGTCATCGTCGATCTGCACAAACGGTCGACCTAGCAATTGCGGTCGATCGCCCCAATCTTACGCCAGTGACCATGACCTCTTCTGTTCCTGCTTCACCCGCTGCATCTTCTCAGCCTGCTGTCGGCATCATCATGGGCAGCGATTCCGATTTGCCCACCATGCAGGCCGCGATCGCCATTTGCCAGCAATTTGACATTGCCCACGAGGTTGAAATTGTCTCAGCCCACCGCACTCCTCTCCGAATGGTCGAGTATGCCCAAACGGCTCATCAACGCGGCTTGAAAGTGATCATTGCGGGAGCCGGTGGCGCTGCGCATCTGCCGGGAATGGTCGCGGCGCTGACTCCCCTGCCTGTCATTGGAGTTCCGGTTCAGACCCGAACCCTGCAGGGTGTGGACTCGCTCTACTCAATCGTGCAGATGCCTGCTGGGATTCCGGTCGCAACGGTTGCGATCGGCAATGCCACCAATGCCGGGCTTTTAGCTGTCCAAATGCTCGCCAGTCACAATCCTGATCTACTACAAGCCGTGCAAGACTATCGCCAGACCTTGGAGCAAATGGTGCAGGACAAGCAAGCCCGCCTAAGTGCGATCGGTGTGGAGTCCTACCTCGAACAGACTGAGGGTCGCCACTAGGATGCTCAAAGCCGCTATATCAAGAGCCCTCAAGGGGGATCGCACTTAACCCTTTGTTTTTTCTATTGAAACCATAATTATTCTAAATACCTGATTCGAGACCCTTAGGGCGAACTGTTACATCGATTACAAAACAACCTTGAGTCTCGCTGAATGCTTACAGAGACCTCTAAGGATGCTAGACAGCTTGTTGCTCCAGTACAGGGAGCCATCTGTTGAGTCATCCTTTGCCTTTGCTAGATTGACGTGCTGTCAAAGGAGTTGTTCCAAATGCCTCGAGGTGTGGCGCCTGCGTTTGGCGGGCGAAAACCGAAGGGATGGGCGTGGGCCTCCACTGCTGTTCCTGACTTTCAAAGTGGCTTTCTACGCCTAGTTAACCGTTTTCAAGGGTCCAAGCTCTGGCTGGCCTGTGTCCCCTTGGCGACGGTCATTGCGGTTCTTTGGGGCGTCGCCGCTAACGCTCAAGATGCGGCCGAGCCAGTCCCCAGTGCTCAGTTTCTGGTCAATAACCTCTGGCTGATGATCTCCACTGTGTTGGTGATCTTCATGAACGCCGGCTTCGCCATGGTTGAGACCGGTCTTTGCCGCCAAAAAAATGCTGTTAACGTCTTGGCGAAAAACCTGATTGTTTTCACCTTGGCAGCAACGGCTTACTGGATCATCGGCTACTCGCTGATGTACGGCAGTCCTGTGATTGATGGCTTCCTGTACTTCGGAAAAGGTGGCCCGCTCGGTCTTTTCTTTGATTCCACAGTGTCGGCTGAGACGATCAAAAACGATGGTCTTATCCCCTCACTAGACTTTCTGTTCCAAGCCGCATTTGCTGGCACCGCCGCGACGATTGTGTCTGGTGCTGTTGCAGAACGGATCAAGTTTGTTGACTTCATTATCTTCAGCTTGATTCTGACCGCGATCATCTACCCGATTTCCGGCTCGTGGCAGTGGAACGTAGGTTCTGGCTGGCTGAATAAAGCCGGGTTCCTCGACTTTGCAGGTTCTACCGTCGTTCACTCAGTGGGTGGTTGGGCTGCCTTGGTCGGTGCCATCATCCTCGGTCCTCGGATGGGCAAATTCCAAGATGGTCGTCCGGGTGCTCTGCCGGGTCATAACCTTGCGATCGCAACCTTGGGTGCATTGATTCTCTGGATCGGCTGGTACGGCTTTAACGGCGGTTCAGTCTTGGCTTTCAACACCGCTGTTCCCTATGTTGCTGTCACAACAACGCTAGGTGGTGCGGCTGGTGGTATTACAGCCACGATCACTTCTTGGGCAACTTCGGGCAAACCGGACCTGTCGATGGTGATTAACGGCATCTTGGCTGGTTTAGTCGGTGTCACCGCAGGCTGTGATGGCTTTGGCATGGGCGGTTCTTTCATCGCTGGTGCAATTGCTGGGGTTCTCGTTGTCTTCTCCGTCTATACCTTCGAAAACCTCAAAATTGATGACCCGGTCGGTGCTTGCTCTGTCCACCTAGTCTGCGGTGTCTGGGGCACCTTGGCAGTTGGCTTGTTCAACCTCCAAAAAGGCCTTTTCTATGGCCATGGCTTTGCCCAGCTAGGCTCACAGATCCTGGGGATTGTTTCCTACGGTGTTTGGACAGTTGTCGGTAGCGTCATTATCTGGAGTATCCTTAAGGCCCTATTGGGTCTGCGGGTTTCGCCCGAAGAAGAGCTGCAAGGCTTGGATATTGGCGAGCATGGCATGGAAGCTTACTCGGGCTTTGCCAAAGATGCTTCTAACGCTCTGAGCAGCATTTCGGAATAAGTTCTTTCCTGCGCTGTCAATCAGCGAAATCGTCCGCTTCCAGTGGGGGCGGGCGATTTGTTTTCTGTTTACAGATCCTTGGCTGGCAGCAGTCACACAAAAGCGATCGCCCTATTGATGGAGCGATCGCTTTTTTCATCGATGAGTGTAGGGTTGCTTAGCGCGCCGCAAACTCGCTATCGAGGGTCAAGGCTAAGTCGCGATTGGGATCAACAACCAAGAGATCGACATTATTTTTGACCAACAAGCCACTGAGTAAACCGCCGAGTCCCGCGCCTCCAAGGACTTCCAGCACATCAATCCGGCGATCGCCCGTCAAGCCACTGATCACCGCAGCAGCGGCAGCCCCCACCGCAGTGCCCGTGAGAATATTCCCGAGGTTTGCGCCCCGCTGCACTGTTTCCACATCCGTAATAATTTCGGAGCGGGCGTTGAGAGAGCGGGTCTGCCCATTTGGCAGCACAAGCGTCCGAGCGACAAATTGCGTTCCAGGTTGGTTGCCCAGATTCGCTGGCCGCAGTTCCCCATTGATCTGACTCCCGCGGGGAATGACAAGACTGCCCGATCGCGTCAGGTCTTGAGACACCGTCAGGGTGATCGGAACCGTTTCCCCCGGCGCAAGAAGTACCCGCTCCGCGGCATCGTAGCGAACCGGAATCAGGCTGCCCGGGGGTAAGGCAGCGTTTGAGCTGGGAATGACCGGAATCGTGTTCTGACCGACAATGTAGGGCGAGTTAACCTGAGCCACTTGGCCATTGTTGGCTAGCGACTGGTAGAGGAAGGCCGCCACCTCTGCACGAGTAGCCGAACGATTGGGATTGAGGAACTGTGGGTCTGGATAGTTGACCACGAGGTTACGCTCAGTCACCGCAGCCACGCGATCGCGGGCATAGTCAGGAATCGAGCTGCTATCCGCAAAAACGCTGAGGGTGCTGTTAATGTCCGAACGCGGTGTCAAGTTCAGGCCAGAGCCGAGCGAGACCAAGGCTTGAACCCTGGGAATGCTCTGCTCCGGTTGAAAGCGGTTGCCCGTATAGCCACTCATAAAACCGCGACTGTAGGCAGAGTCGATCGCAGTGCGGGCCCAGTAGTTACCCGGGACATCGCTGAAATTTTGGGGCGATCGTTGGCTACTGACGGTGAAAGCCTTGTCCAACATGGCTGCAAACTGAGCCCGACTGACAGGTTCATTGGGTCGGAAGCTGCCATCAGGGAAACCACTGATCACGCCACGACTGGCTAAGGCTTCCACAAAGGGCTGTGCCCAATAACCAGCAGAGACATCCGTAAAGCGGCTCGATTGTGCCCAGGCAGCAGGACTCAAGGTCAGGGCGAGTGCACTACCACTGCTACCGATGAAGAGGAGGGAGGCAAAACCGGCTTTTAATGCTTGAGACATGAGAAATGCTCCAGTGAAGGGAGAAGTGAAAGGTAGGAAGGTTAGCGGAAGGTCAGATCGGACAGCAGCTCTAAGTCGAGATCGCTGGAATCGAGAACGATGATTTGGGAATTGCCACCCCGCAGTGCATCGTCAAAGCTGCGATCGATGGCGCCGTTGTAGCCAGGCAAATTGTTTAAGAGGGTTCGCGCTGCGCCGGTAATCAGAACGGTGCTGAGGTCAGGCCGACCAAAGGACGGTTCGCTAAAGATCAAGCCAGAGTGAGCCCGCATCGGAAAAATCCCGCCGTTGGGCAAGATCAGGCGATCGCTAACAAAGCGCAGACCACGGCCATCAGGACGCAGTTGGCCAACAATCCGGCTATTGCGGGGGATCAGAATCCGACCGCGGTTGTCGAAGATATCGCGCGCTAAGCGACCTTCGAGGGGCAATACTTCGCCTCGCCGCAGCACAATGCGATCGCGGCCAGGGAAGAACAAGTTCATGCGACTCCCGGATCGCAGAAAGCGTCGATCGACGACGGGAATGGGAATGCGGCGACGGTCAAACCGTTCGGAGCGATCCCAGCGCTCAAGGCAGGCACGACGATTCCCTTGGCCGGGGCGATCGCAGCGATCCCAACCCTTGCCGGGTCCTGCAGCCGCAGGCTGTAGCTGTACTTCGAGCAGGGTACCACCAGCTAAACAGGCAGCAAGTGCGAGTCCACAAGTCCGTGCAAAAGTCATAGTGCAGGAGCAATTGATGACAACAGGAATGCTCCTTGGGACGCGATCGCAGATCGAATGTTCCGGCGATCGCCGGCAGAAATAAAGAAACAAATAAAACTTTTAGTCTTGACCAACCAAAACACAAAATCCTTATTGAGACAGGACTTTTAGGAATTTTAAAAATTAGAATAGAAGCCACAAAATCAAAAATTTTAGCTTTAGCAACACTTGTGACAGTCTAAAAACCGGCTGAAAATAACGACTCAATCAATGCAGAAAATAGGCCAGTTATACAACTGTCTTAGTCGTGACAGATGGCTGGGATAAAGGGGCAAGCCACTCCGTATTACTGATGGGGGTCAAGGCGATCGCGCAAACCATCGCCCACTAAGTTGAAAGCCAACACCACCACCACAATCAGAACCGCAGGCGGCCAAATCAGCCAAGGATTAAGCAGCAGCATTGATGCATTGGTTGCCAGCGAGAGCATGTTGCCCCAAGACGGATCGGGCTGCTGAATCCCCAAGCCGACGAGACTCAACACCGATTCCGCCACGATAAAACTCGGAACCGCCAGTGTCGCGGCAATGATCACGTAGGTCAGCGTCTGCGGCAGTACATGGCGAACCAGTAGATAGAGCTTGCTGCCCCCCATCACTTGTGCAGCCTGGACGTACTCCCGTTCGCGTAGCGAGAGCACTTGTCCGCGAATCACCCGCGCCAACCCTGCCCAGTTGACCAATGAAGTGATCGCCACAATCAGCAAAAAGCGCTGGGCACTACTTAATCCTGGCGGCAAGACGGCTGCCAGCGCCACCAGGAGATAGAGACTGGGAATGGTCATCAGGACTTCCACCAGCCGCATGATCGCTGCATCGACCCAGCCGCCCCAATAGCCCGCAATGCCGCCAACCAAAACACCGAGGGGAAATGTGAGCAGTACCCCGACTAGCCCCACACTCAGGCTGATGCGACTGCCATAGAGAAGTCGACTAAACTGGTCGCGACCTTGATCGTCAGTTCCGAGTAGATACAGCTTGCCAGGGCCATTGGTGCCGAATAGATGGCGATCGCCCTTCCAGCCCAGCAATTGGTAGGAGTCGCCCACCACCCACAGCCGCAGCGGTGAGGGTGCGTTCCAGTTCGTGATGAGTTCGCGCTGCCCTGTTTTGAGATCGATTGGGCCTTGGCGGACTGGATAGACATGGGGTCCAATCCATTGGCCTTGGCGATCGCGCCAATAAATTTGACTGGGGGGAAGCAATGCCGCATCGGCCTGCGAGGCATAGGGATCGTAGGGTGCGATCCAGTTAGCACCCAAGGCACCGAGGTAGAGCAGGAGCAAAATTGTCAGACCCCAGCGGGTTAGGGAGCCGGCAAATCGCGATCGCTTGGCAGCCATAAGATCCTGCATCCCAACAAAAAGGGAGCCCAGTGGGCTCCCTTTTGACTTTAAGACTTGAATTGAGCGATCGCGGCTGTCTACCAGCTCGACTTCACGACGCCCGGCAGAAGTCCTTGGTGAGCCATCTCCCGCAGGACGTTGCGGCACAGGCCGAAATCACGGTAGTAGCCACGGGGACGACCGGTTGCCCAGCAACGGTTGCGCACGCGAGTGGGAGCGCTGTTACGCGGCAACTGTTGTAGCTTGCGGTGCAGCTCCAGACGTTCCGACTGGGTGGTAGCAGCCTCGAATTGGGCTTTCAACGCTTCACGCTTGGCCGCGTATTTCTCGACTAGTTTCTTGCGCTTGCGGTCGCGCTCGACCATCGCTTTTTTCGCCATTAGCTTGCCTTAAAAAGATGCTCAGGAATTTAGACAGCATTCTCCATAATACCAGAGGCCTTTCTACCCGTCCGCTGCGATCGCTTGAAGGTGGTGCAGTGAAGCGCTAGGGTACAGCGATCGCAGGCAGGCTTGCGGGCATCACAGACGGCACGACCATGGTAGACCAGCCGAATCGACCAGTTCTCCCAGTCGGGCTGGGGCAGCAACTTCATCAAGTCCTGCTCGATCTTGACCGGATCGTCATGGGTTGTGAAGCCGAGGCGATTCGCCAGCCGTTTGACGTGGGTATCGACGGTGACGCCAGCGTTAATTCCAAAGGCATGGGCAAGGACAACGTTGGCAGTTTTGCGTGCTACGCCTGCGAGGGTCAGCAACTCAGGCATCGATCGCGGCACTTCTCCGTCATAGACTTCGACAATCCGCCGGCAGGCCGCATGAATGTTCTTGGCTTTGTTGCGATAGAAGCCGGTGGAACGAATCAGTTCCTCAATCTCGCGCACATCTGCTGCCGCAAAGGCCGGTGCATCGGGGAAGCGAGCAAACAGGGCTGGCGTCACCACGTTGACGCGGGCATCGGTGCATTGCGCTGAAAGAACCGTCGCTACCAACAGTTGCAGCGGCGTTTCAAAGTCCAACGAGCAGGGCGCTTCAGGATAGAGCTGTTTCAGCTCAGCCAGAACAGCCAGCGCCCGCTGCTTTTTGGAGAGTCTGGGAGGAGTTGAGGTCACTGTTGCAAGAACTGTTGAACCCAAGCTAGTTGCGTCGTGTCACGCACAATCAGGACGATGCCCAGCCCCAAGAGCAGCATCAGACCCGTTTGCATCACGCCTTCTTGCAACTTCTGGGGCAGGGGGCGACCGCGCAGCGCTTCAATCAACAGGAAGAACAGTTGGCCACCATCCAGTGCTGGCAGCGGCAGGATGTTGATCACAGCGAGGTTGACGCTGATCAAGGCTGCAAAGAAGAAGAGGTTGCCGGAATCACTCGCCGCAATGTTGGCTCCCCATTCCACGATTTTGACGGGGCCCGAAACTTGACCCGCTGTCTCTTGGAAGTTGGTCACCAATTGACCAAAACCTTGAATGGTGCGGCGGACAATTTCTTCAAATTGCTGAGAAGCAAGCCGTAGCACTTCGCCGGGGCCATTGGGTCGCCGGTAGTTAATTTGGCCATTGGGTGCCAGTTGCACGCCAATGCGACCCTGACCTTCAGGGCTGCGCTCAGGTACCAGCGTCAGTTGCAGCTCCGTCCCATTCCGCTTCACCGTGATCGGAATCGTCTGCTCAGGGCTGGTCTTGATGATTTGGATGAAATCTTTGACGGTGGTTTCACCGCTGCCGAGGGCTTGTCCGCTGCTGGCTGTGATCACGTCGCCCGCTTGCAAGCCTGCGATCGCGGCTGGTGTTTTCTCCCCCATCACCTGTGGCACGACGATGCCGGGCTGGGGCTGCAGCGATTGGGGAATGCCCACAATCGCGACCTGTGTCACCAAGATTACGAACGCGAAGATCAGGTTGGCGATGACCCCAGCACTGATCACAATGGCGCGATCGAGGACTGGCCGGTTGCGCATCAAGTTGGGATCGCGCGGGTCGATTGTGCTGTCGGGATCATCATCGGGAAAGCCGACGTAGCCACCCAAAGGAAACGCGCGCAAGGCATATTCCGTTTCTTTGCCCTGATAGCGCAGCAGGACAGGGCCAAAACCGATCGAAAAGCGGTTGGCATAGATGCCTTGCCAGCGCGCCGCCAAAAAGTGACCGGCTTCATGCACGACAATCAGCAGCGCTAAGACAGCGATCGCAGCCAAAACCGACATGCGCAATCCTTCAAGGGTCAACCGCTCTATTCTGGCACCGGCGCTCTAGGGCCGACCAATCACCGTTTGGCGTAGGTAGGGCTGCAGCGCTTCGGGGACTCGCACGCTGCCATCCGGTTGCTGATAGTTTTCCAGCACCGCCGCCATCGTCCGACCCACCGCAAGACCAGAGCCGTTGAGCGTGTGGACGAATTGGGTGCCCTTTTGACCGGCTTCTTTAAAGCGGATATTGGCACGCCGGGCTTGGAAGTCACCGCAGTTAGAACAGCTAGAAATTTCGCGGTAGCGACCTGCTGAGGGCAACCAGACCTCAATGTCGTAGGTTTTTTGCGCCGAGAAACCCATATCGCCAGTGCAGAGTTCGATCGTGCGGTAGGGCAGTTCCAGCGCCTGAAGGATGGCCTCCGCATCTGCCAGCAGCTGTTGGTGTGCTGCATCCGAGTGATCGGGATGGACGAATTGGTACAGCTCAACTTTGTTGAACTGGTGCAGGCGAATCAGTCCGCGGGTGTCGCGACCATAGCTACCTGCTTCCCGCCGGAAGCAAGGTGTGTAGGCGCAATAACGCAGCGGCAGTTGATCAGCGCTGAGGATTTCGTCGCGGTAGAGGCTGGTCAGTGGCACTTCTGCGGTGGGAATCAGCCAAAGATCGTCGCGATCGCAGCGGAAACTTTCTTCGGAGAACTTGGGAAGTTGACCGGAAGCTGTGAGCGAGGTGCTGTTGACTAAGTAGGGCGGGGCAACTTCTGTGTAACCAGCTGCTGTTTGGCGATCGAGCATGAAAGCAATCAGTGCCCGTTCCAATGCCGCACCTGCGCCTAGCAAGGTGACGAAGCGACTTTGGGCAATGCGAGTCGATCGCTCGAAATCAAACAGTCCCAGCCGCTCGCCAATTTCCCAATGCGGTGCAAACTCACCCTCACGGATGCGATCGTCACCCCAGCGATGAATCTCGCGGTTGTCGTCCTCGCTGCTACCGAGCGGAACACTTTCGTCGGGTAAATTCGGCAACGTCAGCAGCGTACTCTCTAGCTCACTGCGCACCTGACGTTCTTGCTGTTCTAGATCAGCAATTTGTTGTTTGAGCTGGTTGCCTTCCTCGCGCAGGGCAGCAATTTCTTCACTTTTCGGGTCTGCGCCTTCGCGCATTTTTTGCCCGACGGTACGGCCAATTTCATTGCTACGGGCTTGCAGTTGGGTGCGTTCCTGCTCCCACTGACGGACCTGCCGGTCAAGATTCAATAGCGGCTGGATGTCGTAGCCGGAGTGACGGCGATCGAGGAGAGCTTGGGTCGCCTCAGGATTTTCACGCAGCAAACGAAGGTCGAGCACCGGTTCAGCAGGAATGCATCTAGCGCAAACAGTTGCGCCTCACTCAGCATACTGGGGCGACGGTGCTCGACTGAATTGGGGAGACCCTAGAAGACTTGTTCGACTTCAGAAATTTCAGGAATCGCTTCGCGCAGCTTGCGCTCAATGCCCATGCGCAGAGTCATGGTCGAGCTGGGGCAAGAACCACAAGCGCCATTTAGGCGCAGCTTGACGATCGGGCCATCCAACTCAACGAGTTCGACGTTGCCACCATCAGCAATCAAGTAGGGGCGCAGCTCATCCAATACGGTTTCTACGTTTTCAGGCGTCAGCGCCAAAGTCTCTGTAGCCATGCCATCTCGGAAGGTTCAACTACCCGCCATTGTGACGCAGGCCGCGATCGCTTGGCTGTTCCTTCGGTTGGCGAGTCGCTTGAAAAGTTTTAAAGGTGAGGATTGAAGAGCAGCGATCGCGCTCTGAGCATTCCTTCATGGGCAAGAAAGTCCCTGCTTTTGCCAATCTCACATTTCGTTGAAGAATCTGGATCTTCCAAGGAATCCTCAGCCAGACTGCAAATAGCTCAGACTTCTCCACCCACCCGAAAGCAGGAGAAGCTGTTTTTCGGCCTCCAGCGATCGCTGGAGGCTCTTCCTTATAAGAGACTGCGCAACTTCATTACCAATACCTGCACTGCAGCTCAGCGTTCGGCTTGCGAGAATAGCGAAACCTGACTGGAAGCCAAGGAATGACCATGACGCTCACTGCTCGCCATCGTCCAGCGATTGCGCCTGTCGCTGGACAAGTGGTGTTGCTGCATGGCTTCGGGGCGAATGCAGAGGATCTTTTGGGCTTGGATGCCGAATTTGCTCGGCCCGACCTTGATCTTTGGTCAGTGGAAGCGCCGCTACCCTGTCCAGGAACAGAGGCCGGTCGGATGTGGTACGACCTCATGCAAACAGATTGGCCGGGGTTACCCGAAGCGATCGCCGCGCTCCAAGACTGGCTGCAAGCACTGCCTGATCAGAATGGACAACCGCTCTCAAAAACCTTGCTGCTTGGCTTTTCTCAAGGCGCTGCCATGACCCTGGAGATGGGTGCACGCTTGCCCGTAAAAGGACTGATGGTCTGTAGTGGCTATTGGCATCCGACCTTGAGGTGGCCTGACACCCAGTCACTGACAGCGTTTGTAACTCACGGCACGATCGATCCAGTGGTGCCGTTTGAAGCCAGCGAAGAAATCCACCGACGGCTCCAAGCCGCAGGCTGCCAGAGTCAGCTTTTACCCACTCAAAGTGGCCACTGGATCGATCGCCCTGCGATCGCGGCACTGCGCGACTTTTTGAATCAACAACTGCCGCCCCACGTTACTGAGCCTTAAGGATGTAATCCTGAATTAGCTAAACAAAAAGCGTAGAAATCACTAAAGATCCCTACGCTTTGGAGAACAACTGTTCTGCTACAGCCTTTGGTTGTTGAGCTAGCAGGTTGCGAGCATCGGCTCTTCTTCGTCTTCGTACTCTTCTTCCTCTTCGAGAAGAGCCCGCAGACTTGGGAACAAGAAATGGTTCTCTTCCACATACTGAGCGCCAAACAGGCCTTTCTCGGCCCAGAAGTAGCGATCGGTAGTGTGCTCGTTCCGCTTGACAAGAAGCAAAGCCGGCGGCGCAATTTTTTCAGAGTGGATAAAGTTGCGGGCGGCTGTGACGGGCTTGTCGTCACCACTGTCGATGCTATATTGAGGCACCAAGTCGAGAATTTTACGTCCTTCTAGACGCCGCCGACTTTTCCGTTTCCGTCTTCTCGCCACGACTTTACCCCCTCGGTTCGGCCGATCTTGCACGTTACCCAGAGCCCTAGGCAGTCCAAAAAAGACTGAACGCTCTGTAATTGTCAATACAAAATTAACTTCCATCATATAGATAGTGCTGGGGTCGCACAAGCAGAGCGTTACAGTCCGTATCAGTTCTGTCATTTTTGTGCAACTCTGTGGGGATCGCTCGCCCATTCAGCTTTTCAGTTGTCTTGGACTCACTAGGCTGAGGCCGAAGGCTCGCGTTAGGCTTGGCACAGCTCCGTCTTAGATTGATGGGGATTGTGCATGACAACCGGGGTCGAATTTTCGCGGCTTTGCCAAGCGCAGCTTGAATTGCTGAGCCATGCGCTCGGTGCAAGTTTGAGTGCGGTCTACCTGGTCGATCCCCAGGCTCAAGATTCGGCAACGATGTTGGTGCCGATCGCGCTTTATCCTGTTACGGCTCAGCCTTCGCTGGTGCCAGCGCGAGACAGTCGCGAACCAACGGCCGCAACCAAGCTTGTGCCCCCCATCGATCAGTTCATGCGGTCTTCGGAGGCAGGCGAACTGTCTTATCAGCGTTGGATTCCATTGCGCCAAGGGGAGCAAGTGCTGGGGCTATTAGTGACGCGTCGCGACGATCGCGACTGGACGGAGTCTGAAGCCCTGCAGCTCGAACAGATTGCCGACACCCTTGCCTTGGGACGATCGCTCGATCAGAAAAATCAATTACTGCAACAGCAACTCCAGCATCGTGACTATTGGCAGTTGCAGGAACAGGATCGGATGGAAATCCTGCTACACCAAATTAAAAATCCTTTAACTGCACTGCGTACCTTTGCCAAACTCTTGCTGCGCCGGATGCAGCCGGAGGAACGTAATCATCAACTGGCAGCAAGTTTGCTGCGCGAGAGCGATCGCTTGTCCGATCTATTAGCTCTCCTCAGTCATCCATCCTCAGCTGCCCCAGCCGCAACGCTACCCAGTGCTAACCCACTGTTATTGAATGCTGCAGCGACTCAGATTCCTACTGAAGTGGCGGAGTATCTGCCGCTGTTAATCGAACGGACGGTTGCGCTCGCTCAGGAAAAAGGGCTGGATTTTGAAGTCCAAGATTGGCAATCAGTGCCACCGGTGTTGGCTCCAGCCAGCACTCTTCTGGAAGTACTCGGTAATCTGTTGGAAAATGCCTGCAAATACACGCCAGTGGCGGGTCGGGTCGGTCTGAATTGGGCTGCCATTGGTGGAACCGCGATCGCCTTTTGCATATGGGATGACGGCCCCCAGATTCCGGCGGAAGACTTACCGTATCTCTTCGATCGCAACTTTCGCGGTGTTCAAAGCAATGGCTCGATTCCGGGGAGTGGCTTGGGTCTAGCGATCGCCCGTGATCTCAGTCAGTCTGTGGGCGGTGAGTTGCGTTGCTATAGCCCTGCAGCTCAGTATCAGCCGGATTTGCCCGCAACCGGAGCTGCTTTTGTTCTGACGGTACCAGTCTGGACTAAGCCTGACCGATCGTCAGGCTGACCCAAATTAGAGCTTCCGTCCATTCCACGATCGCGCCGTAGGTGTCGCCAGTTTGGCCCCCCAGTTTTTTCTGCAACCATGCTCCTGTTGTCCAAGTCCAAAACAGGCCGATCGCAAGAAGTTGCAGCGCAACTGTCAGGGATTGAAGTCGAGCGATCGCGCTAATTCCAATCAGTAAGGCGATCGCCCCTGGGAGTAAATCGATCGCGCCGCGCCCCGTCTGTTTATGGATCGCGCCCTTGCCCTCCGCTTTGAGGTAGGGATATCGGACGATCGCCAGCACTTGCGCCCAGCGTCCCCAGACTGGAATCAGCAGAATCAAGAGCGATCGTGGTGCGGGAAGGTAGCAAAGAGCGAGGGTTTTGAGGCTGATAATCGCGATCGCGGCGATCGCTCCGAATGCACCGGTACGACTGTCACTCATCACCTCCAGTCGGCGATCGGGGTTGGGAACCGCCAGACCATCTGCTGTATCCATCGCCCCATCCAGATGCAATCCGCCGGTTAGGGCGATCGCCAACAAAACGATCAGCAGACTTCGTAGCGGCAACGGTAATTGAGCCACAGCTAAGAGGCGATCGCTGACGGTCAAAATCAGTCCCAGCATCACGCCCACGATCGGAGCCCAGCGGCTCATACCGGCAAACTGTGTCGGCCAGCGTTGAGGGAGCGGCAGCACCGTGTAGAAAAGGATGGCAGCGTTCAGCTCTGCCCAGAGTTGCCGGATCATTTCAGGAAGCGCCAGCTGCGGCGATAGCATGGATCGGCAGTGCGCGGTGGCTTCATTGACAGCGTTTCAGTTCCAAATCGATCGACAGTGCAGCCAAACTCGTGGCCGAGCTTGCAGCTTCCACACGCCCCACGGGATTGTTGAAACCCCGCGCTTTATGCCAGTGGGTACGTTGGCTACGGTCAAAACTGTAACGCCTGCCCAACTGAGCGAGACCGGCGCCCAAATGGTGCTGTCCAATACCTACCACCTGCATTTGCAGCCGGGTGAAAACATTGTCGCCAAGGCGGGCGGACTGCACCGCTTCATGAATTGGTCAGGGCCGATGCTGACTGATTCCGGTGGCTTTCAGGTTTTCAGCCTCAGTGAGTTGCGCAAGATTGAAGAGCGCGGCGTCACCTTTCGATCGCCCCGCGATGGCGCGGTGATTGAGTTCACCCCCGAGCGATCGATTCGCATTCAAAATGCACTGGGGGCCGATGTGATCATGGCCTTCGATGAATGTCCGCCCTATCCGGCGGAGCGCAAGGATGTCGAAGCAGCGGTGGCGCGGACCTATCGCTGGCTGGAACGCTGCATTACTGCCCATGAACGACCGCAGGATCAAGCTCTGTTTGGTATTGTCCAAGGCGGCGTCTATCTCGATCTGCGGCAACAGGCGGCACGAGATCTGGTGCAGCTTGACCTGCCGGGCTATGCGATCGGTGGCGTCAGTGTGGGTGAACCCTCCGAAGAAATTCACCGCATCGTGGAAGCAACTGCACCACTGTTGCCCGCCCATAAGCCCCGCTACTTGATGGGCGTGGGGACTTACCGCGAAATGGTGCAGGCGATCGCTTCTGGGATTGATCTGTTTGACTGTGTAATCCCAACCCGCTTGGCTCGCCATGGTGCTGCCCTAGTCAAAGGCGATCGCTGGAATCTGAAGAATGCTCAGTTCCGCGAAGACTTCCGGCCGCTCGATGAAGACTGCTCTTGCTACTGCTGCCAAAACTTCAGCCGTGCTTACCTCAACCACCTGATTCGATCGCGGGAAATTCTCGGCTACACCCTGCTCTCGATCCACAACATTACCGAGCTAGTGCGCTTCACGACTCGGATTCGCGAGGCGATTCTCAGCGATCGCTTCGTCGAAGAGTTTGGTCATTGGTTACAGCCATCCGCAGTGCCGGTAGCGCCGTGATAGCATTCAAAACAACTGAGTCGAGTCCTGCGTTCAGAGAAGGGAGTCCCACAATGGAAGCTGCATTGCTCTTGGCAAAACTGCCGGAAGCCTACCAACTCTTCGATCCCTTGGTGGATGTTCTGCCCGTGATTCCGGTGTTCTTCCTCTTGCTCGCCTTCGTTTGGCAAGCAGCAGTCGGCTTCCGCTAAGACTCAACACACAAGCTTCATGCGATCGGGGAGGTGGCAATGCCATCTCCCCACTTTTGTGCGCCTTATTTAAGTATCTAGGTATCTAGAGCAATAGTTTTTCTCAATTAACTTAGGGCAATTAACGCCATAGACCACTGATTCTTTCAAGCAAGTGGCGTACCACTCTTGTCGCCTTCACTACAACACACTCTCCCTGTATTAGCACTGTCCCGATTAAGGTAATAGCTGCCACAACTAGTCCTGATGAGTTCTGGCTCTCCCAGTCTTCAATCGGTCAATCATTCACAAGCTTGGGATTGGGATTACATGCATCCACTGAACCAGGATGAACGTATCTCTTTTGGAGCGATTAACTGTCGTAGCCTAGGAGATACTGACCATGACCCTACTACACAACTTATGACTTTTCAGGTCTAGATAAAATGCATCCATTCAACTCAGTTGTCCGTATTCCTACCAAAGGCTCAACTTTCCGTAGGTTAGAAGGACTAACTCATGAGTTTGCTAAACACTGTTACAGGCGGTTCAGGTCGCAACGGTCTCTTACCCGGTGTCGTTAATACAGTCACAGGTACAGTTAACGGTGCTCTAGACGGTAACCCAAATACTGGTGTTGTCCCTGATGTCCTCGGTGTAGTTGGTGGCGTACTCTCCCCAGGAACAAGTACCCCGGGCACAGGCAACCCAAATACTGGCAACGGTCTCCTACCCGGTGTCGTTAATACAGTCACAGGTACAGTTAACGGTGCTCTAGACGGTAACCCAAATACTGGTGTTGTCCCTGATGTCCTCGGTGTAGTTGGTGGCGTACTCTCCCCAGGAACAAGTACCCCGGGCACAGGCAACCCAAATACTGGCAACGGTCTCCTACCCGGTGTCGTTAATACAGTCACAGGTACAGTTAACGGTGCTCTAGACGGTAACCCAAATACTGGTGTTGTCCCTGATGTCCTCGGTGTAGTTGGTGGCGTACTCTCCCCAGGAACAAGTACCCCGGGCACAGGCAACCCAGGCACAGGCAACCCAGGCACAGGTAACCCGGGCACAGGTAACCCAGGCACAGGCAACCCGGGCACAGGTAACCCGGGCACAGGCAACCCAGGCACAGGCAACCCAGGCACAGGCAACCCAGGCACAGGCAACCCGGGCACAGGCAACCCGGGCACAGGCAACCCGGGCACAGGTAACCCAGGCACAGGTAACCCAGGCACAGGTAACCCAGGCACAGGTAACCCAGGCACAGGTAACCCAGGCACAGGTAACCCAGGCACAGGTAACCCAGGCACAGGTAACCCAGGCACAGGCAACCCGGGCACAAGCCTAGACTTTCGTGACTATCAGGACTTAGTTGCAGAGTTAGCTGCTACAGATAGTCAGCTAGGTGCATGGCGTAATGGACTGACACCACTCTCTGGCAAGCCCAACCCTGATCAGGCATCAATCCAAGCCCAACGACTTTACATTGGCTACTACAATCGAGCTGCTGATGCTGGCGGGCAACAGTTCTGGGTTAGTCGTTTAATTACTAGCTCAGATATTGGTCGAGCAAGCCGTGATTTTGCAAATCTACCTGAAGCTCAAGCTTTATACCCTATTTTAGCTAATCCTAATGCTGCTTCTGATGAGGCAATTGCATCCTTCATAAATAGCGTTTTTCGAAATGTTTTTAATCGAGACGTTGATCCAGTAGGCGCTAGTTTCTTCCTACAGCGTTTTAAAGAACTCCGAAATTCTCCAATTCAAGGGCGAGTAGGAGAAATTGTCACTCAAATTCTAGATGGAGCGATCGGAAGTGATGCAGCAATTTTGACTCAGAAGGTTGCCCTAGCAAATGCCTACACAGATAGTTTGATTTTGTCTAACACTCCTTACAATCCTGAGTTTGGACAAAATGGCATCTTCTCTACTCTCGAGGCGGGTGCATCAACCACTGAGGCACTAAATGTCGCCAAAATTGTCGGCCAGGGGAAAGCACCTTTCCTTGACGGAACAATAGGGAGCGACACACTCACCAGTTTTGGAGGATCAACTATTGTCAATTTTGGTAATGACACTGCTACGGACAAGCTCATTTTTACGAGTCTGGCAAGAAGTGGTGACCTCGTACAGTTATTTCGTACCCAGGATATCCTTGCAATTCAAAGTTCTGGCTTTATTGGTGCTCCATTACCCACTTCGGATCCAATTACCAGCAGTGTGACAAGCGCCATCAATACTGCCAATACGATTTTGGTTGACATTCGCAATAATCTGAATAATGCGAATTTCAACAATGTACGCTTTGCCTTCGACTTGAGTAGCGGTTCTTTCCTTTACGATGCAGACGGCAATTTTGGCAGCACATCTGACCAAGTTACCCTAGCTCAGCTAGATGGTTTCTCAACAAGTAGCATCAATCTAACGGCAGCTAATTTTGATTTCATCGTTTAGTTAATTACTAGGAATTTTTTGCTTATAAAAGCCTTCTCAATGTGAGAAGGCTTTTATCTTGAAGATTTTGTCACCAAGTTCACTAAGGGCAGTCCAAAGTCTCACGGGTCGCTCGCCCTGTCTTGGAGTTGATACCTTTTGCTACCTGACAGAGCAGGTTTTGTGCATCTTCTCGCATCAAGACATCGGTGAAATCCGCACCGGTAATCTTGGCACCTTGGAAGAGGGTATTGAAAGCATATGCCCCTTCCAAAATGGCGTCTGTCAAGTCTGTGTTGGTCATCCGTGCTTGGTCAAGAATTGTGTTACTCAGGTTCGCACCATGCAGATCAACACTTTCCAAGTTCGCACCATAAAAACGAACCCCAACTAGCACCGAGTTGCTAAAGTCACTACTGCGCAGATTCGCTTTCGTAAAGTTGGCGTCGCTGAGATCGCGATTGGAAAAATCGGACTCAATCAGGATTTCCTTAGTGAAATCGAGGGCGATCGCGGGTGGGGCAATCCAACTCCAGGCGAGACCAGCGATCGCGATGAGGAGTAGGCTGCGACAACAGTGTCGCCAGAGCGTGTGCAAGGACAAAATCACGGGCATTCTGAGCAGAACGCTGCAATAGTTCCAGCCTAACGGCACGGAGGGCAGACCCGATGCAGGTCATTGATCTTCCACTCGATCGCGCAGGTGAGGCATTAGTCGCTGCTTGGTGCCGCGATCGGCGGGTGGAGGTTCTGGCGGAACGCTGGCATTGTCGCTGGGGCGAACTCGACTTGGTCGCTCAAGAAGAGTCGGCTTTACGCTTCATTGAGGTCAAAACCCGACGACAGACTGGCTGGGATCAGTCCGGGTTACTGGCGATCGGCCTGGCTAAACAACGCTGCCTCAGTCGGGCTGCTGCTTGCTATCTCGCCAGCCTAGGGGATGATGCAGCCGCTGCTTGTCGCTTTGATGTTGCGCTGGTTCGCTATCGGCGCGAACCCTCAGCCGATGCTGTCAAGGTCGCCGCTTGGGGGCAAGGCTATCTGGAACTCTGGTGCTATCTGCCCGATGCCTTTAGCGCCGTCGAGTCAGGCTGGTAGGATTGCGGCTGATTCACTCCTGATCCATGCCTGCTCGCAAACGCTTTGGTCAACATTGGCTCCGCAGCGAAGCCATCCTCGATCGCATTGTGGCGGCCGCTGAGTTTCAGCCGGGCGATCGCGTTTTGGAAATTGGCCCTGGGCGGGGGGCACTGACCCAACGGTTACTCGCCGCAGTCGATGGATTAGTCGCAGTTGAACTCGATCGCGACCTGATCGGTCAGTTGCAACGGCGCTTTGGTGAGGCCGAAAACTTTTGCCTGTTGGAAGGTGACTTCTTGCAGCTCGATTGGGCCGCTGCGATCGCCGATCAGCCGCGCTTTGCCAACCCCACTAAGGTTGTTGCCAACATTCCTTACAACATCACGGGCCCGATTCTGCAGTCGTTGCTGGGCACGATCGCTAAGCCCCGACAACCGGCCTTTGAACGCCTTGTCCTGCTGGTGCAGCAAGAAGTCGCCGATCGCCTCTGTGCCACTCCGGGTCAACGCGCCTACGGTGCACTGTCGGTGCGGGTGCAGTATCTGGCCGACTGTGAGCGGGTCTGCGCCGTGCCACCCAAGAGCTTCTCACCACCGCCCAAGGTTCAATCCACGGTCATTTGCCTGAAGCCACGACCTTGGCCGCAGGTCTGTGGCAATCCAGCTCGACTGGAAAAACTGCTCAACCAAGGCTTCAGTGCCAAGCGCAAAATGCTTCGCAATAACCTCAAGTCGCTCTACAGCAGCGAGCAAATTGAAGCAGCGTTTGCCGCTCATCAGATTGCGCCCGAGGCCCGAGCCGAAACCCTGAGCATTGATCAGTGGATTGGCCTCTGTACCGATCTGGGCGATCCTACAGACAGCGCCGTTGATCCCCTCGCATGAAGACTCTGACGCTGGTAGCTCCAGCCAAAATCAATCTCTATTTGGAAATTTTGGGCGATCGCCCTGACGGTTTCCATGAGCTAGCGATGGTGATGCAGAGCATTACCTTGGGCGATCGTCTTCACCTACGGCCGCGATCGGGGCATGGGTTTCAGCTCAGCTGCGATCGCGCTGACTTGGAAGTGGATGAGCGCAATCTGATCCTCAAAGCTGCGCAGCGGTTGCAGCGATCGTTTCCGCAACTCGGTGGGGTTGAATTTTTTCTGGAGAAGCGGATCCCGATCGGAGCGGGGCTAGCTGGTGGCTCGACCGACGGAGCAGCCGCGCTGGTAGGGCTCGATCTTTTTAGTCATCTGGGACTGACTCAGCCCGAACTAGAGGCGATCGCAGCAGAACTCGGCTCGGATATGCCCTTCTGCATTGCGGGTGCCACCCAGCTTTGTACGGGTCGCGGCGAACAGTTGACGCCCTTGCCGCCTCTGCCTGAGTTGCCGATTGTGTTGGCCAAGTTTGAAAGCCTGTCCGTTTCAACACCCTGGGCTTACGGTCGCTACCGCGAGCAGTTTGGCGATCGCTATCTACAAACTGAATCCGCACGCCGCGATCGCCTGCAAGCCCTGCATGCCGGTCCACTCCTGCAAGCGATGAGTGCTGGTGATCCAGTTGCGATCGCCCAGCATCTCCGCAACGATCTCGAAGCTGTGGTCTTGCCGGAATACCCCCAAGTGGCGCAACTGCGAGCTGTTCTGGGCGACTGTGCCGGTATCCTCGCCGCCCAAATGTCCGGTTCTGGTCCCAGCGTCTTTGGGATTGCTGAAAGTCCTGCAGCTGCTCAAGCAGCGGTTGAACAGGTCCGGGAAGCGATCGCTGATCCCGACCTCAAACTATGGGCTACCACAACTGTTAGCCACGGCATTCAAACCGAGGTATAGCTGCCGCTTGCGCGGGCGATCGCCCCTGAGTTGGATACCCTCCGATCTCGGATAATGACAAGTGCATTGTGGCTAGCTGTCGTCTTTTGCAACGACTGAAAGACTTTGCAAGCCATGAAGGGCTGGAATTGTAACCATCTTGATCCCAAGGGATCAGCGCTTCGGATCGCTCTGCTAAGGTAAGGGAAATTTCTGGGCTGCCTTGTCGGCAGTGCAGTTAGGCACGTCTATTCGGCACTTGTACTGCGGCTCTTCTTCCGCGATCGCCGCTCCGGTTTCGAATCACCTCCGTGTCGTTCTCTTTCCTCCTCGCCGCTGCAGCATGACGGACTTCCTACTCCAAACGAGTTGGTTTATTCCCTTCTACGGACTGATTGGGGCCTTGCTGACGCTGCCTTGGTCCTTGGGGATTGTCCGTCGCACTGGCCCGCGGCCTGCCGCCTACTTCAACTTTCTACTGACGATCATCGCGTTGATCCACGGCGGTATCGCTTTCCGCACCAGCTGGAACCAAGAACCACTCGAGTTGGCTTGGCATTGGCTACAGGCTGCCGACCTCGACCTGACTTTTACTATCGATATTTCTCCCCTCAGTCTTGGGGCAATGGAGTTAGTCACGGGGCTGAGCTGCTTGGCCCAACTCTTTGCCCTGGGCTATCTCGAACGGGACTGGTCCCTCGCTCGCTTCTTTGCGCTGATGGGCTTTTTTGAAGCGGCGATCAGTGGCATTGCGATCAGTGATTCGCTCTTTCTTAGCTACGGCCTACTGGAGCTGTTAACCCTGTCGACCTATCTCTTGGTCGGCTTTTGGTACGCCCAACCCCTCGTGGTGACAGCTGCCCGCGATGCCTTCCTGACCAAGCGGGTTGGCGATGTGTTTTTGCTGATGGGCGTTGTTGCTCTTTCCAGCTATGGCACCGGTCTGACCTTTTCTGAACTGGAGCGGTGGTCGGAGACGGCTTCCTTGCCGCCTCTGCAAGCAACATTGCTGGGCTTGGCTTTGATTGCAGGGCCGATTGGTAAATGCGCCCAGTTTCCGCTGCACCTCTGGCTCGATGAAGCGATGGAGGGGCCAAACCCAGCTTCGATCATGCGGAATTCCGTTGTGGTCGCAGCCGGAGCCTACATCCTGATCAAGCTGCAACCCGTTGTCACGCTGTCGCCCGTTGTTTCCAATGTGCTGATTGCGATCGGGATTCTGACGGCGATCGGCGGGTCCTTGGTGGCGATCGCGCAAATCGATTTCAAGCGTGCCCTCTCCCACTCAACCAGTGCGTTTCTTGGCCTCGTGTTCATTGCGGTTGGTCAGCAAGCGGTCGACGTTGCGCTGCTGCTGCTCTTCTGCCATGCAGTAGCTAAAGCGCTGCAATTCATGAGCGTTGGCTCGATCATTGCCACGACCAGCAACCAAGATATGCGGGAAATGGGGGGGCTCTGGTCGCGGATGCCTGCCACCACGATCGCCTTTATCGTGGGGTCGTTGGGGCTGGTAGCTTGCCTGCCTCTGGGTAACTTCTGGACCTTCCGCCGCTGGGTCAATGGCTTTTGGGAAGCTCCCGTCTGGCTGCCGCTGCTGTTGATCTTTGTCAACTTGCTGACTGCGATTAACTTTGCCCGGATTTTTAACTGGGTTTTCTTGGGTCAGCCCCACGCCAAGACACGTCGGGCGCCCGAGGTTCCTTGGCCGATGGCGGTTCCGATTGTCTCCTTGGTAATTGTGGTGCTAAGTCTCCCGTTGCTCCTGCAGCAATGGCAGCTCTTGGTCACTTGGGCGGCACCGTTGCTGGCTGACGGTACTTGGCTGAACCACTACGCCATGCCACTGATTGCAGCGAGTGGTGGGATTGGCTTCTGGATTGGTTTTCAGATCCCCTGCCCTCCCGTTGGCGACATCCGCGGCAAACTCAATCCGGTTCAAGACCTGTTGGCTTACGACTTCTACATCGATCGCGTCTACCGTCTGACGGTTGTGGCCCTTGTGAGTTTGGGTTCGCGCACCGTCTCTTGGATCGATCGCTACATTGTCGATGGACTGGTTAATGCTGTCGGTTTTGTTGCCCTGATCAGCGGCCAAAGCCTGCGCTATAGCGCCTCAGGACAGTCTCAGTTTTATGTGATCACGATTCTGATTGGCCTAGCGACCCTGCTGGTCCTGACCTTTGGACTGGGCGATCTGTGGCAGGAAATCCAGACGCTGATCCAACACACTGGTACACCCCCGACTCTCTAGTTCACCCCTGACCTGCAAGGAGACATTGGCATGTCTGCAACCACCGCTCGGCCTTTGCCGCCCAACCCCGCCAATGCCGTTCTGGAGCGCTTAGAGGCTGGCGGAGCACTACTGCTCGATACGCCCGACAATCTGCTGGAGGTGGTGCACATTCTTGACAGTTACGGGGTGGTGCTGGATGCCTACTCTCGCAATCTTTGCTATATCGCCGAGAATGAGTTTTTGGTGCTGTTCCCGTTCTTTAAGTACTTCAACGGGCAAGTGACACCGGCTAAACTCTGGCAACACTGGGTCCACGATCGCATCAATTTTGAGTACGCCGAATACTGTATGAAAGCCATGTTTTGGCATGGTGGCGGCGGGCTAGATGCCTTTCTTGATGGCCCAGAATTTCGGCAATTGGCCGATCGCGCGATTCGGGCTCGCTGGCGCTCTAACCCTGTGATGCTGGGACTGCATCAGGTCTTCCCTGACTTTTGGCCAGAATTGATTCGTCAGTCGGCCTACTACAGCGCTTTGGGTCAGTTCTGGCGGGTGATGAGCGATATGTTCGCTAGTCTTGCCGCTCGCTATGCAGCAGGGGAAATCCGGCAAATTCCTGACGTGGCAACCCATGTCCGCGACGGGTTGGTGGCAGCGGCTGCAATTCCGATTACCTACAGCGTCGAGATTCACGGCGATCGCTACGACATTCTGCCAGCTTCGGCGGGTCTGACCTTCCTTGCAGATACCGCTATTCCCTACGTGGAAGCTGTGTTCTTCCGCGGCACGCCCTTCCCTGGCACGGTGTCCTATAACGCCCAAGCTCATCAAATCCCCGACGAGCAAAATCAATTTGCCTATGGGGCGCTGTTTGCCGATCCCTTGCCGATTGGGGGGGCAGGGATTCCTCCAACGCAGTTGATGCAGGACATGGTGCACTACCTGCCCGAGGAACTGAAGCAGTTCTACGCGAACCGTACGCGGGGTAGCCGCGATGTGCGCGTCAAGATTTGCGAAAGCTTTCAAAAATCGATGTTCTGTGTCACAACCGGTGCCTTATTAGGATTGGCTCCCTATCCTTTGACTACGGATGTCCCAGAGCAACAGGCTGCCAATCGCCAATTTCTGGGTCCTTGGCTCGATCGCATTAGCACCACTCGGCTCAGTCGCGTCAATGCCTTTTGCTAACGCTTAATTCGCCGTTTGGCGAGGAGGCGCCCATGCTGCTTGCAGCGATCGCTGTTCCGATTCAGGCTCCCTTGCCTGCCATGACGCTGCTGTTAATGGCAGCGTTATTTTTGCCACCGGTATTTCGCGCGCTCAAGCTGCCTGAATTACTGGGGCTGATTTTGGCGGGAGTCTTGCTGGGTCCTAGCGTCTTCAACATTCTGGAACCCAAAGCGGACACCGTGGCGCTTCTGGCAGGGGTTGGCAAACTCTACCTGATGTTTCTGGCGGGGTTAGAAATTGACCTCAGTCAGTTTCAGGCTGCCCGCGATCGCTCCCTGCGGTTTGGCCTCGCCACCTTTGCCATCCCGCTCAGCGTTGGCCTCCTGATTGGCCTCGGGTTTGGCTTTAACCTCAACAGCGCCTTTTTAATTGGATCGTTGCTGGCCTCCCACACCCTCCTGACACTGCCGATTGTGGAGCACTACGGCCTGCTGCGTCAGCGAGCTGTGGCAGCGACCTTGGGGGCCACCATCTTTACGGACATTGGGGCGCTTCTGGTGCTGGCCGTTTGTCTGGCGGTGCAGTCGGGAGATGGGGGCATCACTGCGATCGCGCGGGATTTATTGATCTTCTCGGTGTTCATTGCCTTGGTGCTCTATGGCGTTAAGCCCCTGAGTCGCTGGTTTTTCCAACGTGCCCGTGCCAATGAGCGCAATCAGTTCCTCTTTATTTTTCTGGTCTTGCTCTTGGTCTCCTTGGGGGCGCAGACCATCCAGCTCGACATGATCATCGGTGCCTTCTTGGCGGGACTGGCCGTCAACGAAACCCTACAGGATGAGCCCGTCCGCGAAAAGGTCGACTTTTTTGGCAAGGTGTTTTTCTTGCCTTGCTTCTTTATCGACATCGGCCTGTTGCTCAATCCCGTTGCCTTTTGGCAAACCCTGACTACTGCCACCAGTTTGACCATTGCAATTATTGGCGGTCTGTTTGGTAGCAAGTTCCTTGCAGCATTCGCCGTCAAGCAGCGGGAAGGCTACCGCTGGGAAGAAGTACGCCTGATGTGGTCACTATCGTTGCCGCAGGTTGCTGCGACTCTGGCTGCGGCACAAGCAGGCTTGAAAGCACAATTAATTTCGCCAGCGGTGTTCGACAGCATCATTGCCCTTGTTCTAGTAACTGTATTGATTGGGCCATTGCTGACCGATCGCTTTGCTCAACAACTACAACTCCATCCAAAGTCTAATGAGGTAGCAAAGCTCCTCTCTTAGAACCAATCCTGAAAAACATCGAAGCAGAGATGATAGAAATCAAAGTTTATGGTCAAAACTTGGATTGCATTATAAGTAATGGAATCTCTGCTCTTAGACGCAACCTTGAAACTTTTCCTAGTTTTGATCCAACCCTCCCCTATGAGGAAAAGGATGCTTATATTCAAGGACCCATACAAATCGGCAATTACTTGCTCACCTATGCAAACTTATATCAAAAGGCTGAAGAGTACTTTGATAGGCTAATCCAAGAAATTGAAGCCTTTGAATCTGAAAGTGGCAAAACTTTCAACAAGGGAATGGTCTATGCAAACTTGGGAATTGCTCAGATTATTGGCAAGAATTTTGATCAAGGAATTGCTCATCTTCTCTGGGCATCTGAAGAAGACAAGGCTTTCAGCAGAAATCCTCATGGGATTATAGAGTCAGACTTATGGAAACAGTTTGAGAATCAATATATTTTTCCTTTATTTATTAACTTAAACACAATAGAAGCAGCTGAATTAAGCTCCAAAGTAGACAAAATATTTATCGAAAGATTGCTGAGATATTTTGATTTAGAACACAGGCTGCTTCTCGAAGTGGCAATGTTCTCTATTTGTGAAAACTTAAAATTTAACCGCTTCAAGAGGAATAAGTACACTCAAGTCAAGATGTACATGCTACTAAGAGACTTGTGTATTCTAATAGAAGCACTCCTTAGAAAGAAATACTTAACCAACTATCCGAATGGTTCAGAGGGAGGGAGTCTTTTTAAATTACTTGAGTTCAATTTGTCTATTAGGGGCTTTAGGTTTAATAACTCTAGCCTTAAAGGGAAAAATAGAGCTCAAGGTATTCAGGAGTTTCTTGATAAATTAGATTCTATCTTTCAGTCAACTGAAGATTTAGTAGTCAAGCAATGTTTCTGCTTGGCTCTAACAAGAAACTTTACAAGTCATCATCTCGATATTTCCAATGAGATCAGGTCTGAGTCTAGTCAGTTCACTCTATCTGATGTTTGCGAGACTATTATTGTTAACCTTCTTTCAGTATTGCTGTATTTTTATGCAGTTAATGCAGTCTAGAGCCAAGAACAAAAAATCAGTTCAGTCCTTGGCTCTATTGGGTTTATCAGAGCACAATTCCCAATTTTTGTCGCCACTGATCTAGCGTCCAATCCCAGTGATCTTCCCAGCGCTGCGACACCAATAAATCCGCCTTGTCAGCTAGTTCCAGTCCACGAGCCACCTCTTTAAGAATGGGGGCTGGATCGCGTCCTTCCTTGATTGTTTTCAGCAGACCACCAGCAATCAGCAACACCGCAAGAGGCGATCGGTTTTGGCGCAAATTGAAAGCTTGCAGCCCTAGCTCACTGGCCGGATCAGTGCCAAAGCCTGTGATCACGTGGGTGATGTCATGGGTGACCCGCAGTCGCTCAATGATGTATTCATCCGCATTGGTAGCTGGCTTTGCGGGCTGCAAGTCATCGGGGGAGAGATTTTGACTGAGCAAGAGCGAGGCATAGGCCTGCCCGAGCGTCCCCGTCGGTAGTTGGTTGAGCGCTTCAAGAGAGGGGCGAGCTGGTGCGTAGTGTTCCTCAGCGAGTTGAGCCACTGCCGGATGCGAAAGCATCCAAGCCCGACTCTGAGCTGCGATTTCCGTTTTATTGAGAGAATCGGCGATCGCCAACACGCGATCGAGACTTTCGGCACGGGCTGCTTTTAGGAAACCGAGCAGCGTCCGCAAATTTTCGAGCCGCTGTCCCAAATTGATCAACATGGCAAGTCCTCTTCGCCGTTTCCACTCTAGGAGTACTGTTGCGCACACTCCAGAGAGATCCTGCTTGTCTTAAGACATCTGACTCCGTCTGACTCAGGGATCAACCTTCACCTCAGCAACAAGGGCTAGGGACGCTGACGCACGCCTCGATACTGCACTTGGCGCTGAAGGGCGTAGTGTTTGGCAAAGCGGGGTAGATCGCCACTGTGCCCCATGACAATCAACGTGTCGCCAGCATGCAAAAACAGATCTGAACCAGGCCGCAGGATCATCTCGCCGGTAGATCGCCGTAGCGCCACGATAATGAAAGCCCCCTTGCCGCTGACTTCAACTGACCCTAAGCGATGGCCAATCAGTGGCGATTGGGGGGCGATCGCCAGCTCATCCATTTGGATATCCAATTCACCCAATAATTCATTGAGCGTTTGGTGACTATCACTACTCTCCAATAGACTCGATGAAGCTGGATTAGTAATTAAATAGGCCATCCGTAATGCGCCGATCGTCGCAGGCAAAATGACGCGATCGGCTCCAGCCTGCAATAGCTTCTTCTCAGTGGCGGGCAACTCTCCCCGTGCAATGATGGTCAAGTTAGGATTGAGTCCTCGAGCTGTCAGCGTAATAAAAACATTGGCAGCATCATCAGGTAAAGCAGTTGCTAAAGTCAGTGCCTGTTCAATACCCGCATCTAGTAGAACTGTTTCATCTGTCGCACTGCCCCGCAATGCTAAAAAGCCTTGCTCTTCTGCTTGTCGGACTCGAGATTCATCACTATCGATAATGATCATCGGCAGATTAGCATCCGCAATCTTGCGAACTAGAATTTGGCCAATTCGACCAAAGCCGCAGATAATCACGTGCTGTTTCAGGTTTCGAATCTCTCGAGTCATGCGTCGCACGCCCAAAGCGCGTCGAATTTCGCCTTCCGTCACCAGCTGCGCCAAGCCGCCGATCAGATACACCGCTGAGGAAGTGCCCGCCAGGATGACGAAGATCGTGAAGACTCGCAGCTCAGGGGTATTGATCGGGCGCACTTCGCCATAGCCCACCCCAAAAATCGTGATGACGACCATATAGATCGCATCCATCAAACTCCAGCCCGCTAACCAGTAGCCCAAGATGGCGATCGCTTGGGTCGCGACAAAAAACAGTCCCCCAATCAACACCTTGCGCAGGGATGGCGGGAGCGATCGCCGGGGTGAGCCAGCCGTCATGGAGCCAAGACGCGATGCATGGTTGAGTTCTAGTCGGAATCAGCAACCGAGAACTGTATCCAGCGCAGCGATCGCCCACCCCAGAGCTGAAGCTGGGCTTAAATCTGACTGAGTTTGCAGCGAGATCCCGTCCTATTGAAGAGAGTTGCCAGATGCTCAAGATGAAGCCTGGAGTGATCGCTTTTCTACTGGGACTGCTCACCGCCTGCCAAGCGCCGCTCGCGCAGATTCTCCCCGTTGCTGGCGGTGGCTCCACTCGTTGGGATGCCAATGCGCCTCTACAGGTTGCTTTTAATCACGATCCAGACCAGCGATTTACCGACGGCTTAGGGCGCGATCGCGAGGGAGATGACCTGGAAGGGCGACTCCTTGCCAGCTTGGAACAAGCAACAACTTCAATCGATGTTGCGGTTCAGGAAATCCAGCTTCCTCGACTGGCAACGGTCTTGGCCCAAAAACACCAGGCGGGCATCCCGGTTCGCGTCATTTTGGAAAACCAATATCGCCAGCCCTGGAGTCAGCGCCTCTCTGCCCCGATGAGCGATCGCGATCGGCAACGACTGGAGAACTACCGGCAACTGGCCGATCGCAATCGAGATGGCCAGCTCAGTCCAGCTGAAATTGCCACGGGAGATGCTGTCGTCATCCTTGAGCGTGCTGGGGTGCCGATCCTAGATGACACCGCTGATGGCAGCAAAGGTAGCGGCCTCATGCACCACAAGTTTGCGATCATCGATCGCCAATGGGTCGTCACCGGTTCAGCCAACTGGACAGCCAGTGATTTCTTTGGCGATCCGGGTCGACTGGCCAGCCGAGGCAATGCTAATCATCTGCTCTGGTTCCGCAGCCCTGCGATCGCCGCTACCTTCCAAACAGAATTTGACCTTATGTGGGGAGATGGCCCCGGTAACTTGCCCGACAGTCTGTTTGGCCGGGCGAAGCCGCCGCGATCGCCGCAATCAGTGCGCGTAGGTCAGACCCGTGTCCTGGTGCAGTTTTCGCCCTCCAGCCTGCGATTGCCTTGGGAGCAGAGCACCAATGGCACGATCGCTCGTTACCTCACGCAAGCTCAACAGCAGGTTGATCTGGCGCTCTTTGTTTTTTCCGAGCAGGCGATCGCGGATGTTTTGGAAGCGCGATCGCAGCAAGGCACCCAGATTCGCTTGCTGATTGACCCTGGCTTTGCCTATCGGCCCTACAGCGAACTGCTGGATGCGTTCGGCCTAACGCTACCCGATCGCGACTGTCGTGTTGAGCCTAACAATCGCCCTTGGGCAACACCACTGGGAACTGCCGGAGTGCCGCGTTTGGCGCCGGGCGATACGCTGCATCACAAGTTCGCCGTGATCGATCGCCAGCGTGTGCTGACCGGATCCCACAACTGGAGTGCAGCGGCAAACGAAAACAACGATGAAACCTTTCTGGTCATTGAGGATGCAACCCTAGCGGATCGATTCAGTGCCGAATTTGAGCGACTCTATGCCAGTGCGTTCTTGGAAATTCCGCCAGCTCTACAACGGCGAGTCAACGAGGCCAATCGCCGCTGTGGGAGTCGATTGGAAATCGCACCCAGCCGAGATTCCGCAGAGCCTGAAGACTAACCAGTCATGTCTTTCATCGCGCGATCGCACCTGTGCGGATCAGGTGGTTGACCACTGCATGAACAACTCACGCTCCCCAGTGCGCTCATCCAGTCGCTCTTCAACTGGCTTGAAGCCGTGTCGGCGATAGAATTTCTGCGCGCGATCGTTGTTCACGTACACACAAAGTCCCAGCCCCTTTCGCAGGGACTGCGCCTGCCGGAGGAGTGCGCTACCGATACCCTTGCCTTGATGCGTTGGATCAACGAACAAGGCTGCCAGACTATCCTCCACAAGCGACAGAAAGCCCACAGGCGTTCCAGCTGCATCACAAACCACGTAGGTTTCGGCTCCGGGAAGGTACTGGTCTCGCATGGCCTCGGCTTGAGAGAGCCAAAACTCGTCGGGAATGAAGGCGTGCGCTTCGCGGGAAGCGGAAAGCCAGATGTTGACGAGAATTGGGAGATCGTCATTGTTGGCCAGACGAATCATGCAGCCCTCTCAGTCACCATTGGTCATCCTCAAGATGCCTGTTTTATGCCTGTTTCAAGCTGCTGTTTGCGATAAAAAGCAGTCCTACCACGGGCTGGGTAAGACTGCGGATTGTTGAATTCAGCTTGACTTGGTTCCTAGAACAAATCGCTATCGGGATCTCGAGGTGCCATCCCACCTTCCTGATCGCGGCGCGAGCCGAGCAGTTCGAGACGATTGCCCCTCACCACAGGAGTGGTTCGCTGCTTGCCATCGCGATCGGTCCAGCTTTCGATTTTGAGGGCGCCACTGATCCCGATCAGGCTGCCTTTTTTGACATAGTCGATCGCAACTTGTGCCTCACGCCCCCAAAACTCCACGTTGAACCAGTCGGGTTCATCGTTCCGGGTGCGGCGATTGACCGCCAGCGAAAACTTACAGACTACTGAGCCGGACTCGAAGTAGCGAGCCTCAGGGTCGCGGCCCACGCGCCCCACCAAGTTGACAACATTTAAGCTCATCGTGCAGTCAAACTCCCGTGCGTTGCTCAGTTTCATTCTGGCAGTTGTCGCCCAACCCGCCGAGCCAATCGCTGCCTAGACTGAGTTAGCAGGAGGCGATAGAATCCTCTGGCGTTGCAGGCCACTCCACTGCGTTTCTGGCTTGCTACTCAGCTTAATTACCGCAGCCACGTCATCAAGGCGGATTTATCAGTGAGTATTCTTCGGCGCTTCTCCCTCTCCCGCGACATGGGTATTGACCTAGGGACGGCCAACACACTGGTCTATGTCTCCGGTAAAGGAATCGTTCTGCAAGAGCCTTCAGTGGTCGCGATCGACCAAAACCTCAAGAAACCCCTAGCGGTCGGCTCTGAGGCCAAGTTGATGTTGGGGCGTACGCCCGGCAGTGTCGCAGCCCTGCGCCCCCTGCGGGATGGTGTCATCGCTGACTTTGATGCCGCTGAGCTGATGCTCAAGCATTTCATCCGGCGGGTGCAGGAAGGGCGATCGGGGGTTGCCCGCGTCGTGATTGGCATTCCCAGTGGCGTCACGGGGGTGGAACGACGGGCAGTGATGGAAGCTGCAACCCAAGCAGGCGCCCGCGAAGTCTATCTCATTGATGAGCCGGTTGCAGCCGCGATCGGGGCAGGACTGCCAGTGGCAGAACCGACCGGGACGATGATTGTCGATATTGGCGGTGGCACTACCGAAGTCGCCGTGATGAGCTTGCAGGGCATTGTCCTCAGCGATTCAGTGCGAGTCGCAGGCGATGAACTGAGTGAGGCGATCGCGCAGTATCTCAAGAAAGTCCACAACCTCGTGATTGGTGAGCGAACCTCCGAGGAAATCAAAATTATGGTCGGGTCGGCGTTCCCCGACAACGAATTTGACGAGACGACCATGGAAGTCCGGGGTCTGCACCTGCTCTCGGGTCTGCCCCGTACCGTCACGATCAAAGCAGCGGAAGTGCGCGAAAGTATGGCGGAGCCGCTGAATGTAATTGTGGAAGCCGTCAAACGTACCCTCGAAAAAACCCCGCCAGAATTGGCAGCAGACATCGTCGATCGCGGGATTGTGCTTGCCGGCGGCGGCGCTTTGGTGCGCGGCTTGGATGAGCTGATCAGCCATGAGACGGGCATCATCACCCACATTGCACCAGACCCACTCAGCTGTGTGGTCTTGGGAACGGGACGTGTGCTCGAGAACTTCAAGAGTCTGGAGCGGGTGTTTAGTGCTAGCTCCCGTGCCTAGCGCGGTACGAGACGGCAGAACACGATGACGGATGTGCTGCGTTGGTTCAATCGCTTTGGGATCCGCGTGGCGATCGCAGGGGGACTGATTGGGGTCGCTTGGATTTTGCGGCAAACCCAAGGTGCCCTGTTGGCAGAGGTCTATGCCTTGATCACTCGCCCCTTTTATCCAGGGCCAACGCAGCAGGAATGGGTGCAGTCGGCAACGGTGTCGGGTCTAGAACAGGCACTCCTAGAAGCCGAAGCCGAGAATCGAGTTCTGCGTCAACAACTCGCCCTGCAACCCAAACAGCCCCCGGGAACCGTTCTCGCCCCGATCATTGGTCGCAGTGTCGACAGCTGGTGGCAGCAAGTCACTCTCGGACGCGGTAGCCGCGCTGGGGTGCAAGTGGGGGATAGCGTGAGTGGTCCAGGAGGGCTAGTGGGGCGCATCGTTAGCGTTTCCCCCAACACCAGCCGGGTTCTGCTGATTACCGATCCCAGCAGCGGCGTCGGCGTAATGATCAGCCGATCGCGCAGTCAGGGCTACATTCGCGGCCAAGGCACCAACCAAGTCACCGTGCGCTTTTTCGATCGCGATCCCGTCGTGCGTCCGGGGGACGTCGCCGTGACCTCCAGCGCCAGTACACTTTTCCCCGCTGGCTTGCCGGTCGGGGTAGTTCAGAAAGTTGATCTGCAAGCCACACCTGCCCCCGAGGCAGTCTTGCAACTCTCGGCTCCGATTGGGCAGCTAGAGTGGTTGACGATTCAGCGATCGGTACCCAGCCCGCCATGAGCTTCAGTGCTGACGATGCGCGATCGCCTTGGCTGGCGACTGGCTTATCGGCACTGGGGCTAACCTTGCTGATGCTAGTTCGGCTCCCTGGTTTGGAGCTGGCAGGTATTGCGCCTCACTGGGTGCTGCTCTGGTTGATTACGTGGGCACCGGGTCATGCCGTCTGGCAGGGGATTGTGGCGGGGGTAACGCTGGGATTGCTGCTCGATGCGCTCAGTACTCCCTATCCCACCCATGCACTGGGACTAGCGATCGCGGGTTGGCTGATCACCGCTGGCTACCGCCGCCGCTGGTTTAGCTTGGAACCGATCGCGTTAGTCAGCCTCTGTTTTGGCCTGGCTATTTTGATCGAAGCCACGACGGCGCTGCAATTCCTGATTCACTTTCACGATTCCAATAGCTGGTCGCCCGAAGCCAGCAATACTGCCCAGCGAATTATTGCCGACCTCAACCGCCCTCTAGTGCCCGATCAAAAGGTGGGCATTAACCCCCGCTATGTCGCTCAACCGCTGTACTTTTTGCGCGGGATTCTCTGGGACTTCGCCCATATCGGCTTGGCTTCAGCCGTGATCAGCAGTCTATGCCTACCCCTCGTCTTTATCCCGTTGCGATCGCTCTGGCAGGCTAAACGCGATCGCCTGTAAGGCATGGCTGGCAAGGCTAGCGATCGCTGGCGATCCGTCTGGATCAGGGCGGAGACCTTAAGCTTTCCTCAGAGGAAATTGCCGAATCAGAATTGCCTGTGGATACTGAGGGCAGTTTTTTGAGCCCCTGGCATGACTATCGCGAGCCCAACGGGGTTTCGTCGCCTGCCCCCCTGGCTGGCACGACTGGCGGGCAGTTCAACGCTGAGTGAATCTCAGCCCGATCATGCGGCTTGGGTCTGGCTGGGAGGTGCGCTGGTCTGGATGATTCTGGGCATGTGCCTCGGCATGATCGCCGCCATTAAGCTGACCTATCCCGACTTCTTGGGTGGAACTGCACCGCTTGGCTTTGGGCGCGTCCGTCCCGAACACGTCAACACGATTCTGTTTGGCTGGATTGTCGGCGGTGAAATTGGTGCAGCGCTCTACATCCTGCCTCGTGTCTGTCAGCGATCGCTGATCTTGGGAGAACTGGCTTCCTTGAGCGGCTGGGCATATCACATTGCTGTGCTGCTGGGCCTAGTTAGCGTCAGCTTGGGTTGGACAAAGGGTGCCGAATACGAGGAATGGGTGCGTGGCATCAACCTCGCGGTGGTGATTACGGTCAACCTTACGGCGCTTTGTCTGGCCTTGACCGTGTTTGAACGGCGAGTCAGTGGATTGTTTGTCAGCGTCTGGTACTTTTTCCTGTTCGCGATCGCCTTTGACTTCATCTACATTCCCGCCAACCTGAGTCGGAATGCAGGCGCGGAAGGTGCGGTGATCAACTGGTACTACGGCCACAATGCCGTTGGTTCAGTGATGACTGGAGCAGGACTGGCGATCGCCTATTACGTGGTGCCGCGGCTGCTGAATCGCCAACTGTTTGCCCACGGCGTCGCCACGCTGAGTTTCTGGACTTTTGCCGGTTTCTACATCTGGAATGGCGGCCACCACTTGCTCTATGGGCCGGTGCCGCGCTTCATCACGATGATGGGCTACTTCGCGGCCTTTGGTATGACCCTGCCCTTCGTCCTGTCGACAGTTTCGCTCTGGGGAACGATTTGGGGGCAGTGGCGCGCCATTTGGGAAAGCATTGCGGTGCGCTTCGCTGTGCTGGCGGCTTTTGTCTACTTTTGGGCTTCGGCTTCGGGAGCCATGCTGGCCTGGCATGAACTCACCATCATTCAGCACTTCTCTGACAACACGATCGCCCACGTCCACCTTGCCTTTTTGGGTTTTACAACGCCAGCCCTGAACGCCTTGCTCTATCTAATGGTGGAGCGCGGTCTACGACGTCCTTTGATCCCGGTCCTGCAAAAACTGCACTGGTGGATGTTTGTGATTGGCTGCGCCCTCTACATCTTGCCGATCTACGGAGCCGCTTTTTTTGAGGGTGTTGGTTGGTTCCAGCAAGTGCCTTTTAGCGAAACCGTTGCGCTGCGCTACCCCTACTACTACCTGCGGATGTATAGCGGTTTGTTCCTAATCGGCGGGCAGCTCGCCATGGTCTGGAACCTGATTTATGCCTGGCGATCGCCGGCACTGGAACCTGTGGCTGCGATCGAATCACCTGTCTGGCTGGTTCCGGGAGAAGACGCATGAGACGCCTCTCCTTTCTGCTCTCGGGGTTGCTCATCCTCTGCCTGGGCGTGTTCATCATCAGCGAGCTATCGATCCGGATTGCTGGTGATACCGTTCCGTCCCCGGGGCTACAGCCCTACAGCGAAGTGGCGCTGCGCGGCCGTCAGGTCTACATCGAAAATGGGTGCCTCTATTGCCACACCCAGCAAGTTCGACCGCTGACGATCGACGCACCTTATCTACATGGCACGCGCCCCTCGCTGCCCAATGACTATGTCTACGATGCGCCCCACCTGATGGGGACAGAACGTCAAGGTCCCGACCTCACCAACATTGGGCGCAAGTATCTGGGAGCTGAAGGTGCTGCCCAGTTGTCGGTGCTGCTGCGGAATCCGCGCTTGCAATTCGCCAATGCGACGATGCCGAGCTTTGATTTCCTCAGCGATCGCGATCGCGCTGATCTCGTCGTTTATCTCCAGACACTCGGGTTGTGGAAGGAAACCTACGACGGACCGATTGAGCGCTGGACCTTTGAATACCTGCGGGATGTCCCCAACCTGACGCAGGAAACGATCGATCAGATCGATGGACTGACCGAAGCGCGGCAAGTCACCACCGTGAATGTGCTGATGCTGGTCTGGTTTGGGCTGGCGGTGGTTTTGCCCTTCTTCTTGGCTTGGCGCAGCGGTCAATTCCGCGATATGGAAGCGCCAGCGCTGCAACTCAGCCAGCAAGCTGAAAATCCGACTGACCCTCGTGCTGGAGAGTAATTGATTTTGGACTTTCCGTTGAATCGGGCGAATTTGCCCTACCCCGATCCGCTGCATGCGATCGTGGTGCACTTCGTGATTGCGATGGTGATCATCTCGTTCCTGTTCGAGGTGATCGGGTTGATCAGCAAACGCCAAAGCTTGCTGAATGCGGGCTGGTGGAATCTGGTGGTAGCCGCGATCGCGATCTTCTTTGCCATCCTCTTCGGCCAGTTTGAAATCGGTCTCACCCAGCCGTCGCAAGCCGCTCAGCCGGTAATCGATCGCCATCTTGCTGTGGGTTGGTTGCTGCTGCTCTTGCTACCGAATCTTGCACTCTGGCAGGGCATTGAGCGATCGCGCGATCGCACGCGCATTTCTAAAGGTGTGCTGGCGTTTAAGGCGATCGTGGTCGTGCTGGTCTGCTACCAATTCCTGCTGGGTACCACGATGTATTGGGTCTACGGGCTGCATGTGGAGCCGGTGTCCACCGCTGGCCGAGCTGGACTACTCAGTACTGCGGTCAATCCTGAGTTGACTGGGGAGGTGCGCTGATGATCTGGTCCCTATTTGCAACCAATCCCAACTGGAGTAGCGGGCTGGATTTGGGGCTGAATGGTCTGCCCTACACGCTGCCAGTGCACCCCAACTTAGTGCACTTCACCATCGGCCTGTTCTCGATCGCGCTGATTTTTGATGTGATCGCCACCAGTCATGGTCTGCTACGACCCATCTATGACGGGCTGAAGATCAATCCCGATCGCTCGGCTTACTACGACTTGGGCTGGTGGAATTTGTTGGCCGCTGCCCTGATCACCTTCGTCACGGTAGCCTTTGGTTTTTTCGAGATGCTGCTAGCTGAACCACCAGCAGGAGCCGTCAGTCCTTGGGGTTTACCGGCGCTGGAAACCATGTACCTGCACGGAGTGGGCGGCGTTTTTTCGCTGTTCATGATTGTGTTGCTGACTGTCTGGCGCGGGCTGGAACGCTATCGCTGGCGATCGCGCCAACGGGCACAAGTCAGTCTGCGCTACGTGGCGGTGTCTCTACTCGTGCTGGGCTTTATCAGTATCCAAGCCGAGATGGGGGCGCAACTGGGCGGGACCTTTGGCCTGCACAATACAGCAGCGCTCCACATCAGCGAACAACAGTCGGTCGCAGAACTACAAACCCTGATGATCCCTGCCCGTTCTGTGGGGCAAGCGATTTCAACACCAACCACGAATTACCCGCTACCCCGCTGGGAAATTCAAGGCGATCGCCTCTACTACGGCGTTGCGGAAGTGCTGACACTGCCTGCCAGTGTGAATCGCGCCGCGCTCCTGACACAACTGAATGAACGCAATTGGTCAGCGGATGATTTCGCGATCGCCGGCAATCAACTGTTGCTGGGCGATCGCCCCTTGCCGTTGACCGCGAGTACCGATCATCTCTACCGCCTCCAAGCTGCTCTCCTCTCCCTGAGATAACCAATGACTTCTGCTGAGACCAAACCCACGGTCATTGTTGGGGGCGGCTTTGTTGGCCTATTCTGCGCACTGCATTTGCGTCATCGTCGCTATGCTGAGCCGATTATTTTGATCGATCCCAAGGATCGCTTCATCTTTCGGCCACTCTTATTCGACTTCCTCAGTGGGGAACTCAGTGATGAGCAAGTTTGGCCGCGCTACGAAGAACTCCTGCAAGGGAGCGAGGTCGAGTTTGTGCAGGATTCTGTCAGCCAAATTGACCTCAAGGGGCGATCGCTGACGACGGCCACAGGTCGGCAACTGAATTACGGCCACCTCGTGTTGGGGCTGGGGGCCACACAGGGCTACTTTGGGACGCTGGGGGCAGCAGAGCATGCCTTTGCTTTCCGCGATCGCGATGATGTGTTGAAGCTGGGGAAACACTTACTCCAGCGCTTGCAGCAGGCGAGTCAAAGCCGCGATCGCCAACAGCGACAAGACCTCCTGACGATCGCGGTGGTTGGCGCAGGGCCATCGGGCATTGAAATGGTTGCGCTCTTGGCCGATTGGTTGCCGCTGCAATACGAGCGTCTGGGAGGCGATCGTCAAGAAATCCGGCTGGTGCTGGTCAATCGCAGTCCTGAAATTCTCAAAGGCGACGCCAACGCCAGCCTGCATGATCTGGTTTTAGAGGAACTGCAGCAGCGTCAGATCCCGATCGAGCTGCTGCTCGGTGTGGCTGTCGAAGGCGTCACGGCAGAGGGATTGGTCTATCGATCGGCAGCTGAAGCGGAACCGCAGCAGCTGACTAGCACCGTCATTTGGACGGCGGGCGTCAGTAACAATCCGCTCTTGGCAGAACTAGAGATTCCCGCCAGCGATCGCAATCGCCATGGCGTTCCTTACGTTTCACCGACCTTGCAGCTCCTGGGCTATCCCGAGGTGTTTGCGGCGGGTGACTGCGCTGTGGTCAAAGAGCAGCCGCAACCCGGACTGGCGCAAGTAGCCTATCAACAGGGCGCAGCGATCGCCCACAATCTGCTGGCACTCAGCCATAATCACGCCCTGAGTCCAGCCAAAGTCAGTCTGCGCGGCACGTTGATGGGCTTGGGAATCGATAACGCCGTCGCCAACTTGCTGAACCGCTATCGCGTCACGGGCAAGCCGGGAGCATTACTGCGAAAGGCGACCTATTTGGAGCTACTACCGACACCCGTTCACAACTTCAAAGCAACGGTGGACTGGCTATCGGAGGAGTTGTTCCATCGTCATAGCGGCGGACAAACTCAGAGTTTGGAGAAGCGCGAAATCGGGATCAGTCGAGCGATCGCGATCACGATTGTCGGTCTAGTGGCGATTCTCGGAGGCTTCTTGGCAACCCGCCTGCTCAACGAACCGCGATCGCCGCAACCGCAGCCCAGCCCAACACAACCAGCACCGCCTGCACCCTAGCCCAGCTCGAGAAAGGCGATCGCTATACTGAGGATTGACATTTCTTTACAGTCGAGCCGATGCCCGATTCGACCCTCAGTACCGTCGCCAAGCCCACGTGGCAGCAGCGGTTGCTGTTTGGTCAAGAGCCCAGTCCTGAACTGGCCGCCATCCTGCTGGTCTACTTTGTGCAGGGCATTCTCGGACTCTCTCGGCTAGCTGTCAGCTTTTTCCTCAAAGATGATCTCGGCCTCAGCCCCGCTCAGGTTTCTGCCCTGACGGGGATCGCAGCGCTGCCTTGGATGATCAAGCCGGCTTTTGGCTTGCTCTCCGATGGCTTTCCCTTGGGCGGCTATCGGCGGCGACCTTACCTGATTGCTGCAGGCCTGTTGGGCAGCCTTGCGTGGTTGGGCTTGGGCACCGTTGTTCATTCCCCCGCAATGGCGACGCTGGCGATCGCGCTCAGCTCGTTGTCGGTCGCGCTCAGTGATGTGATTGTCGATTCCCTCGTTGTTGAACGAGCCCGCCAAGAATCGCGATCGGAATCCGGCTCGCTCCAGTCCTTGACTTGGGCCGTATCGGCACTGGGTGGCTTGGTGACAGCCTATCTCAGCGGCTTTTTGCTGCAACTGTTTGAGACCCGCACCCTGTTTCTGATCACGGCCACTTTCCCGCTGATTGTCTGTCTGGTCGCGGGCTGGATTGCCGAAGTACCCCAAACGATTCAGCCGGGACTAGCGCTGATTCGCGAGCAGGTTGGTCAAATTGGCCAAGCTCTGCGCCAGCGCCGTATCTGGATGCCGACGCTCTTTCTGTTTCTCTGGCAAGTCACCCCTAGTGCCGATTCTGCTTTCTTCTTCTTCTCGACCAACGAGCTGCACTTTGAGCCAGAGTTTCTGGGTCGCGTTCGACTCGTCACAAACTTGGCCTCGCTGCTGGGCGTTTGGATTTTCCAGCGCTTCCTACGGGGGGTGCCGATGCGTCGCATCTTCGGCTGGATGATCGTGGTGACGACGTTGCTGGGCTTGACCTCGCTGATTCTGGTCACGCACCTCAATCGCAGTTGGGGAATCAGCGACCAGTGGTTCAGCCTTGGCGACAGCTTGATCCTGACGGTGGCTGGTCAGCTTTCCTTCATGCCGGTGCTGATTTTGGCGGCGCGGCTTTGTCCCAGTGGCATTGAAGCAACGCTGTTTGCCCTGCTGATGTCGGTGCTGAATCTGGCGCACTTTGGCTCTGTCGAGCTGGGAGCGCTGCTCACCCATTGGCTGGGCGTCACCGAAAGCCAATTCGATCGCCTTTGGCTGTTGGTGCTGCTGACGAACCTCAGTAGTCTGCTGCCGCTGCCCTTGCTGGGGCTCTTGCCCGCCGAGGAAGCCGAAACGGCTCCTTCGGACGCGATCGCCTCCGCTACTCCTGAACCCTTGGTTGTAACCCAATGACTGCCACTGTTCCTTCTGCTACGACTGAGACCTTCAGCCGCGCTGATTGGCTGCGGGGTTACGAGTCCCAAACTGAAGAACGGGACTACTGGATTGATGACATTGAAGGGGAGATTCCCGCTGAGCTAGAGGGCACGGTCTTCCGCAATGGCCCCGGCCTGCTGGAAGTGGGCGGCCAAAGTCTGCACCATCCCTTTGATGGCGACGGCATGATCAGCGCGATCGCCATTCGCCAAGGGCGCGCCTATTTCCGCAATCGCTACGTCCGCACTGAAGGGTTCCTGGCGGAGCAAAAGGCTGGCAAGATTCTCTATCGTGGCGTGTTTGGCACCCAAAAACCGGGCGGCTGGCTGGCCAATATCTTTGACCTTGGCCTCAAGAATATTGCCAACACCAACATCCTCTACTGGGGCGATCGCCTGCTGGCGCTGTGGGAGGCGGCAGAACCGCACCGCCTCGATCCACAGACGATGGAAACTTTTGGCCTCGATCGCTTGGATGGTTTGTTGGCCGATGGCGATCCTTTCTCAGCACATCCCCGCATCGATCCCGGTTCAGAGCGGACGGGCAGTCAACGGCGACTGGTCAACTTTGCTGTCAAGACCGGTCCTTCCAGCCGTATTCGGCTCTATGAATTTGACGAGGCAGGCCGCTGCGTCGAGCAGCAAGAGCGGGTAATTCCGGGCTTTGCCTTCCTGCACGACTTTGCGCTGACCCCCAACTACGCCATCTTTTTCCAGAACCCGATTCGCTTTAATCCGCTGCCCGCCTTGTTGGGACAGCGGACGGCTGGGCAATGCTTAGCCAGCGATCGCAACAAGTCCACCCAGATTTTGGTGATTCCGCGCGATCCCCAAGCGCCGATGCAGACCTTTGAGGCGGAGTCCTGCTTTGTCTTCCACCATGCCAATGCCTTTGAGACGGCGGATGGCGCGATCGTGGTTGATTCGGTCTGCTACGACTCATTTCCGATGCTGGAACCCGATCGCAACTTTAAGGAAGTTGATTTTGAGAGCTATCCCCGCGGTGAGCTGTTCCGCTTCACACTGCGCCCCGGTCAACCCCGTGCTGAGCGGCAACTGATTGAAAGCCGCACCTGTGAGTTTCCGGTTCAGCATCCCAGTACTGTTGGGCAAGACGCTCGCTACTACTACATCGGCGCGGCAGCAGCTCCGACGGGCAATGCACCGCTGCAAAGCTTGCTGAAAATCGATCTGGAAACCGGCGATCGCAAGCTCTGGACGGTCGCACCGCGTGGCTTTGTCGGAGAACCGCTCTTTGTGCCGCGTCCTAATGGCGAAGCAGAAGATGATGGCTGGGTCTTGAGCTTGGTCTACGATGCCGCCCAACATCGTTCCGCACTGGTGATTTTGGCCGCGCAAACGCTGGAACCGGTGGCACGGCTGAACCTCAAGCAGCACATTCCCTACCCTTTGCACGGTTGCTTCACGCCGCACTATTTCGGCCCTGAAGACTGAGTCTCTGTTGAATTTGGACGAGTCCAGCTGTCGATAGATTGACTGGCGGCTTCACGCTTGTGGTTGATAGGGGTGAGCAATCACCCCGTCACTAGCAGCTGAGCTAGGCACACGAGCTGAGAGGCGATCGTGGCATCCAGCTCAACCAGGCAGTTGTCGGTTGCAACGTTGGCTGTCCAACATCCGTCAGCTAAGCCGCTGATAGGGAAGCCGCGATCGCGTGTCGAATAAATTCTTGAACTGTTAGGCCATGGTCTTGGCAATAAGCATGCAAACGAAAAGCCTCTTCTTCTGATAGAGGTAAGAGGTTGAGGAGTTGTGACTCCAGCCACTGCTGCTGAAACTCTGCCTCAGAGAATCCTAGCTCTGCCAACAATTCAGCATCTGTCATCTGATCAACGGGACGAAGATTCTCCATGAATGGCCTCCCAAACAGCCAGACAGCGCTGTTGATAACGCTGAACGAGCACCAAAGCTTTTTTGAGTTCTCGAGACGTTAGTGTAGTCTTGCCGATCACTCTAACAGTGCCATCAATACAGATTCGGCCAGTATGATTGCCCGTTTCAACATGTACATGTGCAGGATAGTGATCTTGCGGATAGACCCGCGCAACAATCCCAGCTTCCTCAAAAACTTTGGGCATATTTGGCTAGACGTTGCTGCAACTGCGCTTCATTGATCTGTGCAGTAGCTGACGGCGCCCAAGTCTCCCAGTCCTCCTCTGAAATTGGCCGGCGGATGCGATAGCGGGATAACTGATGTGCGGGCGAAGGAGCATTCAAGTCTTCGATCAGATTCACGAGGGACTGCAGAGCTTCGACCAGTGTTGGGTGCTGCGATCGCGCCTGCGTCAGTAGATTGACCCCGTTGAAATCCACCAAGCTCCAAGCGACAGCGTAGAGTTCTTCTTGTTCCTCGGCCGTCAGGACAGCCCACTCGTAGGGCAGTGAGAGCACCAGGGACTGCACGCGAGCCATCACGAGATCCACCAGCGCTGACTGACTGGAATCAGCATGCAAGATCCTGAATAAGAGCTGTCGGGGCGGGGCAAGCGTGGCCATGGCCTAGGACGAGTCTTTAGCTGCAATTGTGGCACTTGCCCCATTCTGGACATGTGATCTCGCGATTGCTATTGGCCGCCGATGTTGATAGCAGTACCACCGATTGTGGCACCGGCAAGGTTGATGCCCGACAGTTGTGCCCCGCTGACATCAGCGTGATACATGGTGACGCCGCTGAGGTTGGCATTCCGGAGATCTGCGTCTGCAAAGACTGCGTTCGTTAGATAAGCCTGACTGAGGTTGGCACCCGTTAAATCAGCACCGGTGAGATCAGCTCCTTCGAGGTTGACCTCGGTTAGGTTGGCACCGCTGAGATCCGCATTGCGCAGGTCCGCACCAATCAAGTGAGCACCTGTCAAATCTGCATCCTGAAGATCGCAGCCAGCGCAGGCTCCGGTTTCTAGAAGCTGGCGAACATGAGCCGGATTCTCGGCTCGGAGTGGCGGCGCAATCAAGAGGAGGGCGAGGGCAGACCCTAGGAGGATAGAAGCTTTCATGATGACTCTCCGAAATGGAGCAGCGGGTGAGGAAGGAGGCTGGAGCCTTAGTGTTAGTGTTCCCTCGGCGATCGCTTCCAGTGCGGTTGAACGCAGGTGGGAGAATACGAATCATGTCTGCAGACTCTCCCCTCTTGCTTCTCGTGGATGGCCACTCCTTGGCCTTCCGCAGCTACTATGCCTTTGCCAAAGGGCGTGATGGTGGCCTCCGTACGCGCACCGGCATTCCCACCAGCGTTTGCTTCGGCTTTTTGAAAGCGCTGCTGGAGGTGATGGAGCAGCAGCAACCGCAGGCACTGGCGATCGCCTTTGATCTGGGCGGCCCGACCTTTCGCCACGAAGCGGACGAAAACTACAAGGCCAACCGCGACGAAGCCCCCGAGGACTTTAAGACTGATACCGATAACCTCGTCGCCCTGTTGCAGAGTCTGAATCTGCCAATTCTGGTGGAGCCGGGCTATGAGGCGGATGACCTGCTAGGGACGGTCGCTCATCGTGCTGCCCAGTCTGGCTACCGGGTGCGAATTCTCAGCGGCGATCGCGATCTCTTCCAGCTCGTTGACCCCGACGGTGCGATCCGTGTGCTCTATTTGGGCAATACCTTTGGTCGCAGCGCTAATCGAGAAGCGGCCCGTGAGATTGATCCGGCAGCAGTAATCGACAAGCTAGGAGTGCCGCCGGAGCAGGTGATCGATTTCAAGGCGCTCTGTGGCGACAGCTCAGACAATATTCCCGGCGTGAAAGGGATTGGCCCCAAAACAGCGGTGGAGTTATTGCAAGCTTGGGGCGATCTCGATCGCATTTATGAAAATCTTGAGGCGATCAAACCGGCAGTCCGCAAGAAATTAGAAAGCGATCGCGAAGCGGCTTACCACTCCCGCAAACTGGCGCAAATCGTTACTGATATTCCGCTGGCGATCGACTGGGATCACTATGCCCTGACAGGGTTCGATGAACAGGCTGTTTTGCCTTGGCTGGAAAAGCTGGAACTGCAAGCGTTCCGGCGACAGGTCGATCGCCTGCAGCAGCTATTCGGAGGACAACCGACAACAGTCGAAGATCTGGGCGATGAATCGCTGGACTTTTGGACCGCGGAAGAAACTGCTGCTCAGCAACCCCGTTGGCCACAACTGCAGCCGCGAATCATTACAACCGAGGCAGCGCTTACTGAATTGGTAGCTCTGCTAGAACAACGGACTGATCCTGAGGCGATCGCGGCTTGGGATACCGAGACAACCGATCTCGATCCGCGTAAGGCGCAACTGGTGGGAATTGGCTGTGCGTGGGGTGAAGAGCCGGATCAACTGGCCTATATTCCCCTCGGACATACCGAAGGGGAGCAGTTACCGCTGGAAACTGTACTCACAGCACTGCGACCGATTTTAGAGAGCGATCGCTATCCGAAAGCCTTCCAAAATGCCAAGTTCGATCGCCTGATTCTGCGGCACCAAGGCATTGAGCTAGCAGGCGTGGTCTTCGACACGATGCTGGCCAGCTATGTACTTAACCCCAGCCTCAGCCATAACCTCGATGCCTTAGCCGATCGCTGGCTGAAGGTGCAGACGCGCAGCTACAGCGACCTGGTCCCCAAAGGCAAAACGATTGCTGACGTTGCGATCGCAGAAGTGGCGCAATACTGCGGCAGCGATGTTCATGTGGTGCAGCGGTTGATTCCCTTGCTGAAAGCGGCGATCGCGGAATCACCTGCCCTGAAATCCTTGCTGGAAACCGTGGAACTGCCGCTGGAAGCCATTCTTGCGGAGATGGAAGATAGCGGCATCCGCATTGATGAAGCCTATCTGGCGGAACTGTCGGAGCATCTCAAAGGTGAACTCGATCGCATTGAAGTGGAAGCCTATGAGGTGGCGGGCGATCGCTTTAATCTCGGCTCGCCCAAGCAGCTGAGCGAACTGCTGTTTGAAAAGCTCGGGCTGAACGTCAAGAAGTCGCGCAAGACCAAAACCGGCTATTCCACCGATGCGGCAGTGCTGGAGAAACTCCAGGGCGATCACCCAATCGTCGACCTGATTCTGGAGCATCGCACCCTTGCCAAGTTGAAATCGACCTATGTGGATGCGCTGCCCAGTCTGGTCGCAGCCGACGGCCGTATTCACACGGACTTCAACCAAGCGGTGACGGCGACGGGACGGCTCTCCTCCTCGAATCCCAACCTGCAAAACATCCCCATTCGCACCGAGTTCAGTCGTCAAATTCGCAAGGCATTTCTGCCGCAAGAAGGTTGGTTGCTGGCGGCGGCGGACTATTCGCAAATCGAGCTGCGGATTTTGGCACATCTCAGCCAAGAGCCAGTGCTGCTGGAGGCTTATCGCCAAGGCGACGATGTCCACCGTTTAACGGCGAGCCTACTCTTCGATCGCGAGGAAATTACCTCAGAAGAACGGCGCATCGGCAAGATCATCAACTTTGGCGTCATCTACGGCATGGGAGCTCAGCGCTTCGCCCGCGAAACCGGCACCAGCAATAAAGAAGCGCAGGGCTTTATCGATCGCTTCTACGATCGCTATCCCCGTGTCTTTGCCTATCTGCAAAGTTTGGAGCGGCAGGCGATCGCCCAAGGCTATGTCGAAACTGTGTTGGGTCGCCGTCGCTACTTCGATTTCGAGGAAACGGGGTTGAACAAACTACGCGGCGCGGATCCCGACAGTATTGATCTTGATAAGCTACGTCCGAGTCGCTTCGAGGCGCAATCACTGCGAGCTGCCGCCAACGCTCCGATTCAAGGCTCCAGCGCCGACATCATCAAAGTGGCAATGGTGCAGTTACAGGCTTTACTCCAGCCCTACCAAGCGCGGATGCTGCTGCAAGTTCATGACGAATTGGTGTTGGAGCTACCGCCCGAAGAATGGGACATGCTCGCACCGCAAATTCAGCAAACGATGGAGCAGTCTGTCAGCTTGAGTGTGCCCTTAGTGGCAGAACTCCATGCTGGGCATAACTGGATGGCCGCTAAGTAGTCTCGGTGCCGCTCCACTAAGGCCTCATAGCATAAGCAGCCTTAGGCAAGACTGTCTGTCATGACACAGCCACGCCTAGTTTCTGTGCTAACCTTCAGACGGCATTCACATTAATGCTGATATCAAATATAAAAACTTCAATTCGTGGAGTTTGTTCGGAGTTGGGCTTTGATGGTCTACGGATCTCAGTCTCTCCAACGCAGCCTTTGTACAAGTCTGGTGTGGACGAGGAGGCCGAGTGCAGAAGCGGTGTGCCCGAAATCGGAAGCGATCGCAGCGACGTGCGATTTTCTGCCCTGAGCATGGCTGATACCTCGATAGTGTCAGCCCCAAGTTCCCGTTATTTGCTGATTCGGCGGGACAGCTCCAAGTGCGTGGGATGGGTGCCAAGACAGCCAAGCTCGTGATTCACACCCATGGCACGGTGCCCTTGCAGGACGAGTGGCTAGAAGCCTTTTGGTGCAATCAGTGTCAGACCCAGCGGTGGCATCATGTGCGGAAGCTGGGCGATCGCCAGTACGATACGCAAGTCGCCCCTATTGCACTCTGGCGTCAAGTGAGTGGGGTAATCGATCCGCATCGCAATCCAAGCGTCAGTGAGTTTAGCGATCGGGCCGCCCGTGGTCGCGGGGGCTATGCGGCGGGTCTCAGGGGATTCCGGCAGCTGGCTTAAGCTTCGTCTGTCTATGACCATGCCGGTCAAGTGGCATTTGCTCTATGCTCTGAGCTTGATCATGAGCATCATTGAGGGATGTCCCTGCGTGGTTGTGGGGCTGAGGGGCTTGGATTAACCGACTTGGGATTCAGCTTGTCGATGGCAATCGTGGCGCTGCTAGCCCTAACGAGCGTGCGCCAGTTTCGGCGGATGGAAAAGCAGTTTGCTGATGTGATTTGAGGATGCAGGATCCAGAGATTGAGTCGCTGCCTTACACGGATAGCGACTCCCCTTGGAAGGAACTGATTGAGGCGTTCTTCCCAGAGTTCATCCGCTTCTTTCTGCCCGTTGCCGACCCTGAAATTGATTGGGAGCGTGGCTACGAATTTCTCGATAAGGAGTTGCAGCAGATCACCGCTGATGCGGAAGTGAGTCGTCGCTACGCCGATAAGCTGGTCAAGGTTTGGACTACAGCAGGGACTGAGACTTGGGTGTTGGTCCATGTGGAGGTGCAGGGTGCGAAAGAGACGGCCTTTGAAGAGCGGATGTTTGTCTATCGCTATCGGACTCGCGATCGCTTCCGCCGCCTGTCGCCATCCTTGCCGATGAATCTCCGACTTGGCGACCCGAGTCCTTCGAGGAAAGCTTGTGGGGCAGCTCTTCAATCTGGTCAAGGTAATCCGTTTGCGATCGCGGTAGTGGCTCATCTGCGGGCAATTCAGACCAAGAAGGATCGACGGCTGCGCAAGCAATGGAAGCTCGAATTGCTGAAGTTGCTTTATGAACGGGGCTTCGATCGCGATCGCATTATTGGACTTTTCAAGTGCATTGACTGGCTAATGAGCCTGCCCCAAGGACTTGAGCTACAGTTCAAGAGTGAGCTGTCGGCCTATGAACAGGAGCGGCGGATGCTCACCATCACCAGCACTCACGCATTGGCCGAGAGGAAGCCTGGTAAGCGTGATTCGCCGATGGGTAAGGGCGATCGCTCCCAAGCGACACCACCCCGATTCGAGTGCTTGAAGTGTCGCGGAGAGCTCTAGATACTCTGCAAGAGTAATTCGCGCATCTTTGAGAGTCGTTGGTTTATCTTTGAGAGCCGCCGCCAGTTATTCCTAAACAATAACTGGATACTTCCAGGCTATAAATAGAGGCTCTAAAACAGTCGTCAGGAACTCTCCAACAATAAAAAGGGATTCCCGGACTATAAATCGGCCAGATTGCAAGGACGATCGCCCTGCCCAAGACAGCATGCTCCCTAGGGACTAGGGTCGCACTTCCTGCGATCGCGCTGGATGAGACGAAGCGATCGGGAGTGGGCTCCAGAAATGATGTGAAGTAACATTTTTATCTCTCAACTGCTTTCTGTGACTTCTGCTACTTCCAAATCGCTGCTGGCTAACTTACGACAGTTGTGCCGTTTCCTCAGTGCTCGTCGACGTCGCCAATTGGGGCTCGTAGTAGGGGTCATGGTGCTCAGCTCTCTGGCAGAGATGCTGAGCTTGGGGGCTATTGTGCCGTTCTTGGCAGTGTTAGCCCAACCGGAACGGCTTTGGAGCAATCCTTGGGTGCAATACCTAGCCCCAACTCTCGGCTGGACGCGCGCCAGTGATCTCGTGATTCCCATCTGCCTGCTCTTCGCACTGACAGCACTAATTTCAGGTGGAGTGCGAATTCTGTCGTTGCAGATGAATATACGGCTGGCTAACGCTGTCGGCTCGGACTTGAGTAGCGAAGTCTATCGCCGCACACTTTATCAACCCTATACGGTGCAGGTAAGCCGCAACAGCAGTGAAGTGATTACCGCAATTTCCAATCAAGTGGGTGCGGTTATTTCAATCTTGACTGGTCTCCTGCAGTTACTGACTGGACTCTTAATCAGCCTAGGCTTAATCCTGACGTTGGTCGCTATCAACCCCCAGGTTACTTTGGGGCTGGCGATCGGAGTGGGATTGATCTATGCCGTGATCATTCATCGCAATCGTCTCCAGCTAGCACTCTTAGGACGACGGATTGTTGAGGATGAGACCCGACTGATTCGGCTTCTACAAGAAGGACTCGGTGCAATTCGAGATGTTTTGCTAGATGGCAGTCAACCACTGTTTGTCGATAGTTATCGCCGTGCCGATCGCCGTCTGCGACGCGATCGAGGGATGAGCCAAGTGCTGGCTCTTGCGCCCCGTTATGGATTAGAGGCGGTTGGCATAGCTCTCATTGCCCTGACCGTATTGGTGTTGGGACAGCAAGGAGCTCCACTTTTAAGTGTTCTGCCGCTGTTAGGAGTTTTGGCGCTGGGATCTCAGCGATTATTGCCAACTCTCCAGCTGATTTATGGCTGCTGGGTTGGACTGACGGCAAATCTACCGGCACTTCAGTCGATAAATCATTGGCTGGATTGCTGCCAGAAAGTGGCACCAGCGTTGGAGCCGCGATCGCAGCATAAAGCATTCCATCGCCGAGGCTGACTAGAGTTAAGCTGAGTGCGATCGCTAGAGATTTTTGCCGATTACTCATAAGAAATACCAAGGCGGTTTAAATCGGAAATCATCAAAGTGCGTTAAGTATACTGCATCTTTTTTAAACTGACAGTTTGCAGTCAGCCCCGTGCTGACGCCCGAACAACTGACCGAATCCCCATCTGTTTGTTCCCGTTCCTATGTTTCTTTTTCCGCGCAAAGCTCGTCGTTCCAGAAAAGCATCTGCAGCCAAGCTAACCATTGATTGGGTGATCCCTGGGCGGTTGGCGATCGGACCCCTGCCCCACGACCAGCAGCGATCGCAATTTGAGCAGGCTCAGATTCAAGCCGTTTTGTCACTTTGCGCCCCCCACGAAGGTCCCATTCCCGCTTGGATACAGGCTTTGCAGTGGCAACGCTGTGTTCTGCCAGACAGTCACTGCAATCGCTTGATTACAGTTTCAGAAATTGAGCAGGCCGTCGAGCAACTCCACCAGCTGCTCCAAGTGGCAACACCTGTCTACATCCACTGCATTGCCTCGATCGAGCGATCGCCCCTGATCACGTTGGCCTACCTCTGTCGCCATCGCAGCCTAGACTTTTGGGAGGCGTTGAGCCATCTACAGCAGGTGCATAATCCCACCCGGCCCACGGATGCCCAGATGAAAGTGTTGCAGCAATATCTCCGCACTGTCTCGAGTCAAACTTAATGCGATTCAGCAGGGACATACCCCTTCGAGCGTTGCAGCCTCACGATGGTCACGACTGATGGCTTCTCCCCCCACGGTGCCACAAACGCCACTGTGGCAAGACCAACGCCGAACAGCGGCGGACTGGCTAGCCTACTTTCAGCACAACCACGGGCAGCTCTTACCTCTACCCTCGGAGGTTCAGATCACAGCAGCAGATTACCCAGCCACATTTTGGCGATCGCTCGCCATGTTTCAACTGGGTGAATACTCCGAAGGGCACAACCTGATGCGGGCCACCCATCAGTGGATCGCCAAAGGCGGTGACCCCGACTTAGCGCCAGCGATGCAGTGGTTCATTCGCGAAGAACAGCGTCACGCCGCCGATCTGGGTCGTTGCCTCAAAGCCGTCGATCAACCCTCCATGCGATCGCACTGGCTCGATCACACCTTTCGGCACTTGCGGCGACAAAATCTCAACCTTGATACGGCACTGAGTGTCTTACTCAATGCTGAAATCATCGGCTTCCTCTATGCCCAAGCCCTACAACGAGCTATCGCCTCACCCCTAATTCAAACCGTGGGTCGCCAAATTGAATGGGACGAAAGCCAGCATCTCTGCTTCCAAGCAGTTTGGCTCCAACAACTCCGTCAGCCGCGATCGCCTTGGCGCAATCGTCTCAGCCAGTGGTTGCAACACTGCTTACTATGGGGAACCCTCCGTGCCATTTGGCCCGATCATCGTGCAATCTTTTTGGCTGCAGGCTGGTCGTTTAGCACTGTTGAACAAGCGGCGATCGCCACGCTACAGGCCACTTTGTTACCCACAAATGCTCACCAACCCAGACAAAAACAACGGGCCTAAGCCACTTGTTGATCCCAACAGCGATAGAGATGCAGGAGTTGGTCAAAATAGTGGCGAGCCAACTCTAACTGGGGAAAAGATTTCACCGAAAGCTGATCGCTCCGGCAATCCAATACCCGAACTTGATGGTCTTCAATATTGGCAACTGCAGGGCTGAGAATTACGATCCAGCGCCCGATATGTTGTCGTTGGGTTTCCATAAGAAAGACAAGTGAATTTCAGCTTAAAGTAGCGAAGGAAAAGCCAGAAAATCGTTACTTAGATCACGATCTGGCTTAGAGTAGCCTCCGAGGTTGTCAAAAGCAGAACTAGTCGGTTCTTTTCCCGTCGAGGCTGAAGCTGCGATCGCGATGTCTATTCCTCCTGCTGCCCCAGAACCGGCTCCAGAAGTTGCGTTGGCTGTCATCACCCAAGGTCGTCAATACTTGCTGCAACTGCGCGATGACTTGGACTGGATTCTCTATCCCGGCCAGTGGGGCTTGTTTGGGGGCCATATTGAACCTGGTGAAACGCCTTGGCAAGCCCTGCAGCGCGAACTCCAAGAAGAAATTGGCTATTCGCCGCAGACAGCGACGTTTCTCTGGAGCGAAGCAGAACCAACTGTGACCCGTCATCTGTTTCATGTGCTGCTAGAGGTTGATCTCTGGGCTTTGCAACTGGGAGAGGGTCAAGACTTCCACCTCGTCGATCCGGCTGCGATCGCCCAAGGCGCCGTCTATTCAGCTCGCATCCAGCAGCAACGGGCGATCGGCGCACCGCACTACAAAATCTTGCAGCGCTTCCAGGCCAACTATTCATACCTGCTGAACGGCGATCGCAAGACAGAAGTGCAATAGCGATCGCAACGCGCCATTCCGATTTTTCTCTGGCTTGACCTCAAATCGAGTGATCCCCGCAAAGAAAGTCTAAAGAGGTTGCCAGAGAACCCTAAATTGGCAGGCTAACCTGAGGTCATTCGTTGTCCTAGCAGGAATTTTCCTATGGCACTGCAACAGTTCGGCCTCATCGGGCTGGCAGTGATGGGTGAGAATCTCGCCCTGAACATCGAGCGGCATGGCTTCTCTCTGACGGTCTACAACCGCACCGCCGAGAAAACGGAAGCCTTCATGGCCGATCGCGCCCAAGGCAAGAACATTGTGCCGGCCTATAGCCTCGAAGATTTTGTCGCTAGTTTGGAACGACCGCGCCGCATTTTAGTCATGGTCAAGGCGGGTGGGCCAGTTGATGCTGTCGTAGAGCAACTGAAACCCCTGCTGGATCCCGGTGACTTGATCATTGATGGGGGGAACTCCCTGTTTACGGACACCGAGCGCCGCGTCAAAGACCTCGAAGCTCTCGGCCTCGGCTTCATGGGCATGGGCGTCAGTGGCGGTGAAGAAGGGGCGCTGAATGGCCCCAGCTTGATGCCGGGGGGGACACAAGCTGCTTACGAAGCTGTTGAACCAATCGTGCGCAGCATTGCCGCTCAAGTCGATGATGGCCCCTGCGTTACCTACATCGGGCCGGGCGGATCGGGGCACTACGTCAAGATGGTGCACAACGGCATTGAATACGGCGATATGCAGTTGATCGCCGAAGCCTATGACCTGCTCAAATCAGTGGTCGGATTGAATGCCAGCGAACTGCACCAGGTCTTTTCGGCTTGGAATGAAACGCCGGAACTCAACTCCTTTCTGATTGAGATCACGGCAGATATCTTCACCAAGCTGGATGACTTAGGCACCGGTCAGCCACTGGTTGAGCTGATTTTAGATGCCGCTGGTCAAAAAGGAACTGGTCGCTGGACGGTGGAAACGGCGTTGGAGATCGGCGTAGCCATTCCAACCATTATTGCGGCGGTCAATGCGCGCATTCTGTCCTCGATCAAAACCGAGCGTCAGGCGGCTTCTGAAATTCTTTCAGGACCGATCGCAGAACCCTTTAGTGGCGATCGCCAAGCCTTGATCGACAGCATTCGGGATGCGCTGTACTGCTCGAAAATCTGTTCCTATGCCCAAGGCATGGCACTCCTTGCCAAAGCCTCACAGGTCTACAACTACAGCCTCAATCTGGGTGAACTGGCACGGATTTGGAAAGGCGGTTGCATTATTCGCGCTGGTTTTCTGAACAAGATTAAGCAGGCCTACGACGCCGACCCGACTCTCGCTAATCTGTTGCTGGCACCCGAGTTTCGGCAGACGATTCTCGATCGCCAAGTCGCTTGGCGGCGTGTGATTGCGATCGCGGCCGAGCGTGGCATTCCAGTTCCTGCCTTCAGTGCTTCGCTGGATTACTTCGATAGCTACCGGCGCGATCGCCTACCCCAAAACCTCACGCAAGCGCAGCGCGACTACTTTGGGGCTCACACCTACGAACGTACCGATCGCTCAGGCACGTTCCACGCCCAGTGGTTCTAGGCCGGCAACCTGCCATCCTTGCGCGAGGCAGACGGATCGACTCGTTTGGGACAATCAGGACTGGCGAGGCGATCGGAGTCAGGCATGGATGAGTTAGTGGTGCGGGGCATCCGTGCCTACGGCTACACAGGGTTCTTTGATGCCGAGCAAGAACTGGGTCAGTGGTTTGAAGTCGACATGCGTGTCTGGGTCGATCTTCAGCCTGCTGGAACCAGTGATCAGCTCGGCGACACCTTGGACTACAGCCAAGCCGTGCAGGTTGTGCAAACGGGGATTCGTCAGAGTCGTTTCCGCACGATCGAGCGGCTCGCCGCCGATCTCTGCGATCGCCTGTTTCAGCACTTCCCGAGTTTGTCAGAACTAGAGTTGACGCTGCGGAAGCTCGCGCCCCCAATTCCCGACTTCAGCGGAGATGTCAGCTTGGTCTTGCGGCGATCGCGCCCGTGATTCACGACCAGATCTCCACGATTTAGAAGGCGTGGGATGACCGCAAGGATGTAGCTACTGAAGCTGAGTCCATCCACTCACTAGAGCAGCCATCTGCAGAGAAACAGGGCTGAGACATCCTCATGCAATTGCTGTAGGAGGACAAGGACAGTCATGGGGCAGGCCTAAGCTATCTCTTCCAAAGACAGCAGTAATCGTCTCAGCAGTGGCACCAACCTCTCCAACTCCTCTGGAGTGGCAAATTCGGAGAGCAGTGCCCCTTCTTGAGCAAAAAGAACAGGCATCACTTCATCTGCTAGCGCAATGCCTTTCGGCGTCAGTTGCACAATCACGCTGCGGCGATCGCTGCCATCTCGCGATCGCACCACGATTCCATCCTGCTCTAGGCGATCGATGCGGTTGGTCATCGCTCCCGAGGAGAGCATCAACAGACTGTAGAGATCCGTCGGTTTGAGCTGATAGGGCGGCCCCTGACGGCGCAGCGTCGCCAGCACATCAAAGGACCAAACGCTGAGACCGTACTTGGCCAGCAAGGTCTCACGCTGCTTTTCGAGCAATCGAGCAATGCGCAACAACCGACCCGTCACAGCCAACGGAGCAACGTTGACCTGGGGCAGTTCCTGCTGCCACTGCTCAAGAATGCGATCGATTTTGTCTGAAGCCATGGCTTCACTATATCTTGACGTCGAGATTCTTGACAGTCATCTTTATCTTGATTATCTTGATGTCAAGATAGTTTCTGGGCGAGTGACAGCCCGAAGGATCGTTGATGAACGTCCTCCTCACGAGTGCAACCGGTTATTTAGGGCAGGCGATCGCGGCTGCTCTTCAGGCCAAAGGTCATCGGGTGACTGCCTTGGCGCGATCGGCAGCAACTGTCCAACGACTGGAAGCTGCGGGAATTCAGTCCTATCGCGGCGACCTCACGGACACCATCGCCTTGCAAAAAGCTGCGGCTCAAGTTGACGCGGTCATTCACACCGCGGCCACCAACGATGCAGCCATGGGGCTGGTGGATCGGCAGGCTGTGGAAACCTTACTGGCAGCGATCGCGGGCACTCACAAGCCCTTCCTCTACACCAGCGGTCTTTGGGTGATAGGTAACACCGGCGCAACGGTTGCGGATGAAACGTTCCCGCTTAATCCGCCAGCGCTAGTGGCTTGGCGACCCGCCGTGGAAGCGCTGGTTTTGTCGGCTGCTGATCGAGGGGTGCGATCGATCGTGATTCGGCCTGCACTGGTCTATGGGCGGGGTGGTGGCTTGCTCTCCCTGCTAATGCAAGCAGGCCAACGCCAAGGGGCGGTTCCTGTGATCGGTGCGGGAGACAATGCTTGGTCTTTCATTCACATCGATGATCTGGCAGCACTCTACGTGGCGGCGCTGGAGCAGGCACCGGCTGGAACCCTGCTAATTGGCGCCAGTGGCGAGTCCATTTCCATGCAACAAGTGGCACTCACGATCGCCAAGACCCTAGGGATGGGTCATCGCTTGCAGCACCTGACGCTGGAGGAAGCTCGGGCTATCTGGGGAGATTTAGCGGATGCGCTTGCCCTCGATCAACGGGTTTCAGGCGCTCGCGCCCAACAACAGCTGAATTGGCAGCCCGTTGCCCCTTGGGTGTTTCAGGAATTGACCCAAGGCTCTTACGCGGCTAAGGCGATCGCAGCCTAGAGCAACCGGCATTGATTCAGTCGCAGCCAATTCAGAGGCCAGACCTCAATGATTTCGCTTCGTTCCAGTTGGCGGCAGGTTGTTGCCCGCTGCCAAGCCTGTCTGTTTCTGGGGCTGGCTCTGCTTAGTGGAGCCATCCTGCCGATTCAGGTCAGTTGCAATGCTCAGCTCGCGCGATCGCTCGACTCTGTGCCCCTCGCCGCAACACTGTCCTACCTCACGGGCAGTGTGGTGCTCATCGGCCTGCTGCTGAGCGGTCGGTTTGAACGCCCTCGCTGGTCCGCGATCGCCCAAGCGCCGCGCTGGAGCTTGATTGGGGGCGTGATGGGACCTTGGTATGTCCTTTCTAGTACGCACTTTGTCTCTGTTCTGGGCACTACCCTGACGCTCGGGCTAGTGGTCAGTGGGCAGGCGATCGTCAGCGTCATCACGGATCACTACGGCTGGCTCAATGTGCCTCGGCATCGCCTAACTCCCTTGCGGCGGGCGGCTTTGGGACTGTTCGCGATCGCTCTGTTCTTTCTCCTGCAACCGAGGGCTTAAGTCATGGATGTTTTGATTGCGTTACTGGGTGCTGGATCGGGAGGTGGGTTGCTATCCATAGGAGCCGCAGCCAACGCCCGACTGAAGCAAACGCTGCGATCTCCCATCGCTGCAACAGCCATCAACTTCATCGTGGGTTCCAGTACCCTGGCGCTGCTCTTAGCGCTGGGTGTGTTTGGCGCTCAACCCCTCGATCGCCTCGGACAGGTGCCCATCTGGGCATTTTGTGGAGGCGGACTGGGAGCCGTTTACGTGACCCTAAATACGCTGGTCATTGGCAGGCTAGGGCTCACGACCACGATGCTCGCGGTGGTCTGCAGTCAGTTGCTGATGTCCCTCGTCATTGACCAATGGGGTTGGTTTGGCCTCACACCTCAACCGATCAGCCCGTCTCGCGTTGTTGCGATCGGCCTACTCCTGGTTGCCGTTACGCTGACCCATTTAGACCGCGATCGCTAAGCCGGAGTTGGAGCCATGCGCCTCGTTGCCCAGTCATCACCACCACTTTGGATCAGTGTGGCGGTCGCCTTCTATGCCTTCATCAGCATCGGTTTAGCGGAAGCCAGCCTTGGTGTGCTGTTGCCCTCGATTCTGGCGGAGTATGGGCTGACCTCAGCCACAATCACGCTGCTGTTTATCAGTCAAATCTGTGGCTACATCCTCGCGGCGATCACCAGCAGTTTGGTCATGGCACGACTGGGGCTAGGACGGTTGTTGGTCTTGGCCGCTGGTCTGCTAACTGCCGCACTACTGATTTATGCCCTCGTTCCAACTTGGTTGCTGATGGTGCTGGCGGGGCCACTGCTGGGCATGGGCATTGGGCTAATTGATGCAGGCATCAACACCACACTGGTGCAGGACGATCGCACGGCTCATTTGCTGGGAGCGCTGCACGGCTTCTATGGCATTGGCGCTTTTGCGGGACCAGCGATCGCGACCACACTCTTGGCTTTGGGTTTGGAGTGGCGACAAGTCTACGGCGTTCTCGCCACGCTCACGAGCTTGCTATTGATTGGCGTGTTTACAGCCTTGCTCTATCGCTACCCACCCCTCCTCAAGGATCCAAATCCGCTTGCTAGTGCTGCTGATGTGCAGCTCCGGCGATCGCTGCGTACCCCGATCGTGTTTTTGTTTGGGGCATTTCTGCTGATCTATGTCGGCATCGAAGCCTCGGTGAGCCACTGGGCCTACAGCGTCCAAACGATTGCTCGGGCCACGCCGCCCCTTTGGGCGGGCTATGGTCTCAGTGCCTACTGGTTAGGGTTGACAGCCGGTCGATTCTTGCTGAGCTACAGTCTGCGATCGCTGGGCGGACTCCGCACCATTACCCTCTCGCTGGGCTTGCTGATGATCGGGCTGATTGGCTGGTGGCAGCAGCCTCAATCGCTGATCAGTCTGCCGTTGATTGGCTTTGCGCTGGCTGCGATTTTCCCCACGATTATCTGGCTGATTCCCAAACGTCTACCGGAAGGCATGGTGCCGGCAACGGTTGGTTTTGCAACCAGTGCAGCCAGTGTGGGGTCAGCGCTGATTCCGGCTGGAATCGGCTGGGTGGCTAGTGGCGCTGGCTTAGAAGTGGTACCGCTGCTGATTCTGCCGCTGGCGATCGCCATGGGGGGCTTACATGGCCTACTGCTGCGATCGCCTTAACAGGGCTGGCAACCACGCGAACATCCGCTCGCATTACTCAGGAAACACTGAAAGCCTCTCGGCAGCCGAGCCTCGTTCCTAAAAGCGTTGTGGACTTGCTAGTCTCTGGCAAAGGAGAGTCGCTATGGCCTATCGGTTGAGTGCAACGCGGCTACAGACCTATCGCCGCTGTGCCCAAGCCTATTACTGGCGCTACGAGAAACGCTTGCCTGGACCCGCAGGGTTTGGTGGCACAGCATTAGGCACCAGCTTGCATCGCTGTCTGGCTCAATTCCATGGCGACTGGGACGCCCAAGATCCTCAACCCAGCCGCGCCTGGCTTGCCCAGTGTTGGCACGCGATCGCCACTGATCTCAATCAAGAACAGCAACACGAAGGCTGGCAGCTTCTCGAAACCTACTACCGAGAGCAGATCCAGCCGCAAGCGACTTGGCAGCGGCCTCTCGCAATCGAAGGGCGCATTCAAGCCACGCTGGTTTTAGAAGGCATTGAATTTTTGGTCAGTGGTCGCTACGACCGCCTCGACCTTCGAGAGGATGGCTTGCATCTAGTAGATTACAAATCGGCCAAACGACTAGAGCCACCCCGACCTGAGCAAATTGATGTGCAACTTGGGCTCTATCAACTGGCGTTAGAGCAACGCTATGGTCAGCTCAAGAGCTTGAGCCTCGTGCATCTACGCAGCGGCCAAGCCTATTGTTACGGCTGTACAACCCAGCAACGAGAGGCCGTCTTGGCACAAATTGCCACGCTGGCCCAGCAGATTCGCTCAGACCAGCAATGGCAACCACAGGTCGGGGAACAATGTCGCAGTTGTGGCTATCGGCGCTATTGTCCTGCCGTCAATGCAGAAGCTGAACCGATTCCCGAAACGATTACATCGTCGAGCGATCGCCGAATTCAACTGTCTCTTGCGCTGTAGACCCTAGGCGCGATCGCCCACGATTTTTTGTCTTCTCTGAATCTTGAGGACAAGCAGCAAAGACCAAGACAACAGACGTGCGTTAATGACCCATTTGTGAATAAGTCCCGCAATTCGTTGCGCACCGAACATTACGGAGGGACTGGCATGTCTAGACTGGGGGCAAACGCCTGAGCAGGAGGTCCGTATGCTTGTTGTCTTAACCGACCAGCATGTGTTGGCCACAGATTGTGTCTGCCAAAACTGTCCACTAGCGGATGGTAGTGGGCATCCGCGCTGGCAAGCCGGTCGTCTGCGCTGTGGCCATGGTTTAGCGAAGCAAAATGCTCAACAAGCCGATCAATTCCGTTGCACCATGGGCTTTCGCTTAGCCAATATCGATGGTTAATTGACCACGTCCGTGATTTCAGGGTTCTGTCGCTACACTGGGCAAGACGACTCAGCCTGCAACTACCCATGACTTGGCGCGGTTCTGCCTCACCTGCCGATCGCTTTTTTGCCTGCCTGCCCTACCTGTTGCCACTGGCAGAAGGCGTGGGCTTTGGCTTTGCTTTATTCAATCAATTCCCTGTTCTTCAGTATTTAATTCTGCCGCTCGTTCCTGTCCTTCAGCTCTTTCAGATTCCGTTTGCAGGTTTGATTATTTTCTTCTTGCTCTTCTTCTTAGTCGTTCGCAATGAAAAAATCAATCACTTCATTCGCTTCAATGCCATGCAGGCGATCTTGATTGATATTTTGTTGATCTTAGCGAACATTATTTTCCAGATGGTGCTCCGGCCGACTTTGGGCGGTGGTTTTATCTTGGAAACGCTAAATAACACTATCTTCTTGGCAACGCTAGTGGGCTGCTTCTATTCGATCATTCAATCGATTTTGGGTCGCTATGCTGAGATCCCAACGATTTCCGATGCGGTTTATATGCAAGTTCGCTAAACAATCCTGACTAACAAAAAGGGCCTCATGCGAGTCATGAAGCCCTTTTTTATTGCGCTTGCGATCGCAGCCTAATCGACTACTTTGCCAATTCAGTAGCGGCAGCAGCGACCCCAGCACCCGGTGTGAAGTTGCTGTAACCCAGACCAGTCAACGCCGCTTCGATCGCCGCGATCGCCGTTAGCAAGTCACGACCTGAGACAAAGCCCAAGTGGCCGATGCGGAAGATTTTGCCCTTCAGGTCATCCTGACCACCTGCTAGCAAGATGTCGAAGTGCTTCTTGGTGTAGCTGCGGATATCTTCAGCTCCAACCTCAACAGGTGCCACCGCCGTAATGGCGGGGCTGGCTGCTTCATCAGCTGCGTAGAGCGGCAGGTTGAGCGCTTTGATGGCAGCCCGAGTCGCCCGAGTCAGCTTGGTGTGGCGAGCAAAGATATTCTCCAGACCTTCGCGCTGCATGATTTTCAGCGCCGCATCAAGGGCGTAGTAGAGGTTGACCGGCGGCGTGAACGGATTTGAGTCCTTTTGAGCCGCTTTACGGTACTTACCAAGGTCGAGATAGAACTTGGGCAGCGTCGCTGTTGCGTAGGCTTGCCATGCGCGATCGCTAACCGCCACAAAGCCCAGCCCGGGCGGAATCATGTAGCCTTTTTGCGAACCTGAAGCCACAACATCCAAGCCCCAAGCATCGATCGGGACATTGGCCGCACCCAAGCTTGTGACCGCATCAACGATACTGAGCGCACCGTGGGCACGAATGTAGCCACTGATCGTTTCGAGGTCGTTGATCACCCCAGTTGAGGTTTCGCTGTGGGTAAGGATGACCGCTTTGATTTGCTTGTCGGTATCTGCTTCCAACTTGGCGCGAATCGCTTCTGGATCGAGCGGCTTGCCCCAAGGCGCTTGCACGAGATCCACGTCCAGCCCAAAGGCTTGCGCCAGCTTGACCCAGCGCTCACCAAACTTGCCGTTTTCGCAGCAGAGAACGCGATCGCCTGCACTGAGGAAGTTGATAATGCCGGCTTCCATGGCACCCGTGCCACTGCTGCAGAGCACCAGCACATCGCCCGTGGTTTGGTGCAGCCACTTCAGGCCAGCGGTGGTGTCGGCTACTAGGCGACTAAAGTCAGCGCTGCGGTGTCCAATCGGGTGCTTGGCCATCGCTAGCAAGACCTGCTCCGGCACCGGGGTCGGGCCAGGAATCATCAGCATCAATTTGTCTTCCATGGGGCCAGCTTCGCGTTGATCGTCCAGAAACTACTAGCCTACGATCTGCACTTGGCGATCGGAAAGATTCTGGGATGGCTCGTTCGGGGTATACCTTGCCCGTGTTTGCCTGCGCGGCTGCGATCGCGGCTTTACAACGACTACGCCAACCCGCGGCGAGCATTCAAAGTGTGGATTGTGACTTGATTGATCCCGCCCAAACGGTGGCGATCGCGATTGAACAGGTTGCGCCTTTGGGGCGCGATCGCGCCTTGGCCATTTGCCGCAGTGATCCGGGCGATAACCTCGATTTGACGCGGGGCACACCCATCTGGGCAGAAGTGCAACTCAGTCCGCGATCGCCGGATCAAGATTCACTGGCAATAGAAGCCGGAGAAGGCATTGGCCATAGCGAAGCAGGACCCGCAATTTATGACTACGCCCAACGACTATTGCGGGCAAATCTGCTGCCGCTTCTACAAGCTGAGGAGCATTTAACCGTTCGGCTGATTCTGCCGGAAGGACGACGACTGGCGGAGCGTACAGCCAATGCTGCTTTTGGTGTGGTCGAAGGTCTCTCTCTGTTAGGGACGCATGGCGTGGCCGAAGCCCTGAGTGCGCCGGAGCAACTACAAGTCTTCCGCGATCGCCTCCGTCAATTAGCCACTGATCCCGATCTCGTCATCTTTTGCATCGGCGAAAACGGTCTGGATCTCTCGCAAAAGATTGGCCTGCCTCGCGATCGCCAACTGAAAACGGCGAACTGGTTGGGGCCATTGCTGGTGGAAGCCGGCTTGTTGGGAATTCCACACATTTTGCTGTTTGGCTACCACGGCAAACTCCTCAAGCTAGCGGGCAGCATTTTCCATACCCATCACCATGTTGCGGATGCCCGCCGTGAAATTTTGGCTGCTAATGCGATCGCGGCCGGAGCTTCAGTCGAGCAATTGCGATCGCTGCTGGAGTTCCCGACGGTGGATGCGGCTGCTCAGTATTTGGATCAGTCCGATCCAGTGCTGGCTGGTCGTTTGTGGCCACAAATCGCCGCAGCGATCGCCAATCGCAGTCAAGCCTACATTCGTCGCTACAGCGAGCAAATCCCTGAGATTGGCGTGGTGCTATTTGGGCGCGATCGCCAGTTGCTCACGGCCTCGCCGCAAGCACAGACTTGGTTGGCGGACCGAGCGATCGCCTATTCGCTGCGCTACCCCGGTGCCTAAATCCCCGTGATAAATTGGGGGAATCTTCAGCCCGGAAACCGAATATCAGCGTCTGCGGACGATGGCTTGTTCACCCCGCGATCGCGGCCTCCGGTTCTGCGTTTCCCGGTTGTTTCTGCCCTTTTGACGAGCCCTGCCGTGACGCTCCAGACAGAAATGGATGCTGCCCTCGAGGTTGCAGCCCTCAATCGAGAAATGCTGATCATTCTGGACTTCGGGTCGCAGTACTCGGAGCTGATTGCGCGGCGTATTCGCGAGACGCAAGTTTATTCAGAAGTGCTGTCCTACCGCACGACAGCGGAACAAATCCGGCAGCTGTCTCCCAAGGGCATTATTCTCTCGGGCGGCCCCAATTCGGTCTACGACGACTACGCCCCTGTTTGCGATCCAGAAATCTGGAACTTGGGTATTCCCGTGCTGGGCGTCTGCTATGGCATGCAGCTGATGGTGCAGCAGCTGGGCGGACAAGTTGAGCGGGCAGAGCGCGGCGAGTATGGCAAAGCTGCGATCGTCATTGATGATCCGACCGATCTGCTGACCAATGTCGAACCCGGCTCGACCATGTGGATGAGCCATGGCGACTCAGTCAAAGTCATGCCCGAGGGCTTTGAGCTGCTGGCTCATACTGACAACACGCCTTGCGCCGCGATCGCGGATCACCAGCGCAAGTTTTACGGCGTGCAATTCCACCCCGAGGTGGTGCACTCCGTCCATGGCATGGCGCTGATTCGCAACTTCGTCTATCACATCTGCGATTGCGAGCCGACGTGGACAACTGAAACCTTTGTTGAAGAGGCAATTCGCGAAGTGCGCGCCCGTGTTGGCGACAAGCGCGTTCTGCTTGCACTCTCGGGCGGTGTCGATTCCTCAACGCTGGCCTTCTTGCTGCATCGGGCGATCGGTGATCAGCTGACCTGCATGTTCATCGACCAGGGCTTCATGCGTAAGGGCGAACCAGAGCGCTTGATGGAGCTGTTCCGCGAGAAATTCAAGATTCACGTGGAATATATCCAAGCCCGCGATCGCTTCTTGCAAAAGCTAGAAGGCATCACCGATCCGGAAGAGAAACGTAAACGGATTGGTCACGAATTCATTCGCGTTTTTGAAGAAGAATCGCGCCGCCTTGGCCCCTTCGACTATTTGGCTCAAGGCACTCTCTATCCCGATGTGATTGAGTCGGCGGATACCAACGTCGATCCGAAAACCGGCGAGCGGGTGGCGGTCAAGATCAAGAGCCACCACAACGTCGGTGGTCTGCCCAAAGACCTCCAGTTCAAGCTGGTTGAACCGCTGCGGCGTCTGTTCAAAGATGAAGTACGTCAGGTCGGGCGATCGCTGGGTCTACCGGAAGAAATCGTCAAGCGCCATCCTTTCCCGGGTCCTGGCCTCGCGATTCGGATTTTGGGTGAAGTCACCGCTGAGAAGCTAAACATCCTGCGCGATGCTGACTTGATCGTTCGTCAAGAAGTCAACCGTCAGGGTTATTACGACGAATTTTGGCAAGCCTTTGCAGTGCTCCTGCCAGTCAAGAGCGTTGGCGTCATGGGCGACAAACGCACCTATGCTTATCCGATTGTGCTGCGATTTGTCAGCAGTGAAGATGGCATGACGGCAGATTGGTCGCGAGCCCCATACGATCTGCTGGAAACGATCTCCAATCGAATCGTCAATGAGGTCAAGGGCGTCAACCGCGTCGTCTACGACATTACCTCCAAGCCGCCTGGAACGATTGAGTGGGAATGATCACCATCACCGCTCCATAAGTTGTTGAATGAACGCTCTCTAGCCAGCCCTAGGGAGCGTTGTTTTTAGGGATAACGACAGAGAAGTTAGCAGTGAAGAATTAGGCGATCGCGGCAGGACTACCAAGCGGGAGCTTGGGGCGATCGCGCGACTTGCAGGGCTTCTTCAATGTTCAGCGGAGCGGAGTAGGCGAGACCCTGCATCGCATCGCATTCTGCCCGCGCCAAAAATTTAGCCTGCTCTACCGTATCAACACCCCGTGCAACAACCCGGACCTTGAGGGCTTGGGACATCGCCATCACCCCACGCACGATCGCTCGGTCGTTCGCGTCATCAGGCAACCCACGCACAAAGCGTCGTTCGAGCTTGAGCGTCGTTAGGGGTAAATCGCGGAGGTCATAGAGGCCGACAGTGCGACTCCCAAAATCAGCCAAGCTGACGCCGATGCCCAAGGCGCGAACCTCATGGATCCAGGCCCAAGATTCCGCAGACCCATCCACGAGCCCTTGGGCTGGCACATCCAGTTCCAGCTGCTCTGGCGGAATTTGATAGGTCTCGAGCAACGTGCGCAGGTCACTGAGAAAGGTGGGTGATTGCCATTGTTGCGGCAGCAGCGGAATTGCAAACAGCCCGCTGAACTGAGCGCCAGTTCGCCATTGACTCAGGAGCTGACCGGCTTGATCCAAGAACCAGCGACCCACGGCTTCCCGATGGGGCGATTCCTCTAGGTGATCTAGTAGCTGTGAGGCCAGCAACATCCCTTGCTGCGGATGCTGCCAGCGTAGTTGCACTTCAAAGCCACGCAGTTGGCGATTGCGCAGACCCATCTGGGGCTGGAGCGCGAGCGTCAATTCGCCAGCATCGATCGCCTGTTGCCAATCGCGATCGCGGGAGTGTTGAACGGGAGCCTCTTGAACTGTACTGGACTCAAGGCTGAGGTAGCTTTGCTGCTGCGATCGCGCCTTCTGTGCTGCCGCTTCTGCAGCTTGAAGCAAGACAGTCGCCGGTGTCTTAGTCACAAAGGGCACGATGCCAATATGAACGCCCCCTTCAAATCCCTCTAGGCGATCGCGAATCACCGCTTGAATGCCATGGGCGCGTTCCTCCGCCCGCAACTGCACGTTCGGATCCAGCAACAGCAAACCAAACTGATAGTGGCTGAGGTGCGCCAGCGTTTCGTGGGGACGAACGTAGGCCTGAAGGCGATTGGCAATGACTTCGAGATTCTCTTCAGCTTCGGGACTTAGGACCGGACTGCCATCGAGGTGCGTCGGTGTCCCCAGATCAACTAATAGCAGCGCTCCAGGGATGCCACTGAACTGACTCCAAGCCAGTGCCTGATTGAGGCGATCAAGGAAGAGCTGGCGCTTGGGAAGCGTGGTGCGATCGTCATAGATCCCTTGGCGCTGAATAGCCTGCTCTTGTTCTTTAAGGGCTGTGATATCGCGCTGCAGGGCAACATAGTGGGAAACCTTGCCTTGACTATCAGTAATTGGCGCGATCGCTAACTGGTTCCAAAACAGCGAGCCATCCTTCCGATAATTGCGCAGCACGACTTCGCAGCTCTTGCCGCTCTGAATCGCCTGACGCAGGGTGGCAATCCCCGGTTGGGCGCGATCGCTCCCCTGCAAAAATCGACAACTTTTGCCCAAGGCTTCAGCGGCGTTATAGCCCGTCAGCTTTTTGAAGGCTGAATTGACGTAGGTCAGGATCAGGTCTGGGTGGTTAGCATCGGCGATCGCTACGCCCTGACCCGTCGCTTCTAAAGCCGCTAGCCAAAATCGCGATCGGTCAGCCAGCCCTAAATCATCCGTTGCAAACTGATCGGTTATTGGCACCATAGGGCGAGCAATCATCGTGAATTGCGGCTTTGATTCCGCCCTCAGACTAGAGGGTCGAGGTTAAGTTTCTTTTAAGGTTTTGCAACCCCAGCTCAAACCTCAGCCGATCACATGGGTGCAAGATCATGCGGCGATCGCTGTCTTGCAGTCGTTTACTCCATCCCAAGCCATCCAACCCTCCTAACGAGCCGTGAAGGGCTGTTCTCATTGCGGATCGCTTGCAATCAAGGGCGGGAAGATGTCACATAAAACAATCCTTGCCTGTCCCCGACATGCTGTCCCTTGCGATCGCTACGCTCGTTGTCCTAATTGGTTCAGCTCTCTGCTCAGCGAGTGAAGCTGCTCTGCTCTCGCTCCCGCTAATTCGGGTGCGTCAACTGGCGGAGTCGCGTCGCCCTGCAGCCCTCGCTTTACTGGCGATCAAAGAGCAGATCAGCCGCCCTCTCGCCACCTTGGTGGTGCTCAACAACCTGTTCAACATCCTGGGCAGCATCATTATCGGTAGCTTGGCAGCGCAAGTCCTGCAGTCGGCTTGGATTGGCGTGTTTTCCGCTGTCCTGACCCTGCTGATCATTTTGTTTGGCGAGATTGTTCCCAAGACCTTGGGCACCCGTTTCGCACAAACCCTCTCCCTGATCTCCGCTCAGCCGCTACGCTGGCTCACCCGTTTGTTGCTGCCGATTATCTGGCTGCTGGAGCATTTCACAGCACCGTTCAATGAGGGCAGTCCGCAACTGACGACGGACGAGCAGGAAATTCAACTGCTCGCCAGCATCGGTCATCAGGAAGGGGCGATCGAGCAGGATGAGCTGGAGATGATTCAGCGCGTGTTTCAGCTCAATGACCTGAATGCATCGGATGTGATGACGCCCCGAGTCGCGATTACCTATCTCTGGGGCGAGGATCAACTGGAGACGGTCAAGGCAGAAATTCTGGCCTCACAACACAGCCGCATTGTCATTGTTGATGACAGTATCGATGCCGTCAGTGGCATTGCCCTGAAAACAGAACTGTTGGCGGCTTTGCTGGCCGGTCAGGGGAATTTACCACTGTCAGCGTTGGCGCGTCCCGCCCACTTTGTGCCTGAGACGGTGCGGGCTGATAAGTTGCTCAAGACGTTCCAAAAGGTACGGGAGCATTTGTTTATCGTGCTGGATGAATATGGGGGCGTTGCGGGTGTTGTCACGCTGGAAGATGTGCTGGAAGTGCTGACGGGCGAGATTGTTGATGAAACCGATCGCAATGTCGATCTGCGGGCGATCGCTCGCTTCCGGCGGCGGCAGATTCTGCATCAACGCGGCTTGGATGAGGCTTGATGTTTGCCATTACAAGCTGAAATTGAGAGAGAAAAATATTGGCTTGGGTGCCTTGGGCTGAGCATTCAAGGCTTCTGTCCGTGGGGGTGATTGCGCACCCCCACCCCCACGCACTGGGGGACTCGACTCCCCCAGTCCCCCCGCAACAAGATTGCAGGTAAGGCATGCCGGTGAAGTTGCGATCGCTTTTGGTAAAACCAGTCGGTTTTGAGTCCCTGCTGGGAAGCTCTAGTTGACGTAGAGGGTGCGAGCCTGTTCAAACACCTGAAGCAGCTCGGTATCTGATAGCTGTAGGGAACTAGGTGCAGCAGTCTGCAAATACTGGCGCAAGCGTGCGGCATCGAGTGGCGATCGCGTTCCGGTTTGGAGTGCAGCTTGGCTCAGAAAGGGATCAAAAAATTCCTCTTGGGCAGCGAGAACACGGAACTTGAGGAATTCCAACAGTTTGGCCTTAAGGATTGGTGCTGTTGTGCTCGACATCGACTGACCTCCATCAACAGCAACCATAGGCGCCCGATCGCCGCGGATCTCCTGCCCCACAAAATTCACCAGTCGCTGTCAGTCCCACGGCATGCACGCCGCCAAAGAACATATTGGGAGCCGTCCAAGCGATCGCAGTTTCAGGGGGTTGACTCGCTGCTTCAATCCCCGCAGGATCCCAGCCGGGTTCCCAGTTCAGCACTCCGGCCTCCCAATGCAGCCGAGGAGCTGCGATCGCCTCAGCGAGTGCGTAGCCTTCCACGGCCCAGCGATGAATCACCTGCAGAATGGCCGTGCGAATCCGGTTGGAGCCGCCGGAACCCAGCACTAAATGCGGACGATCGTCTTCGCCCCAGAGCAGGCTGGGTGACATCATCGATCCGAGGCGTTGCCCCAGCGGCCAGCGATGGAAGCCCAAGGGATGCAGATCAGCTTCACCCAGCATGTTGTTGAGCATGATGCCGGTGCCCGGCAGGACATGACCACAGCCCTCGCCATTGGAACTGGTGAGACTGGCAGCGTTGCCTTCGGCATCAATGACGCTGATGTGGGTGGTGCTGCCCAGTCGATTTAGCCAGCCAGCAGCAGCTTGTTCAAAAGCCGCACCTTGCAGGAATTGGCGATCGATTCCGGCTTGTTGCAGTGCCCCATCGAGAAAGTCACGGCGAGCCGCATTGGTCAACCGCATCAATTGCACGAGATCCTGCGGATGCCGCTGCGGGTCGAGGCTAATCGCGGATTGATTGAGCAGCGACAGGGCAAAGGCAATCAGCAGCCCGCCACTACTGGGCGGTGGGTTGGTCAACAGCCGATAGCGACCAAAGGGGATGGCGAGGGGCGATCGCACAGCGACGGGATACTGCTGCAAATCCGCCAGTTGCAGGTTGCCGCCAGCAGCGCAGTAGTTCGCTAGGGCAGGCAACAGTTCTTTCTGATAGAAACGGCTACCATGGGCCGTTGCTAGTTCCTCTAAGACCGCAGCAAGGTCGGAATTGGTGAAGCGATCGCCCGATCGCAGCGGTTGCCCCTGGGGCTGATAGAGCGATCGAGCTCCCGGCGTTACAGTCACGATTGGGTCCAGCAGCCGAAAGCAGTATTCACCAAAGGCATTGATTTCCACACCCTCGCGGCCTAAGATGATCGCCGGTTCCAAGACGACAGAAAGCGGTAATCGTCCCAGTTCGGCCTGCACCCTCAGCAGTCCAGCCAGCAATCCGGGGACGGCGACGGAGCCTAAGCCGATGTGAAATTCCTGAATCGCATCGCCAAAATCCACCCCAACGGGATAGAAATCCTGCGGTTCTGACGATCGCTGACTGGGAGTCTGGCAAAAGAAGTCATAGAGGCGAGGGCTTTGGTGGGGCTGTGCTGCGAGCAGAAAGCCACCTCCCGCCGGTGAGGTCAGCAGGGGCTCAGTGATCCACGAAGCTGCCAACGCCGCGATCGCAGCATCAAAGGCATTACCCCCTGCTTCCAAGGCCACCAAGCCAGCCGCAACGGTCTGTGGATGTCCGGCGGCGATCGCCCCCCGCTTAGCCATGCTGGTCCTCAGAGACTGCCGCGATCGTCGCAGCTTGCCGAGAGCCTGACAACAACAACGAACGTCAAGCCCCAATCACGCGTCCGAGACTGTAGAGCAACAGCGCCGAGCCAATGGCGATCGGCAGGGTAATCAGCCAAGTCCAGAGCAAACGTCGAATTGTCTGGCGGTTGAGGGCTATTTGAGTGGCGAGCGTGCTGCCAGCAATGCCCGCCGTCAGGACTTGCGTGGTGCTGATCGGCAGTCCCCAAGCACTGGCCGTCAGAATCGTCGCAGTCGTCACCGTAGAGGCTGATAGGGCTTGAGCGGTAGTCAGCGGGCGATCGCCCATTGCTTCGCCGAGGGTGTGGGTGATCCGTTGCCAGCCAATCAGGGTGCCAATCGCCAAGCTGAGGGCAACGATTGCTTTGATGCCGAGGGGTAAGTAGTGCTGATCCAATGCCGTCGCAAAGCGATCGGGCAATGCCGTCGCCAGAATCAAGAGCAGCAGACCCATGCCCTTTTGACCATCATTGGTGCCGTGACTCAAGCTCATTCCGGCTGAAGCCAGCAAGAGACTACCGCGCACTCGCCATGACAGCGGTGGCTCACTTGGAGCTTCCAACGGGTCCAACCGGGACTGTAAGCGCGATCGCACCAGACTCAGCAATCCATAGGCCAGAGCAAAGCCCAGCAACGGCGAGAGCAACAGCGCCTCCACCGTGGCGGGGAGCGGCGGCACCGTCAAAGCCTGCCAAGTCCAGGCCTGCTCACTCCACAGTTGTCCCCAGTGGACACCAATCAATGCCCCAATCAGGGTTTGCGAACTGGAGAGCGGAATACCCCGCCACCACGTCACCCAGTTCCAGGCGATCGCCACCAATAACAGCGCTGCTACGGCCCACCAGTCCGGCGACTGCCCTGCTGCTGTAGGTGGCAAGAGCGCCACAATCCCAAAGGCGACTGCACCGGAAGAGGCGATCGCCCCCACCAGATTCCAGACACTACTCCAAACCACAGCTGCCAGAGGCGTCAGGACGCGACTGTAAATCAGCGGCGCGATCGTGTTGGCACTGTCGTGGAAGCCGTTGATTAACTCAAACAGCAAACAGAGCAGCACCCCCAAGATCAGCCAACTGCGATCGCTGCTGCTCAGTTCCAACAGGGCGGCGATCATGAACTGGGAGGAATGGACTCGGAAACAGCAACTTTTTCCGGTTGGCGAGCCAAGCGCCGACGCAGGCGCTGCACAGTAATTCCCGCTTCGATCGCCGATCCAAAGCCCACGGCCAACCAGCCCACACTGCCCGTTCCCAGCGCCGCCCAAGCAAAATTAGTGGCGCGGTCTTCAAAGCTGACAGACGGCGTTCTGGCCCAAGCGATCGCCCCCGCCACACTCCCGCTACCCAGTGCGGCGAGAAAGGCAATTAATGCACCGAGCCAGTAGGCTTTCCAGCGTCGTTGATAGACATAGCCGCCGCCGTTACAGGTCAGGTTAAACAAAACTGCAATCCAAATCGCAGTTCCAGCCAGCGATCGCTGGCGTTCTTCGGGAGTCTGCATCGACCCAACCCATCGCTTTCCGGATCATACGCTGCGGCTGCTTGACCCTCGCGGAGCAGCCTTGGTTCTACCGTTCGATTTTGCGATCGCTTGTTTTATGGGAAGGGGTTATTAGAAGATGTGATTCATCAGCATTTTCTGATTTTGAGTGACCGTCAGCGATCGTGAAAATTACGCTGGAGCCCTACACACCGGCTTGGAAAGAGCAATTTCAACAGCAGCGATCGCGGATTAATCAAGCGATCGCCCCTCTCAATCCGGTGATTGAGCATATTGGCAGCACAGCGATTGGGAATCTTGTTGCCAAACCCATCATTGATATCTTGGTTGGCCTACGTGACTCGCATTCGCTAGATGCCACGATCGCACCAATGCTGGCAGCAGGCTATGCCTACGTCGAAGCCTTTAATCAGGCGATGCCCTACCGTCGCTTTTATGTGCAATTGAAAGCACTTTCAGATGCAGAATTACCGACAATCCTGAAACCTGATCAACCCTTAGCTTTTGGTCAGGATTACCTTTCCACAGTCAATATCCATGTCATCACCTATGGCACCTATCATTGGGTTCGGCATGTAGCCTTTCGGGATTACTTGATCGCTCATCCAGAGATGCGTGAGGCTTACCAAGCGCTCAAGCAGAGAATTTCTGCAATCGATTTTGAGGATCTACTGGACTACAACAGTCACAAAGAGGCTTTTATCCTGGAGGTTCAAGCCAAGGCGATCGCGTGGTTTTTAGAGCAGCCCGAGAATGAGATCTTTCGAGCGGCGATCGCCCAACACTCATCCACATCTGCATCAATAAGCTGATGACCGCCACAGCCCAACACTACGAGCAATTGCTTGCACTTATTTATGAATGGATGGCCGGTGGCGCGGAGGCCGCACTGGCAGCGGGAGCCGCAGACTTAGCCGGACTCTTACCCTCACCGGGGCTGTGTTTGGATTTGGGTGCAGGCTTTGGGATGCACGCGATTCCTTTGGCAAAGGCAGGCTTTGAGGTAATCGCGATCGATTCTTCTACTTACCTATTGGCGCGGTTGCAGGAGTTGGCGGGTTCTCTGCCCATCCAGTCTGTTTGTGGCGATTTGCTGGATTTTCCTAAGCATCTACCAACGGGCACTAAGGCAACGCTGATTGTTTGCATGGGCGATACTCTGACTCATCTCAGCAGTCCTGAGGAAGTCGATCGCCTCGCGAGTCTAGCTCACGAGCATCTTGCGCCGGGCGGGCGTTTTCTAGCGACGTTCCGCGACTATTCGCAACCGCTACAGGGCGATCGCCGCTTTATTTCTGTGCGATCGGATCAGTCTCGAATTCTCACCTGCTTTCTGGAAGAACAAGGCGATCGCATCTGTGTGCATGACATCCTCCATGAACGGCAGGGGGACCAATGGAAAATGCAAGTCAGTCACTACCTGAAGCTGCGACTGGCACCTGAAGTAGTCCGCCAGATGTTTGCAGACAAAGGCTTTATAGCAAAGATAGAGGCAGCACCGAGAGGCATGCTGCGCTTGATTGCCGATCACCTAAAACTGTAGCAATTTAGATACAGAATTTTATCGATTTGACAACAATATAATTCATGTAGACTTGTATTAGGCAGATGTTGTTAGATGTAAGATGCTATATCTAAAATCAATCTCAATCTAGACAAAATCAATCCAAAAATTCATCTCTAAAATTGCCAAATATCTTATAAAAACGTTTGTTTTAAACGTTCAACCTAGGGTATCTCAAGCTCTTCTACAGAATCATCTGATATTTCCTGTGATCGACCGTAAATAGACAAAAATAATTTTCTAGACCTGCAAAATTAGGCTTGAGAAAGTTAATATTCATAGAATTTTTTAGGAATTAAAAATTTTGTGATATCTATAACTTGGTTACTAAGAAATGGTTCCTATCAAGACTATTAATCCAAGCTTGGAATATTTCTGCTCCAAGTGGATTAAAGTTTCGACTATAAAACGAAGCAAGAGACGAGCCCAGAGGTGTAAGGATTACACCTTCTACAGTTAAGGGATTACTAAGGCACTCTATACAATAATGAAAAGAATGGTATTTAACAGAGAATTTAGAGCCCTGTGGAAAAGAACGTTGCGTTGTTAATGATTCTGCTAAAACCCCAATATCACTCAGAAGATATACCAATCGTCCAATTGAAACTGTGTCCCCAAGTTCACAATTGGGGACTGGTTTTTGCAGAAGAGTTACTTCTGAGTCTGGAATCATCAAGCCAGATCCTATAAAGGAACTCAAATCAAGAATAGTAGCGAATGCTTTAAATATGGGCTCTTCTAAAGTGCCTAGCAACCAAAGTGCGCGTGGGCTTACAGTGCCAGGTCTTCTTGATTCTACTGCTAGAGCGCATGACAAAAGATTGGCTCTCCAATCTTCATTCCTTGATCGTGATAACTCATTAAATTTATCCAGCCAATGGGGTGAGATTTCTTTCTGATCTAAGCTAGAGGTTTCTTGACTATCAGAAACCTTTTCAGCTGAATTCTGTTCTAAAGATAAATAATTCATAGCTGTAGCTGCAATATTCAAGCTCCTAACATTAGATTCTATATCTTCAAGATCACGTTTTATTCGGATGCGCTCTACTTGATCTGCATCAATATATCGCTGTATTAATTGCTCTTTAGCCTTGGAATAAATATCAATTTCTTGATTCACTAATTCTTTAGCTGCTTCTACGCTTGCTAAGCGTAATAGGTGTCGTGCATAGGCTTCAGATGCAAAGTTAGATTGTGAGATAAGCAATGGACCAATAGATTTAATTATGTTTAATGTACTCTTTGCTGTCTCAGATATGGGAGTAAGCCAATTGCTCATAGGTCTTAGATCTACTTAACACGCCCTGAAGTTTTTTTGATTATCTAACAAGTCTACATGTTATTCGTAGAAACTTAGAGTATCGTCTAGTACTAATCTGCAGTAGCATCACAATCTACCCCAATTGCTGGATCTAAGTTTACAAGGCGATTCATTTGTGTCATTTCAGCCTCAAAACTGAGAAATTCTCTATTTTCCATATCCGATTGCAGCAACCAAGTAAGGGATAAGCTGCCATCAACCGGATTATCACTGACATCACACCCATTAGCCAACCGGCTGTAGCAACCCAGAAACGTCTAGGATCAGGGGCACTGCTAAGCTGCCGCGATGGGCCGAACAGACTTTTAATGAGCTAGAGAATGTACGACAGCCATACAGAGATTTGGTTCTCACTGCATAGACTCACTGGCCAATCAACTCTCTTTCCACCTCCAAAAACTTTAGCAACAGCTTTTCAAGTGCACGCCAACAGATAATCTAGCTAGCTAACATCTGAACGAACGGACTGAATCAAAGCAACTTCGTGCCAAGTGGAACGGACTTGTCAGGGACACACAGCGCCACCTCTCCATTCTCGTTGTGGAAGCCCGTTATAAGGCACTCAGACATGAGCGGACCAATTTGCTTCGGTGGAAAATTGACGACCGCTACGACCAGCCGACCAATCAGCTCTTCCGGCTTGTAGAGCGCAGTAATCTGTGCACTGGATTTCTTGACACCAATCTCTTCGCCAAAGTCGACATGCAGGATGTAGGCTGGCTTCCGCGCCCCAACGAACTCAGTCGCATCAACAATCTTTCCGACACGCAGCTCAACCTTCAGAAACTCATCGAAGGTAATGGTTTCCATGCAATACACCTCCTATGAACCGAACAATCCTGTTTACGCGCTGCATCTACACAATGACCATTTAACTGTGTGGTGCTGGCAACAAGCGTGCGGATATAAACCGCCATCAACCGGCTAACTTCACACCCATCCGCCAACCGGCTGTGGCAACCCAGAAACGTCTAGGATCAGGGGCACTGCTAAGCTGCCGCGATCGCGGCGAACCGTGGGGTAGAGCGTGATTGAAGCTGAACAACTGCGCAAGGTCTATCCTGTAGCGCTCAAAGATCCGGGCTTGATGGGCAGCGTCCGCCATTTCTTCAAGCGGCGTTTCCGCGACATCGAAGCCGTCAAAGGCGTCAGCTTTCGGATCGAACCCGGCGAAGTGGTTGGTTTCTTGGGGCCAAATGGCGCAGGCAAAACCACAACGCTGAAAATGCTGACCGGCTTGATTCGGCCTTCCAGTGGCTCCTGCCGAGTCGCAGGGTCTGTGCCGTTTCGGCGGGAACCGGCCTTCCTCAAACAGATCAGTCTGGTCATGGGCCAAAAGCAGCAACTGATCTGGGACTTGCCCGCTCTAGACTCGCTGCGGATCAATGGCGCAGTCTATGGCATCAGCGATCGCGACCTCGATCACCGTATTGGCGAGCTCGCGGAAATGCTGTCCCTGCAACAGCAACTGCGGCAGCCGGTGCGCAAGCTCTCGCTGGGCGAACGGATGAAGGCCGAACTCCTGGCCGCATTACTGCATGGTCCGAAAGTCTTATTTCTCGATGAGCCAACGCTGGGGCTGGATGTCAATGCTCAGACGGCAGTGCGGGAGTTTTTGGCGACCTACAACGAACGTTATCGCGCCACGATTCTGCTGACCTCCCACTACATGGCCGACATCACGCGCCTCTGCGAACGCGTCATTGTCATTCACTACGGCAGCCTGATCTACGACGGCGGCCTAGACGGCTTGCTCGATCGCTTTGCCCCCTATCGCCAAATTCAAATTGATCTCGAGAGTCCGCGATCGCCTGACGACCTGAGTCGCTATGGCGAAGTCGAAAGCTGTGATGGCCTTTCGGTGCGGTTACTGGTGAAGCGATCGCACCTGACAGAAACCGTGACGCGGCTCTTGGCCGATTTGCCCGTCAGTGACTTGCGCGTTGAAGATCCGCCCGTCGAAGAAGTGATTGGTCGCGTCTTCAGTGCAGGAGTGGTGGCATGAAGCGGGGATGGCGGCTGCCAGCAACACTGCTCAAGACCTACTACGACTACATGGTCGAGTATCGCGCCGAGCTGATCCTCTGGGTGCTCTCCGGCTCGCTGCCACTGATCATGATGGGCGTCTGGGATGAGGCCGTGCGCAGCGGCGACTTTGGCCTCTCCACGCAAGCCGTAGTTCAGTACTTTTTGGCCGTTTTTCTAGCTCGCCAGCTCACCGTCGTCTGGGTGATTTGGGAGTTCGAAAAAGAAGTCGTCAAAGGCCAGCTTTCCTTTCGACTGTTGCAACCGCTCGATCCGGGCTGGCACCACTTTGCCTCGCACATAGCCGAGCGCCTAGCCCGCCTACCGTTTATTGTGCTGCTGCTAGGACTGGCGATCTGGCTCTATCCCGCCGCTTGGGTACTGCCGTCGCTCTGGCGTCTGTTGCTCTTTCTGGTGGCGATCGCGGCGGCGTTTTGCCTACGCTTTTTGATCCAGTACACCTTCGCCATGCTCAGCTTTTGGATTGAGCGAGCCAGTGCCCTTGAGCAGTTTTGGTTTCTGGCCTACCTCTTCCTGTCGGGTATGGTCGCGCCGCTCTCCGTTTTTCCAGAGCAGTTGCAGGCGATCGTAATCTGGACACCCTTTCCTTATCTGATCTATTTTCCTGTGGCGATTCTGCTGGACTTGCCCGTCGCGATCGCCCCCGGTTTTGCCATTCTGTCCGGCTGGATGGGGCTCTTTTGGCTCCTGAATCGTTGGCTCTGGCGGCGGGGTCTGCGCCACTACTCAGCCATGGGTGCTTAGCGGTCTTCTTCCAGAATCGCCAAGAAATCCCTTAGGGCTGCTCGGTTTTCGGGGCTGGGGTCGAGTTGATGTCGTATTTGGAGAATATCGCGTCGATTTTGGCGTTCTGCTTCTCTCGCTGCAAGATAATCTCGTCGAGCTTCGCGTTCTGCTGCCGCAACTGCTCGGTCTCTTGCTTCAGCCGTAGCCGCTCTGTCCTCAGCCTCTTGATCTCTTCTTCGGTTTCCACCGTGCCACTCAATGCCGATAGCCACCAGTAGCAGGACTGACGCAGCGAGGAAAGCCACGAGGCTCCAGTCGAGGACGGTGTAGGTGAATCCGTATTGTTCGAAGGGGATGGTTTCGGCATCGCCATAAAACCTCAATAAAGCCGCTGCCGCATAGAAAAACGTCACTAGCGATCGCGGCAGAATCGCTAAAAAACTCAGCATGGCCCCAGTTTAACGATCCCTTTTGTCTGTGACTGATCTGAACCAACTGCCCTTGCGGCTAGGGACGACGCACAAAAAGTTGAAGCAGCGCGCCTGCCATTAGCCCTACTCCCACACCTCCAGCGATCGCGAGTCCGAGTGGAATCCGCACACTTTCGAGCACCAGCAAGCGCACACTGACCAAGCTTGGATTTTGCGCCGTCAAAGCCGCGATCGCCCCCAACCAGAGGGTGCAAATCAGGCAGATTAAAAAAGTGACGAGTCCTTTCATGGCTCTGAGGAGGTAGCGCCTTCATCTTCGGGCAGCGGCACTTCGAGAGCAAGTTGATAGAGTCGCCGCTTGGGGGTGCCGGTTTGAGCTGCGAGGGTTCGACTGGCTTCAGAACGGGAGACACCCGCTGCCAACAGCGTCGCTAGCTCTTGCCGGAGTGTCTCTTCGCTGAGGGCTTGGGTTTGGACAACAGCCCCCGCGACCACCAGCGTAAATTCACCTTGAGGTTCCCGCCGCTCAAATTCGGCGATCGCCTCCGCCACACTGCCACGCCAAAACTCCTCATGCAGCTTGGTCAGCTCTCGTGCCAGCACGATCGCGCGATCGCCCCCAAAAACAGCTGCGAGATCCTCCAGCGTGTCCCGCAAGCGATGAGGCGACTCATAGAAGATCAGCGTTCGAGCTTCCTGACTGAGCGATTGCAAAACATCTCGCCGCGCCTTGCGTTTGGCGGGCAAAAAGCCTTCAAAGGCAAAGCGATCGCTCGCTAGCCCCGAAGCGCAGAGGGCTGCAATCACCGCACTGGGGCCAGCGATCGGCACCACCGTTAATCCGGCGGCGATCGCCGCTTGCACCAACTCCTGCCCCGGATCAGCGATCGCGGGCATCCCAGCATCACTGACCAAGGCGATGCTCTGACCGGCTTGCAGGCGAGTAATCAGCTCTGGCCCCCGCTGCTGGCGGTTGTGCTCGTGATAGCTCACCTGGGGGCGATCGATACCCAATGCCTGCAACAGACGCCCCGTGCGTCGGGTATCTTCCGCCGCGATCGCATCCACCCCGCGCAAAATTTTGACGGCACGATAGCTGATGTCTTCGAGGTTGCCGAGCGGCGTACCCACGAGGTAGAGCGTGCTAGGGCAAGGCTCAGTCACAGTGCAGGGGTAGAATCTCCATGCCGAGTCTAGAGTGCTATGTCCCCTCTCCATGCGATCGCCGGTCAACCAGTCGATGCCGTGTTGGCGATCGCCCGTCAAGTGGGCTGGGAAGCAGCGAATATTGCACTGCAGTTCTATGCGGCTCAAGCTGAGGCAGCACCGAAGCTGTGGCAGGAGGGTGACGATCCAGTTACGGCCGCAGATTTAGCGATTCATCGACACGTTTTGGAGCGGCTGCAAACCGCTTTTAGCGATATGCCATTTGGCTACCTCAGCGAAGAAAGCGATCGCACGGCACTAACCTTGCCGCTACCGCAAGACTGGGTTTGGATCATCGATCCGCTGGATGGCACCCGCGATTTCATCGATCGCACGGGCGAATTTGCCGTGCAGATTGCCCTGACCTACCAGCAGCGTCCTGTCCTAGCCGTCGTTGCAATTCCGGCTCAGCAGACTCTTTATTGGGCAGTGCAAGGCCAAGGCTGCTACCGAGAAACGCAAGATGGGACTCAGACCAAGCTGACCGTTTCCGATCGCCAAGACGATTTGATTCTGGTTGCCAGCCGCACCCATCGGGGCGATCGCTTCCAGCAATTGCTCGATCGCCTTTCCTTGCAGCAGCAGATCTATGTCGGCAGCGTCGGCGTCAAGATTGTGGCAATCGCGGAGCAACGCGCCGATGTTTACCTGTCACTCTCCGGCAAGTCAGCGCCCAAGGATTGGGATATGGCTGCCCCCGAGTTGCTATTGCTCGAAGCCTGTGGGCGCTTCAGTCATGCCGACGGTTCAGCCCTGCGCTACAACACTGGCGACATCAGCCAATGGGGTTGCCTGATCGCTAGCAACGGCCCCGCCCACGATCGCCTCTGCCAAGAAGCCGCCGATCTTCTTGCCAGTTTGGACTAACCCAGATCTGGCGTTGAAGCTACAGGGTTGGCAGCTCGTCTCTGCTCAACAATCTGGAAGAAGATTTGCCGAGCAGCTGCCATTTCCTCATCGGCTAGTTCCGCGAGGAAGTCATTGACGGCTTGGCGATCGCTCGGATCTTCCTGCTCGCTGCGCGTCAGCAAAAATAGCCAGATGATGTGGCGCCCCCAGAGTTCTTCTGTTGGAGTCGCAAGCAGACGGACGTCCAGTTCTTCTGCGCATTTGGCGGCAATCCAAGCCAGCAGTGCCGGTAGGCGATCGCGTTTCATCGGTTCACCTGCGGCATTTGCAGTCCTTTCGAGGCCAGCCATTCTGCATTGAATAGCCGCGATTGATAGCGAGCTCCGCCGTCGCAGAGAACAGTCACGATCGTGTGGCCTGGCCCCATTTCCTTGGCAAGGCGATAGGCAGCAGCGACATTGATCCCGACCGAACCGCCCATGAACAGACCATCGTGGTGCAGCAGTTGATAGATGATTTCCAGCGCTTCAGGATCGCCAATTTGGATGGCATCGTCGACCGGCACATCCTGCATGTTGGCGGTAATCCGGCTGTTGCCGATGCCCTCGGTGACGGAGCTACCTTCCAGATAAATCTCGCCGGTCTTCACCCAGCTGTAGAGGCCACTCCCCATCGGGTCAGCGACGACGCAACGCACGTTGGAGCTTTGTTCCTTCAGGTAGAGGGCAACACCCGCATAGGTGCCACCCGTTCCCGTTGCCGCCACCCATGCATCAACGGTGCCTTCAGTCTGCTGCCAAATTTCAGGGCCCGTGGTGGCATAGTGGGCTTGGCGATTCGCGAGGTTATCGAATTGATTCGCCCAAATGGCGTTGTCCAGTTCTTCCGCCAGGCGGCCTGACACTTTGACGTAGTTGTTGGGATCGCGATAGGGGACAGCAGGTACTGTCCGTACTTCCGCACCCAAGGTCCGCAGCAGGTCAATCTTTTCCTGCGATTGGGTCTCGGGAATCACAATCAGGCAGCGATAGCCCTTGGCATTACAGATATGCGCTAGCCCAATGCCCGTATTGCCCGCCGTTCCCTCGACGACCGTCCCGCCCGGACGCAGCTTGCCTTGCCGTTCGGCATCTTCGATGATGAACAGCGCAGCCCGGTCTTTGACCGATCCACCAGGGTTGAGAAACTCGGCTTTGCCCAAAATATTGCAGCCGGTGGCTTCGCTCAGACTGTTGAGGCGAATCAGCGGCGTGTTCCCAATCGTGTCGATAAAGCCGTTGCGGATATCCATGAGTTTGTCGGTGGGGCGGCCGGGTTTGATCCTACCAAGTCGCTTTGGTTCCCTCACAGACCACAAAAAAGCCCCAACGAGGGGGCTTGGTCTCCTGTCACGATTAGCGAAGTGGATATCTCGCGCCGCCATTGTCAGGAATTTCGGGGAGGCGATCGCCAAATTTAAGGAACTCTTCAACCTTGTTGCCGGCGATCGCCTGAATCTTCCAGCAGTAATTTACGGAACTCTACATAATCATCAGCAGGAGCTGGAGCGGCCTTGGCTTGGCCTTGCGTCTTGGGCTTGATCCGTTTTCGCCCTTTCAGCAAGTCATCAAATTCTTGGCGTAGCGCTGCTTCCGGGTCTTCTTCGATCGCCGGTGGTGGCGGTGGTTCTTGCAGTTGCTGCTTGAGTTGCTTCAGTTTGGCGCGATCGCGATCATTCAACATTTGAGTTTTCCAGAGCGTTCCTGCTTTGAGTGTAGAGAAGCCACTTTCAGGTCGTCCCAAATTAAAAAAGTGTTGGAGGCCAGACGACCCCCAACACCTCATCCAGAGCTTGATTGTGATTACAGACCGAGGACTTCGACCTCAGCAGCGCCTATTTGATAAACAGCATCTCTTGGTAGGTCGGCAGCGGCCAGAAGCTATCTGCCACTTCCGCTTCCAGGGCATCGGCATAGGTCCGGACGTTATCCATCAGCGGACGCAGCGTTTTCGCACAGTACTGCAGGTGCTCAACGGTATCAGCAAAGTCTTCTTTCTCAAGGGCTTCACTGAGTTCCGTTGCAGCAGCCACTAAAGCACTGGTTAGGTCTGCGATTTTCTTGGCACTGGCTTTTTCAAAGTCAATGCCAAGACTGCCGAGACTGGCGATCGTGGTAGACAGCTTCGACAGATATTCAACGGCTGCAGGGTAGATGATCGTCTTAGCAATGTTGACGGCCAACTTCGCTTCCACCTCGATCGAGAGGATGTATTGCTCGGCGTAGACCTCAAAGCGACTTTCCAGCTCCACCGGCGTTAGAACACCCGTTTTTTTGAACAGGTCTTCCACATACTCTTCTTTGAGCACCGGCAGCGCATCCGCCGTTGTCGGCAGGTTAGCCAGACCACGTTTTTCAACCGCTTCACGGTGCCATTCTTCGGAGTAGCCGTTGCCACCAAAGATCACGTCGCCATGCTCTTCCATCACTTCTTTGAGGACAGTGAGGATGGCGGTGTTTTCATCGAGCCCTTTCGAGAACTCGTGCTCAAGGCGATTGGCCATCCAGTCGAGCGAGTCCGCCAAAATCGTGTTCAGCACGATCAATGGCCCCGATACCGATTGGCTGGCACCGACCGCACGGAACTCAAAGCGGTTGCCGGTGAAGGCAAAGGGCGAGGTCCGGTTGCGATCGCCAGCGTCCTTGGTCAAATAGGGCAGCACATCAACGCCTAAGTCCATGATTCCTTTCTGTTTGGACTCGGTGACAGTGCCGGTCTTGATCTGCTCAAACACCTCTTCCAACTGGGTGCCCAAGTAGACTGACATGATCGCCGGCGGCGCTTCGTTAGCCCCCAAACGGTGATCATTGCTAGCCGTCGCGATCGCAGCCCGCATCAGCGGCCCATACTTGTGAACGCCGCGAATCACCGCGCCACAGAAGACCAAGAATTGAGCATTGTCGTGGGGCGAATCACCCGGATCGAGCAGGTTGCCTTGGGTCGCATTGCCGACCGACCAGTTGACGTGCTTACCAGAACCGTTGATGCCTGCGAAGGGTTTTTCATGGAGCAGGCACATGAAGCCATGCTTCTTGGCAGTCTGCTTCAGCACCGTCATGATCAGCTGCTGGTGGTCGCTGGCAACGTTGGCTGATTCAAAAAACGGAGCAATTTCAAACTGACCTGGGGCCACTTCGTTGTGGCGGGTTTTGGCGGGAATGCCGAGCTTGTACAGGGTTTCTTCGACATCTTGCATGAAGACTTGTACCCGCTCCGGAATCGCGCCGAAGTAGTGGTCGTCAAACTCCTGACCCTTAGCCGAGGGGCGGCCAAACAGGGTGCGACCCGCCAACAGCAAGTCGGGGCGCTGGCTGGCAAAGTTGGCGTCGACCAAGAAGTACTCTTGCTCAGCACCGCAGCTGGAGTTGACCGGAGCAACTTCGGTATTGCCCAACAAGGTCAAGACTTTGCGAGCTGCTTTATCCATGGCTGCGATCGATCGCAGCAACGGCACTTTCTTATCGAGCGCCTCTCCGGTCCAAGAGACGAAGACCGTCGGAATGCAAAGGGTGGAACCGTTATCGGTTTCCATAATGTAGGCAGGACTGGTTACATCCCAGCCGGTGTAGCCTCGCGCTTCAAAGGTGTCGCGGATGCCGCCATTGGGGAAGGAAGAACCATCCGGTTCACCCTGAACCAGTACCTTGCCAGAAAACTCAGAGATGACTTTGCCGTCGCCCTGCACCGAGATGAAGCCATCATGCTTCTCGGCGGTGACGTTGGTCATCGGGTAGAAGACGTGGGCATAGTAGAGCGCCCCTTTCGACATCGCCCAGTCTTTCATCGCCGTGGCAACAGCATCAGCGACCGAAGGATCGAGTTTTTGACCAGTGACGATCGTGTTTTTGATCGATTTGAAAACGGCTTTGGGGAGCCGCGCTTGCATTTTGCTGAGATCGAAGACGTTCTCTGCCCAGATTGCTTCGAGGGAGACCGGAGGCTTGGAAGGTAGCGGCTCCCGATTGATGATCTGGTGGACGGCGCTAACCCGGGCTGCATTGCCGCTCATGGATTTTTCCAAAAAGCTAATCTGTCGATCGTACTCAATGCCAACCGGCCAGTTCGCTAGAAAAGATACAGAAAGAAGATCAGCTATTTGGCAAAAACTCAGCAGTTTCTAGGCTTCAAATCATCCGCACAACCGCATCAGTAGCCCGTCATATCGCCAGTCCAGACTGGCATTGAGCCAAAGAGTAGTTGACAGATTTTTTAGGGGCTTAATTTTCTCTACAGAAAAAATAAAAGCCACTGAATTCTATGCCTTTGAAGCTTTTATTTCAGCCCCTTTGATCTTGCGATGCAGGTCATACAGCCGGCTCTCGAATAGCCCAAGAATCGTGAGGATGAGCCGCAGGATGTACTAGTGTCACCCATCCCCATCCTCAATTCAGAAGAGGTAATCGCGATCGCCTGCCACGCAAGTACCAACGCTCCCCAAGCGCAAGCGTGAGAATGATTCAATCCGTAGCTCTAAATGCCAGTCGGTGGTGGCGGAGCTTGCAAGATCTGCTCAGTCACCGTATCAACTCCTGAATTACCAGTTGCAACAGGCTGACCAACCCGACGTGAAACGAGCTGGCGAATCCCACGCTCACGGAAGTAGACAACCGGATCAGGCCCAAAAGCATCAATACGGGCAACCGTGAGTCGTCCGCCAGCCAACGTGGATCCAACACGTACTTGCTGGGATCCACCAAAGGCTCCAGGCACCTCCACAACTGCAAAGGGTTGTCCCGCAGCAACGAGTACGCCAGTCACAGCAACTTGTTCTGCAAAGGGCACCGGAGGCAACAGAATACCGCCAGGACCGCTCGGTTGCCCCCCAGCGGTGGGGGTTCCCCCTGGACCGGTTGGACCACCGGGAGGAGTTGTCGGCCGAGGGGGGGTAGGCAGCTGAACAACCGCTGCAGTCTGCAGGCTACCAAAAGGATCTGTCCGGCCAGTCACCACTGTTTGCAGGCGCTGTTGGGGGGTGATCGGAGGCTGAAGTCCCTGAGGTGGTGCAGCAGGAGGCGTTGTTGCGACTGGAGGCAACTCTGGGGGTGGCGTTGGCACTGGAGGGGTGACAGCTGTGTCACTGTTTTGGCCGCCCCCGCAAGCCACCAAGAATAGGGGCAAACTGGCGATCGCCCAGCGCTGCAATCTTTGAACGTGCATGGTGCTCACTCCCTGATGGAACGGTCTGCGATCGCCCCAGACTTTCTCATTGCTTTATAGAAGCTGAAACTCTAACAGACGACAAGTTCTGAGTCACAGGAGAGCGTAGGATAGCTGCAAGCGTTCTGCCTGCGAAGCCTGTGCCCAAGGACACCCATGAGCTGCGATTTGAACTACACCATCAATTAGTGGCGCTCTATCGCGACTTTTTTGATCGCCTAGCGGATGCCGAACTGCGAGATGGCGATGCTGCCCGTTTGGCCCAGCGGGTGTTGCTCTCACGGCAAGAGGCTCTGAAGCATCTCGTCGATCCAGAAGAACTGCCAGCCTACGCTCAGCTTTATCCCGATGATCTGGAAGAGGAAACCTAGAAACAGGCTCAGGATGTGCTGTCTGCAGCATTTAGCCTTGAAAGCAATAAAAAAGAGCCGCTCAGTGAGCGACTCTTCATTTGGTGGCGGGGAGAGGATTTGAACCTCTGACCTTCGGGTTATGAGCCCGACGAGCTACCAGGCTGCTCTACCCCGCGTCAGCCAGATTTCTACTATGTCAGAGTTATCCACTGCTGTCAAGCCTCAGATGACAACTAAAGTCTTCAGAGGATGGTTTGAGGCTTTAGGTCGCTCATAGCAAGGTCAATTCCCCATCCACCTCCAGCCGTTTGCAAGGCGCAATGACCATGAATTGCTCCGCCAAGAGATCGGCGATCGCCGGGCTGATCCAGCCGATTTGGCGCAGTGACTGAATGGCGACTGCAATTTTGGCGCGTTTGGCCCCATCCTGCACCTTGATGGCAAGCCCTAATCCTTCGCCAACCTGACCGATACATTGCACGCCTTCGGCACCGGTTTTACTGACCAGGCGGCCTTCCGTGAGGCGCATCAGCTCCGTATCAAACTCACCCTCGCCAGCGATCAAGTCGGGGTGGTAAGTCATCGCCCGCTGAATCCGCTCCAGCTCGGGGCTATCGCCAGAGCTGAGATGGGCGTAGAGCGTCGCCATCTGTTGCAGTTCCATCGAGACCGTGGGCACGCCACAGTCGTCGCGGGCAACAATAAATTCCGCAGCTGGAATACCCAGCAAGTCACCCACGATCTCAAGAATCGCTTGCTGCACGGGATGCGATCGCCGCATGTAGCCTTCTAGCGGCCAATTCTGCTGTTTAGAGGCTGCCAACATACCGGCATGTTTACCCGAGCAGTTGTACTCCAGAGGACTGCGGCGACCTGCAGGGGTCGGGCACTGCAGCGCAGCTTGATCGATATCCGCCTTCCAGAGGATGTTGAAAGCCTGCCGCGCTTGCTCTACCGAGCCTTTGTGAGAGCTACAGATAATCGCCAAATCGCGATCGCTCAGTCCAAAGCGCTCCATCGTGCCGGTTTTGAGCACGACAAGGGCTTGCAAGGGCTTAAGCGCCGAGCGGATAAAGCTGCTGTGCTCGGGATTGCCAGCAATGAACAGGGTGCGACCCCGGCGATCGCAGACCACAGCCTCAACCAAATGAGAGGATTCCAAAATGCCCTCGCGCAGCAGTCGTACCGCGATCGGGGCGGTCTGTACCCGTTTGGTTAAGCTCACAATCCTGCCCTCAACAGCACAATTAGCAAGGCACTGATCCCAATAAATGCTAGACAGCGGCCAATCGACTGTCTGAGTCGATCGAGGAGAGGCTGAACCTCGTAGCTGGCCAGCAAGCGATCGCGGGCCAAGACTTCCGAGGGCTTCTGCCAAAACTGGCCATCGTACCAGCCCGACTCCTCATAAGGCACACTCTCTGCAGCGAGGCGATCGCGTACATGCCGCCACCCACTGTAGAGCTGAATTTGGGCAAACAGAACAGGGACTGCTGCACCAGCCGCTGCACTTAAGACAAATTCCAGTCCCGCCCGCGATGGGCGAAAGCTCGCCGCTGCCACAGGCGCTGCAATTAACCAGCTCCAGCCCCAAATCCAGAGCAGCGGTCGGTAATAGCCCAAGCCCGGACGGCAGACCCAACTGAAGAACCAGGAGTCTTGGAGGGTTTGATATTCGTTGAGAGGCTGCTGTTCTTCGGGAACAGGACAGACGGATCGCATCGTTACGCCCAAGTTTGCTTACAGATTCAACGACGACTGATTGACAGGGGCGGGGGGACTGTAGGGTAGCCGCTCCGCATGGCCCCAAAACGCTTCAAGGTCGTAGAACTCACGTTCTTGCGGCAAGAAGATATGGACGATCAGATCGCCGTAATCCAGCAACACCCAGCGGCCTTCCGCAACCCCTTCACTACGCAGGGGCAAACGATTAAAGTCTTCAGCCAGTTTTTCTTCAATCGAGCGGGCGATCGCGCGGACTTGCGTAACGGAAAAACCACTGCAGATAAGGAAATAATCCGCCAGATAAGCAACCTCAGAGACCCGCAGAATGGCAATGTCTCCTGCCTTGCGATCGTCCGCTGCCGTTGCCGCTGCCAAGGTGAGTGCCAAGGCTGAATCATCAGTGAGCGTAGGCAAAGACGGAGAAGCCAAGGTCATGCGATCGCGGTGAAACCGCTGAGGACAGAAGTTAGGCTTATTCTAGCCCAGCCCTTTTGCTGTCTTAGGAAGGCTACAGCGCCAAATTTTTTGGGTGTCAGCATTGCCGAAATAGAGACAGTCGAGATCTGTAAACCCTGCGGCTACTGCCCAGTCGCGCATGCTGGCATCGGTCTCTGGAAAATCACTTTGGCGAATGTGAGCATTAATAAAATCCTGCTCAGTCGCAGTCATAGCAGACCACTGACTCACCATGAATTGCTGATAGCGATCGAGGTACTGTTCGCGGCTTTCGTTCGGCAGTCGGAAGACATCCACCAGTAATAATTGCCCCCCAGTCCGCAGGCATTGAGCCGCAGCTTGCCAGAAAGCTTGCTTTTGCTCAGCGCTGAGGTGATGGAGGGCAAAAGCCACCAGGATTTGGTCAAAGCGATCGCGGCAAGTTTGCAGATAGTCCAGCAATTCACCCACTTGCAGCAACACCGGCACCCGCAACTGACTGACGTGAGCTTCGGCCAGTTGGAGCGCAACTGCCGAGAGATCAACGCCGCGATAGCTGCGGATCAAGCTCCCATTCAGGGCCAGTACCGATTGGCTGGCATCACCGCAGCCCAGCTCCAGCAAATCAAACGGCGCCGTTAAAGACTGATAGTGCGATCGCAGGATGCCGTAGACCTGCTGGTGATCCATGTAGTCGTGCTGCAGGATCTTGTCGTAGACCTGCCAGCCTTGACTGAAGGTCGTCTGCACTGCGGCGAAAGACGCGTCGGGCTGAGAATCAACCACCTGTTAATACTCCCGACAGACAAACTTCAGAGCTGCACTTTTGGTGCGGGCATTGACGGCCTGCCAGCGATCGCCCATCGCTCCATTACTCCTGAGGGCATAGCTCAGTCCTTGGTTGGGATCTTGGCAGTCCACCGTCAATTGCACGGTGGCTGCGGGCTGTCCTGCTTCGGCCCAGCGCACGGTCATTTGGCGATAGCGTCCGTTCCCGTCCCGCTGAACAGCCGCTTCTACAAAAATCGTCAGATCGGGATTGCTGACCGAAGCGACTCGAATCCAGTTCTCGGCCTGTGCTGGTGTAATGAGTAGACCCAGCGGTAGGAGACCCAGTAGCCAAGCAGCGTAGCGGCGCATGATGCGGACCTCACCCGTTTCCCGAGATACCTCTATTCTCTACAGTCCACTTGAGAGCTGTCTACCCAGATGGCCACTTTGTCCAGTGTCGGGCGTTATGCCTCTGCGGGTGGCTCAGGCGGTTTGACGCCCAGCCGAATCTCCGAGTAGAAGGAACTACGGCTTAGGCCGTCGCGATCGCGAATTAAGCTGGTACGCAATCGCAGATTGGGATGGGCAAACCAAAAGCGCTCTTCCACTGCCCCCTCTGGCTGTTCGGTCTGCAGGGTTAAGCCGCGATGGTTGCCGGCAAAGTGATAGCGTCCCTGCCAGAGCCGATCGCCTCGCTGATGGATCAAGCGATCGCCCTCGGCAAATAACACCAAGAGGCTTGTACTGGCAGTTTGCAGCGGCGTCGCTTCCCAGCGACTTTGGAGACCCGCGATCGCCGTACCTTGACTCGCGGTCAGAGCTTGCAGCTCCGGTGCATCCGGCGCGAGAAAGTCGACAAACAAAGTCGTCTTATCCGACTGGTGCCAATTTTCGGATGCCCCCAGACGATAGCTCGTGCGCTGGGAAAACCACTTGCCCGCACAAGATTCCAAAAATTCAGCCAGGCTCACGGCAGCGCTTGTTGTGATCGACCTTTCGAGTCTCCCATCCCAGTTGAACTTAGGGCAAATGGCGTCGTTTCCAGCCCTGTGCGGCAGAATACAAAAGCTGTGATCTGCAACACCTGCACCGCCCTTGTCATCCGACATTTTGCTCCATGCCTATAGCCCTCTTGTTGTGTGGATGGGCGCAGGTCTAGCACTCTGTCGATGGTTGCCCAAATTGCTGCCGCAGCTCCTCGGCCGCTTTTTGTTTTGGGTAGGGATTCCGCTGCAAGTTTTCGCGCTCTGTCGCAATACAGATTTCTCCCAAGCCCTTTCGATTTCTTCTTTGGTGACGCTAGCGGTCTTACTCACCGGCTTGGGCTTGGCAACACTCCTCTTTCCGATCCTGCGACGCTGGCAGCCCCGATGGGTTGGTCTCGCCCCTGATGCCGATGCCGCAACGCAAGCAGCACGGCAAGGCAGTTTTACCCTTGCAGCCATGCTCGGCAATGTCGGCTTTATCGGTTTAGCCGTTGCACCCTCGCTCGTTAGTGCGCCCTATTTGGGCTGGCTCGTACTCTACAGCGTCGCCCACAACATTGCGGGAACCTACGGAGCTGGCGTCTTAGTAGCCAGCCATTTCAGTCCCAATGAGATCACTCATAGCCTGCGATCGCGCTTTTTCTCTTTGCTCCGCCTACCTTCAATTTGGGCGATCGCACTGGGAGCGCTGATGCAAGGTCAAACGCTTCCCGGTGGTCTTGAAACAACGGTACAAACCGCAGCCCATGCCGTCGTTCCTGCTGCTCTAGTTCTCGGTGGCCTCCGGCTCCGGCAACTACATGGTTGGCAGAGTTTACAGCTGGCCTTGCCGCCGGTCTGTGTGCGGATGCTGGTGATTCCACTGCTGGCTGGTTTAGTGCTGACCCTTGCTGGTCTGCAGGGTGATAGCCGCCTCGCCATGGTGCTTCAGGCGGGGATGCCCAGTGGTTTCGCAGGACTGATCTTGGCAGAAGAATACAACCTTGATCGCGAGCTGCTCGCCAGTAGTATTCTGCTCTCGACCCTCGCTCTCTTCCTGACCCTGCCGCTGTGGGTCTGGCTGTTTGGCACGTCAGTCTAAATAAAACGACTGCGCATAGTCAGGTGGTTCCGAGACACGAGGGGTCGCTGCTGGCAGCTCACTATCATCTAGCCAAGCCACGAGCCCAGCACTGCCAGCAAATAGCGAAAGGAGCGGCAGAGGCGTTGTCCAGTACCAAGCGATCGCGATCGCAGCTAGGAAGAGGCCGAGCCAGATGGAAAAAGACTGCTGCTCAAACGGGCTGAGTCCCTGCGCTTTCTTGATGGCAATCAGGACTTCCGCCGGAATTGGCTGGGGCAGCACCGCTCCTGGCGGAAACGCCCAATACTGGCGGCATTCAACAAACAGATCCGTCCAGCCGTGCTCTTGGCACCAATCCACAATCCATTGAGGGGGATAACGCAAGGGCAGGGACATCGACCCACTCGGCAGCAACTCCCCTGACCTTAACAAGCCCCCCTGAAGCTGATGGAAAGTCGGTACAAAATTTAGCGCAAGCCGAAGAAAATCCAGAAAAATCCTAAAGCAGTTGTCTGGAGATTTAGGTAGATTTACGCAGCGAGATCAATCACAATTTTGCCCGCGGCCTGTTGGCTTTCCAGCAATTGATGTGCGGTGACAATCTCCGTGATTGGCAACACTTGACTGATATGAATCTGCAGTTGCCCCTGATCAAACCAGCGGCTCGCCGTTTCCAAGATTTGAGTCTGATGGTGACTGAAGCCCGTCACCGACTGCAGTTGCGGCGTCAACATCAGCTCCAGGCTGATGCGGAGATTGCGATCGCGGGCAACTTTCCAGTTTGTTGCCGGATCAGGCGCCAAAATCGTGACCAGATCGCCATAGAGGCGGACAGCCGGAAACGTCTGCTCCAAGACCGACCCACCCACGGTATCGAAGGCCAGATCAACGCCCTTGCCATCGGTCCAGTCAAGCACCGCCGCCACCCAATCGCGATCGCGGTAAGGAATCACGAGATCCGCACCACAGTGCTGGGCGATCGCAGCTTTTTTGGGTGTGCTGACGGTGGTGGCAACTCGTGCCCCGCGCAACTTGGCTAACTGAATCGCCAAATGACCAACGCCACCAGCCCCGGCATGGATCAGCACCGTTTGCGCCGCCTGCAGACGACCGCGATCGTAGAGGGACTCCCAGGCTGTAATCAGCGCCAGCGGCACACCCGCCGCTTCCACAAAACTCAACTGCTGTGGCTTGGGTGCAAGCCAGGCTTGATCGACAACAGCGTAATCAGCATAGGTGCCGGGTTCTAACCCAAGGCCGCCATGACAGAAGTAAACAGCGTCCCCAACCGCAAAGCGATTGACAGCACTTCCAACAGCAGCCACCCAGCCAGCTCCATCACAGCCGAGAATCGCCGGTCGGCGATCGGGGTCAAAGGTTCCGCGCTGACGCAGCTTGGTATCAATCGGATTGAGTCCCGCCGCCTGCAGATGCACTAACACCTGCGTGGGACGCACGATCGCCGGTTGCGGCAAGAACTGAAGCCGCAGTTGGCCAGGGTCGCCCGGCGTTTCTAAAACAACAGCTCGCATGGAATCAGACATCATGAACACCGACAACCACGGGATCGACAGGGATCATTGTGATAAGCAGAATAAATCAATCCCGACCTCTAAACAGCAGCCACCCTTATCGAAAAATTGCTAGTGTGAAGAAAGGTTAAACAATTCTGCGGTTCCTAGAACCGTGCCCATGCTCACGTTGCTCAGTGAGATTCAAACCGGTAGCTGTCGCGATCGCCACACCCTTTTTTGCGATTTCGATGGGCCTTTGCTTGATGTCTCGCGCCGTTATTACTGTACCTATAGCTTGGCCCTGCGCGAAACCCAAAAGGAACTCGCAGCACTCGGCGAAGTCTGGCGGCCCCGGCGACTGAGCTTCCGGCAGTTTTGGTCCATGAAGCAAGCTCACCTGCCGGATCCGGCGATCGCCCAGCGATCGGGGCTCGCCCCCGAGCATTTTGATCGCTTTCTCAAACATGTGCGATCGCGGGTCAACCAGCCTGAGTTGCTCAAGCTCGATCGCCTGCAACTGGGTGTTCGCTGGGCATTTTCCTTGATTCAGCAAGCAGAACTCGACCTCAGCATTGTCACGTTGCGGCCAGAAGCAGAAGTGCGAGAGATTCTGCAGCGGGAGCATCTTGATCACTGTGTCACAGAGATCTTTGGGGGCGACTCGGATCTGACGGCCTACGATAACCCCGTTTCGATCAAGCGCGAGATTTTGGGACAGGCGATCGCTGCGGCCAATGCAGCAGGTCGTCCGGGTCTTGCCATGATCGGCGACACAGAAGCAGATATTTTGGCAGCACAAACCCATGCACTGCCAGCGATCGCACTAACCTGTGGCATTCGCAGCCGTCGCTACTTGGAAACGCTGGAACCCGACGCGATCTATCCCAACTTACTGATTTTCTGTCATCAACAACTGCGGGTGCTGCAGCCGGCCTAGCCATTCAAGGGCTGGATCGGCTCCTCCTTGTCTGCTACGATAAAAATCTGTGCATCGGGATGTAGCGCAGCTTGGTAGCGCACTTCGTTCGGGACGAAGGGGTCGCAGGTTCGAATCCTGTCATCCCGACTGATGCAACTGAATTATTCAATCACTGGCTGCCAAACTGCGCTTTGGCTTGCTCATAGACGGTCTCATCAATTTCCGTCAAACCGCGATCGCTGGCAAATTTCTCGATCTTTTTGCGAGCCGCAGGGCGCACGAAAAAGGGAATTTCCTTGAGGCGTTGTTCGGCAGCAGCTGTCCAGTTCATGGGTCGATCCGAAGCAAAGATTGTTCTTGATTGTGCCTGATGTCGGTGATTGGCCTGCAGGAACAGCTTCACTCATCCAAGCCCAGCAGCTCACCCTCGCTGGGACGACGCCACGCCAGCTTGACGCAATAGAGCGGACTCTCCGAGTCAGCTGCTTGCAGTTCCAGAATGCCGGCCTCGGTCAAGCGTTGCAGCAGAACTTTTGCCCAGACTTCCGGTTGCGCTTGTCCGCGATCGCGACCGAGGGCGATCGCCCGTTCCAACGTCAAATCGCGGCGACGCAAAGCTCGATTGACCAACAGTCGTTCCTCTTCGGGCAACTGCAGCAATTGAGTCATTGACAGGCCGCCAGACTCGCGGGTCATGGTTAGTCACTGGTCAGGGCTGTAGCCAACTGACGAAGTTCGACGCTGATTGGATGCTGCGGTTGATCGATACAGAGTAGCCCTTGACTTGCCAAGGTCAGTACTTCATCGGCCAACGGGAAGAGCGCTCCTACCGGCACCCCGTAATTGCTCTCGACTTTGGCACGGACTTCCGCAAAGTCAAAAAAGCTGGGCACTTTGTTGACAGCAATGAACATCTTTGGCACATCCAACTTTTTGGCGACCTGAACGGCCACAGCGGTGCCGAGGTAATCCTGACGATCAGGCCGCATCAGCATCACCAATGCATCCGAGATGGCGATCGAGAGGAGCGTTTCTTCGTTGATGCCTGGATGGGTATCAATTAGGAGGAAATCGAGCTGGAGCGCATCCCCAAAGGCCAAAAAGCCATCGTTGAGGTTACCGACGTCGTAGCCCTCGCGCAAAATTTTGGCGATTTTGGAGGCATTGAGACTGGAGGGAGACAGCAGAATCCGCCCACCTGCTTGCTCCACCGCTGCCGGTGTGACGTCATAGACGGCTTGTTCGATTGAGCACTGTCCCCAGAGATAGTCATTGAGCGACTGATCAATGTCTTCATCCCGCAGTCCCAGAATGACGTGAATCCCCGGGGATTGAATATCTGTATCGACGACACCGACCCGATGTCCTTGCAGCGCCAAGGTTGTGGCGAGGTTGGCGGTCATATTGGACTTGCCGGTGCCACCCCGAAACGAATGTATGGAAACAATCTGCGTCATGGTCAATTCCGAGTTCAGGGTCAGCAGAACGACATTATTGTCTGCGATCGCCTTCGCAAAACTGTTATAGGGTAACGGGATGCTGCTGCAGATGCTATGACCTTGCTGTTGGCCGGGGATATCGGCGGAACCAAAACCAATTTGTTGCTGGCGATCGCTGAGGCACCCGATCGCTTGCAGCCGCTTTATCAAGCCAGTTTCGCCAGTGCGGCCTACTCCGATCTCGTGCCGATGGTGCAGGAATTTTTGGCCGCAGCTCAGCCCACAGAGTCGAGATCGCCCGTTGTTGCTTGCTTTGGGATTGCGGGACCCGTGGTAGCTGGTCGTGCCCAGTTGACCAACCTACCTTGGCATCTCTCTGAGACGCGTTTGGCTGCCGAACTCGGCATTCCCAAGGTTGCCTTGATCAATGACTTTGCTGCGATCGCCTATGGATTGCCCGGATTAACCGATGCAGATCAAGTTGTAATCCAGACAGGAGAAGCGGATCCGGCGGCTCCGATCGCGATTCTGGGAGCGGGAACAGGACTGGGCGAAGGCTTCATCATTCCCACTACCCAAGGTCGTCAGGTATTTAGCAGCGAAGGCTCCCATGCTGACTTTGCCCCACAGACGGAACTGGAGTCAGAGCTGCTGCATTTTCTGCGTGGCTTCTACGAAATCGAGCATGTTTCGGTTGAGCGAGTCGTCTCCGGTCAAGGGATTGCGGCCATCTATGCCTTCCTGCGCGATCGCCAGCCTGAACAGGAAAATCCCGCACTCGGGGCGATTGCGACTGCTTGGCAGCTGGGGGATGAGCAAGCGCCCGATCTGGCAGCAGCTGTATCCCAAGCAGCCCTGAGCGATCGCGATCCCTTGGCACTGCAAGCCATGCGGATCTTTGTCAGCGCCTATGGAGCAGAGGCTGGCAACCTCGCTCTGAAATTACTCTCCTACGGCGGTGTCTATGTGGCCGGTGGCATTGCTGGCAAAATTCTGCCCCTGCTGACCGATGGCACTTTCCTGCGTGCCTTCCAAGCCAAAGGTCGGGTGCAGGGACTCCTGACCCGTATGCCTGTGACAATCGTCACTAACCATGAAGTAGGGCTGATCGGTGCTGGATTGCATGCTGCTGCGATCGCGACCCAGTCATGAAAGTTCTGATTCTGGGCGGCGGCTACACCGGTCAGCACCTTGCTCAGCTGCTGACGGAGCAAGCGATTTCAGTCCTGGCCACTACGCGATCGGGCCAGTGGCCACTCAATTTACCCTGCCTGACGTTTGACGCGAGTACAACGCCACCGCTGCTGCCCAATCCAGATATCTTGGCAGGCGTCACTCATGTGCTGAGTACGATTCCGCCACTCAGTGACGGCCGCGATCCCGTGCTTGCGACACTCCTGCCCACCCTCCAGCAACTGCCGTTGCAATGGTGCGGTTACCTCTCAACGACCGGAGTCTACGGCGATACGCAGGGTGCTTGGGTTGATGAAGAGTCGCCCTTACAATCCACGAACCGGCGATCGCAGCAGCGGATTGCGATCGAAGCTCAGTGGCAAGCCAGTGGCTTACCGGCCCATATTTTTCGGCTCCCCGGCATCTATGGTCCCGGACGCAGTAGTTTCGATCGCCTACGCCGGGGCGATAATCAGCGCCTACTCAAACCGGGGCATGTTTTCTGCCGCATTCATGTCGATGACATTGCAGCAGCACTCTGGGCATCCATGCAGCACCCTAACCCTGGCCGTGTCTACAACGTCAGCGATGATTGCCCCTGCGAACCCGCACTTTTGATTGAAGAGGCTGCTCGGCTGATGGATCTTGAACTCCCACCGGCACAGCCTTTTGATGCAGTGGAGCTTAGTCCAATGGCGGCTTCTTTTTGGAGTGAATGCCGACGGGTTCGCAACGATCGCCTCAAACAGGAGCTGGGCGTGCAACTACGCTATCCCAGCTACCGCGAGGGACTCGCTGCAATCTGGACTGCTGAGCAGTCATGAGTCGGCCTACTTCAAGGCATGGCAGAGGTGATCGGATGGGCTGCGAGCACCGCTGGCAATTGCCGCAAGATCGCTTCAATCCGCTCGCGATCGGGCCAATTGAGCTCATTCGCAGCTGGTTCAAAACCATCATCACGCCGCCAGAACAGCGTTTCTTGAACTGGGTCGTAGCGACATTCCCAAATCGACTCTCCCCAGCGCCCACAGGCGAGAAAGACGCCCTGTTCTTGTCCAAAGCTGACTGCTTGGGCGGCCCAGAGGGGCTGTGCGGCCAGCCCCCAACTACTGCTATGACCTTGAACCGCCCAAAAGCAGCAACTTTCGGCATCTGCGGGCCAGGCTTCGTTCGCGAGGTAGCGCCAGCGTGGCAAATGCTGCTCGACGAGCCCCTGTAAGGCGGCCTTGAGTGCAATCATCACCAACTGTGACCGCGTGTCTTAGTCTTCGTGATCTTCAAATGGATCTTCCAGCTGCTTGGAGGGCGGGCCAAAGGAGGTGTAGATCGAAAACCCAGTCAGTGCCAGCAAAATCACCGCAAAGGTGATGGCGATCGAAAGGCCAGGAGAAGCTTCCATCATTTGTCTTGGGGGAGAGCTCGAGGTGGTGAACCGGGAGCGGTATGATATCACTATCGCAAAAGCCGTCCAGAATATTGCCCTGGAGATAGGTAAGTCATGGCACAGCGGACCCGTCTTGGAGATATCCTCCGCCCGCTCAACTCGGAATATGGCAAAGTGGCACCCGGCTGGGGAACAACCCCAGTCATGGGCGTGTTCATGCTGCTGTTCTTCGTGTTTCTGCTGATTATTCTGCAGATCTACAACTCGTCACTCGTGCTCGATAGCTTCAAGGTCGACTGGCGGAGTCTCGGTCTCTAAGGCCGGCGCGATCGCCCTGATCTGCTGCGCCCCCGCTCTGTCGGGGGCGTTTGTGTCTGAAGCTCTATTCGCTCTTTCCTCCGGTGTACTGCCATGAACTTTTTCGGTATTGGTCTACCCGAAATGCTGGTGATCCTAGCGATCGCCCTGTTGGTGTTTGGCCCCAAGAAACTACCCGAAATTGGTCGCAGTTTAGGCAAAGCACTGCGCGGTTTCCAAGATGCCTCACGGGAATTTGAGTCGGAGCTGAAGCGTGAGATCGATCGCACACCGGCCACACCGGCTGAAGCAACGGTAGAACCGCCCGTGCTAGATGCGGCTCCGACGGAAGCAGTCACGGCTGAGAAACAAACGGAGACGCAGGCGTGAGTGAAGGCCGTCCAACGCTGCTCGTGGGCTTGGGCAATCCGGGGCAGAAGTACGCAGATACCCGGCACAACATCGGCTTCATGCTGATCGATCGCCTCGCGCAGGACTGGGGCGTCAAGCTGAGCGAGGACCGCAAGTTTCAGGGCGAGTACGGCGAAGGGGCTGTGCCCGGCATTGGCAAGGTTCGCCTACTCAAACCCACGACCTATATGAACCACTCCGGGCGATCGCTGCGGGCGGTGCTGGATTGGTACAAGCTGATGCCCCAGCAGGTCTTGGTGATCTATGACGACATGGATCTGCCGCTGGGACGGCTGCGCCTCCGGCAGTCCGGCTCAGCCGGAACCCACAACGGCATGAAGTCAATTATTTCCCACCTCAGCAGCAAGGACTTTCCCCGCCTGCGTTTGGGCATTAGTCTGCCGCGATCGCAGTCGAATGATCGCCACGATGCGACAGTTTCCCACGTGTTGGGTAAGTTTGCGGCAGCAGAGCAACCGTTGCTGAAACAGGTGTTGGATCTGGCGCAGGAAGCAACAGAAACTACGCTGCGATCGGGCGTCGAGACAGCGATGAATCGCTACAATGCCCGCAGTCTTGAAGCACCGGCCCCCGTTGCTTAGAGCTTGTCCCGATCGCTGCTGTCCTGTCATGGCCAAGCGTCTGCCCACGACTACTGCCCATGTCCGCATCACCCGTCAGTCTTGGGAAGAGGGCTGTTTGGATGGTGAAGTGCGAGCAGCAGCATTTGAATGGTCGTTTATCTGGCGGTTTCGAGAAGGCGAGCTGACGGTTGAGCCTTCCTTAGGGCGAGCCCTGATCCGGGATGCACTGCTTCGGTTCCTCTGTCAGCAGGATTATCAACTGGAACCCGGCGGTGACTATAGCTTTACGGTGCGGGCACACTTCTGACTTTCTGACCTGATTGGGGAGTCACTGGTGACTGAATTGGCACAGTGATTGCATCAATAATCTGTGCCAGTTAAAAAGCCGGACTCTGGTGGGATGACCATGCAACCTTCCTACTGCGATCGCAGTCTTCGGCTACTAAAGATTGAGTTCGATTCCGATGAAGTTCACGATCACCAGCCTTATAGCTTCGTTGGTTGCTGTGAGGTCACTGTCACTATCAGTTCCAGCAGCTTGGGCAGATGAACAAGTTTGTCAGGGAACGATCGGCGCAATCACGGTAGATAACCTCAAGGTTCCAAGCGGCAAGACTTGTACCCTCAATGGCACTCGCGTTCAAGGCAACATTAAGGTTGAATCTCAAGCGATTCTAAAAGCCAATCGAGTCCGAGTTGAAGGGGATATTCAAGCAGATCGATCGCGGAATATTGAGGTCTCCCAAGGTTCAGTGATTGGCGGCAATATTCAAGTCAAGCAAGGCTCTGCTACACAGATCACCAACACTCGAATTGATGGCGATCTCCAGTTTGAGTCGAACTCAGGCCGTCTGATTGCCACTCAGAATCAAATTGATGGAAATTTGCAAGCCTTCCAGAATTTTGGTGGGCTTTCGATACAAAGTAATGTGGTCAACGGTAATTTGCAGTGCAAAGAGAATCGGCCCAAACCGATTGGTGGCTTCAATATGGTCCGCGGTGATAAAGAAGACCAATGTTCCCGCCTCTAGGTGAGGGATCCGACGGATGAACTGCTGGCTTGCGATCGCTCTTGTTCGCTAATGATTGGGACGAGGCGATCGCGGCTGGCTGTAGCTGAAATATAGGCCCGTGAGCACAAAAGCGATCGCCAAGAGCGGCAGCGATCGCGTTAGGCCCAGCACCTGCGCCAAACTACCGATGCTGAGGCTCCCCAACACACCACCCAGTGCCCCAAACCGCAGAAATTGTTGCCAGCGATCGCTTTCCGAAGGGCCTGTTAGGCAATCGACCAAGCTAAAGTCAGCCCGCGCAGCGAGGATACCCAGCGGTAGGAAACCAGCGATTGCCAGCCATCCGGGTAATGTCGGCAACAGTCCCAGAATGCTTGCGAGGCCCACATACGGCAGCCAGATCGGGACTACGGGAAGCCAAGTCATCAAAATCCGGCCAATGCCGTAGACCGTCAAAGCCAAGCCAAAGTCGAGGCACTGTCCGGCAGCCACTTGCCGAACCCAGAGGGGGAGCAGCGCAAATAAAGCGCCAAATAACAGACCTTGCAGGAGCGATCGCCCAGAGAAAGACACCCGAGGCTGGGGCACGGAACGAGCATGATGCTGGGCCTTGCGGATGGTTGGCGCGATTGGTAGGAGCAAGACAAGAGCTTGCAGAAATTGCAGTGTCGCTTGCCCGAGCGGAAACAAAAAACCCGCTAAAAAGTTACCGGCAATCTGCCCCAGTTCCGTGCCAATGTTGAGGGTCTTGCGGGGAATCGGATACTGCTGCAGAAAGTGTTCTTCGAGTGGGAGACGACTGAGCTGACGTCCCACACTGAGGAGCAGCATGGCGACCAATACCCAAAACACACCGGAAACAAGCTTGAGTGCAATCGCTAGCAGCAACAGCAGGGAGAGCCATTGCAGGCCATAGCCAACACTGACGGCCAAAGGCAACGGCAGCAGCACGGGTAGTAACAGCAATACTGGTAGTGTCGCGTTGATTAAGGGCGAAGCGGTCAAACCACTCAGCAACCAACCCGCCGCTGCTGCAGTCAGGCTCGTGGAGGCTTGGGCACAGCCCCAGCGCGTCGTCACCCACCAAGACGATCGCACCTGAATCATGGGTCATGCCTCAAGGTTGCTGGGTCACACTCTCTTCTGCTTCTAGCAGTGACCAACTGCAGAACAAACTATCTGCAATCAAATGTGAGGCGATCGCTCAATCGGGGCGCGGCGCTTCGGCTGGATCCTCAAGCAACTTGTAGAAAATCAGCGCATCGACCCAGCCTTGTTGGGGGTGACGAAAGGCTTGAGGCAATTGACCAATTGTCGTGAAGCCCAACTGCTGCCAGAGTCGAATCGAAGCTGTGTTGGTGGCGACGACCAAATTGAATTGCATGGCTCGAAAGCCGAACGAGGGTGCAACTTGCAGGGCATGCTGACCCAGTGCTTGACCAATTCCCTGCCCTCGAGCAGCTGCAGCCACAGCAAAGCCGCAGTTGCAAACGTGAGAACCCAGTCCGGGTTGATTGGGCTTGAGGTAGTAGGTCCCTAGAATTTGGCGATCGCCTGCCTCAAAGACAAAGGTCTGCGTCGGCACCGTCATCCAGACTGTTTGAGCCTCTGTTTCCGAAATCTCGGGGGGGTAGGGATAGGTTTCCCCCGCCCGAAAAATCGGCTTCAGAATCGCCCAAATGGCAGGCCAATCCGCTGCGATCGCCGGACGGATGATTCCCTCATGCACAGGCTATCTATCCCAAAAGCTGTTGCAGGGTTGGTACAAAATCCGGATAGGAAACGGCTGCCGCTTCAGCCCGCTGGATCTGAGTTTGACCCTTCGCTTGCAAGGCCGCGATCGCCAAGCTCATGGCAATGCGGTGATCAGTATAGCTATCGACCGTGGCACCTTGTAGTGCGGCACCACCGGTAATTTCCAGACCATCCGGGCGCTCCGAGATCGTTGCACCCATGCGGCCCAGCTCACTGGCCATCACTGCAATGCGATCGCTCTCTTTCACCCGCAGTTCTTCGGCATCCCGAATAATCGTTGTGCCTTTGGCAAAAGCTGCTGCGACCGCCAGAATTGGCACCTCATCAATCAAGCGGGGAATCAGCGATCCGCCAATTTCGATCGCTTGGAGATTACTGCTGCGCACGCGTAAATCGGCAACCGGTTCACCCGCCACAATCCGCTCATTTTCCAGCGTGATTTGGGCTTCCATTTGTTGCAGGGCTTCAAGGATGCCCGTGCGGGTAGGATTGACGCCGACATTCTCAATCAGCAAATCCGAGTCCGGCACGATCGCCCCTGCCACTAACCAGAAAGCCGCCGAACTGATGTCACCGGGGACAACTACTGCTTGACCCGTCAGTTCTGCTGGGCCTTCCACCGTGACGCTAATCTCCTCGGGATTCACCGTCAGCTTTGCCCCAAAGGCTTGGAACATCCGCTCGCTGTGATCGCGCGAGAGTGCCGGTTCCACCACTGTGGTTTGCCCTTCACAGGTCAGTCCTGCCAGCAAAATACTCGACTTCACTTGGGCAGAGGCGATCGGGGAAACGTAGCGAATCGGTTGCAGCGATCGCCCCGAAATCGCCAGCGGTGCCCGTGTATTGCCCTGCCGACCGCGAATTTCAGCACCCATCTGACTAAGCGGCTGAATCACCCGCGCCATCGGTCGACTGCGCAGCGACTCATCGCCTGTCACACAGAAAAAGCGATCGCGCTGACCCGCGAGCAGCCCCATCATCAGGCGAATCGTGGTGCCGCTGTTGCCCGCATTGAGGACATCGATCGGCTCCTGCAGATTCTGAAGGCCGATGCCTTTGACCCGCACTCGCTCGGAGTTCAGCTCCGAAATCTCAGCACCCATCGCCCGAAAACAGGCGGCAGTACTGAGTGGGTCTTCTCCCAGCAGCAACCCTTCAATCGTGGTTTCGCCTGAGGCGATCGCGCCCAGCATCAACGCTCGGTGGGAAATGGACTTGTCGCCTGGCACCCGAATCCGACCCCGCAGCCCCAGTCCAGTGCTGGGAGGTTGGATCTGCAAGGTCTGATGAGAATCCTCAGTAGGGAGCAAAACGAACGGCTGAGCCATGCCAATTCCAAGACGTGTGCCTAGGCGATTATCGCGCCTCTCCTGCATCGTCGAGACACACGCATCTCAGCGCTTCCTGCATGACTTGACTAAAAGCAACAATAATTTCGCGAGTTTTCTATTAAAGTCATGAGAATTTCTGGATATGAAGTTTTTATGTTTTAGATATCATTCTCTGTCAAGAAAACTGACAGGATTGTCGATATTCAAATGAATCAAAAAACAGATGATCGATTACTCGTTTTTGACTGATTTTACTTCTGCTCGGCTCGCTTGAAATTCCGTTTCAATGCTGTCAATTGTTTTGATCACCAGTCGCTTTGCTTGCATTTCCCAGCCCCACTTTTGAATGCGGTAGGCCCCATAAAAACCCACAACAGTCGCAATAAAATCAAGGGGTTGTTGCCAAGAGATTCCGAGCAGCAGCCCAAGCCCACCAATCCCCCACAAGGGCAACGCAAAATTTTGGCGATTTTCTTCAACAGCTCTTGCTAAAAAGTTGTTCGGAAGTTCTGCCAGAATCTCTTTGCGAATCGCGGCTTGTTGGGGATAGGGAACAATAAAGCCCAGCTTGCGGCGCAACTTTTCAATTTTGCGAGCTTCAGTGCTGTATTCCGTCAACTGATCTTCTGCTAGCAAAATTAGCTGTTTCGCTTTGCCCATTGCGGCCAGTCTTCCTGGGATATCTCGGCTTCATTCTCTCACAGGCCTCATTTTGAACCGTTTGCATCCAGTTCTGCGGCCGAGTTGCAGAGCCCTCTTTAGCCAGCATCTGGACTGCTGTTCAACCACTCAACAATCTGGGGATTGACCTGTTCGGGCGCTTCATCGTGGGGGCAATGGCCCAAGCCTGCCAGCGGCACGAAGGCTTTTACGCAGGGGAAGTCGGCAAGCTGACGTCCAAGCGCGATCGGTTCCCAAGGATCGCGATCGCCCCAGAAGAATGTCACTGGTGCTTGAACATGCGGCAATAGTTGCTCTGCTAGCGGATCATCAAACAGGTTGATAAACGCCCAAAACACACCGCCGGCCCCCGGTGCTTGGGTTGCTGTATACAGGGCTTCGACCAGTTCTGGGTCGATGCGATCGCTACTGGGATAGGCCAGCTTAAGAATGCGCTCAATAATCGAAGGCTTTGCGAGCTGGCGATAGAGCCAATCGGCCAGACCCCGCTGGCGAACTGCTGCCTTGAGGAGTGGCCGCCCGAGGCGACGTCCCAGCGGTTGCTGTGCCAATTTCTTGTCATCAATCTGGCGCAGGGCACAGTCAATCAGCAGCAGTCCTGTATACCCTTCCGGCTGATTGACAGCAGCTTGGAGAGCAACCACACACCCGATCGAGTTCGCGATGAGGCGCACGGGCTGCCCAATCACCGCCTGGCGAAATGCCTCAATCTGCTGTGCCCAGAGTTCAATACCGTAGCGCACTGTTGTTGGATCGGGCTTTGCTGACTGTCCAAAACCCAAGAGGTCAATGACGTAGACAGTCGCTTGTTGCGCGATCGCCTCGATGTTCTGTCGCCAATGTTCGCAACAGGCTCCAAAACCATGCACTAGCAGGACTGGTGCCCCACGATCGCCGAACTGCCAATAGCGAATCGACTGCCCTTGCCAATCCCAAAAGCGATCGATTGGATCGTGTGCTGCCAGAACCACGACTACCATCTCCAACGGGGATGCCGCATTATAGTGTCGCGTCCCTGCAACCGTCGGTTGTCGGTACTCTAGCCAAGTTCCCCGCTATCCCTGTGTCCTGAACGATGGAAAAGCGTCATTTTTCAGCTGAAGAAGTGATCTATCGCCAAGGTGAGACGAGTGAACATCTCTATCTCATCAAGTCAGGACAAATTACCTTAACCAGCCTGTATCCAGAAACTGGCGAAGCGACGGAAGAAGTTCTAGGCCCCGGTCGGGTCTTTGGCGAAGTGGAATTGATTGATGGTCGTCCTCGCGATCTCTCTGCAAAGGCTGCTAGTGATTGCTTGCTGATGAGCTTTGAGCGAGACGAAATTCTCGATATTTTGTTTAATCGCCCCGAGGATAGCTTGGTCTTGGGCAAATCGGTCTTTGATCATCTCAAACGAATTTATAGCAACGACAGCTTGGAAGCCGATCTTGCTCGCTTGAAAGAGGAGATGAATGCTCGCATTCGTGAGGCGGTCATCCAACATGAGTCACGGGTCGTGCGTAGTCACAATGGCATGGCTGCGATCGCAGTTCCTGTTGTCGTGCTGATTGTGCTGGCAGTCGGGGCTTACTTCTTTGTCAATCTCTGAGCTATTCGGGTTAGACCTGCGCTAAGACTGCCTACTGAATCCTGTGTTATGGAGCCAGAGAGCATCCAACTGCAATTAAGCGCCCGGCTGCTGCAATATGTGGGACAGTTCCTCACTGTACTGTTCTATCCCGCTGCTAATCGATCTTCTAAAGCCAAAACAACTCCAGAGCATAAAAGCTTGCAAGAAAAGCACCGGAATTAGCTTTATCTAGACTTCGGTTAACGGCTTATGTTGCTTGGATTCGCTGTGTCAAATGACACGGTTATCAGAGCCGAAAGTAGCGAAGTAGGCCCGATGGCAGAAATCACTCATGTTTTATTACGGAAACTTCATAAAGACATTCACTTTGTGACTGAAATCTTTTCGCTGAAAAAAGGCTGTGTTAGTTTCCAGTTACTTCCTTGTTTCGGCTTCGTGAGTTCTCAATATTGTGGAAAAGCATCGGATTGCTGCTGGTGCCTGTATTTATCGTGAGGGTGACATAAGCGACTCTATCTATCTTGTTCGAGCTGGTGAGATTGAAGTCACCAGTCTTTATCCCGAGACGGGACAGGTGGTTGAGCAAACGCTCAGACCGGGTCAGTTACTGGGAGAAATGGAACTCGTCGATGGTCGCCCCCGAACGGCAACTGCTCAGGCACGGAGTGAATGTCTCCTCCTTGAAATTCAGCGTTCAGAATTGCTGAACTTGCTTCAAGATTCTTGGCAAGCCACAGCAGTTTTGGGAAAGATCCATTGCGATCGCCTCAGTAAACTCCTCTACGAATCCTCATTGGAGGCCGAACTCGCACGGCTGAAGTTGGAGATGCACCTCAAAATTCGCGAGGCCATTCTGCAACATGAGCAACGAGTGATTCAAAGTCATCACGGTATGTTGGCGATCGCCATTCCCATTCTCTTGCTCGCAGGTTGGTTGTGCTGGAGCTGGACTGTTCCAATGGGTAGCGCCTACGTTGCCAGCTTTTAGAGCACGCTTAGCTGGCTTCGCGATCGCGTTTCAAAATCAACCAAACCCCTGCAGCCAAGGCTACCAACAGTCCTACGCCCAGCCCCACGGAGATCCAGACACGCAGCCAAGGTCGTGGGGGACGGGGCTCAGGGGTTTCAGTTTCGTCTGGTGAAGCTACGGGCTCGGCTGGAGGCTCTGCTGCAGGTGGTGCCGCGATCGCCACAGTGACTGGAAAGCGGATTTGAAACGGATCAAAGGCTATCTGAGCTGTTGCTTGGGGCTGACCCTTCAGGATCAGCTCATAGCGTCCCACCGCTGGGAACACAATTTTGGTCGCCACAGCTCCTGGCGCACTCTCCAGAGGCTGAATTACCAGGTCGGTTGTGGTTTGAGCCTGAACATTCAGCAATTGCAGGCGACAGTCACAATCCGCCGCCACAATCGGTTCACCTCCAGCTCGCCGGAGTGCAATCCAAGTCGGCGTTGGGATACCGGCTTGCGGCTGATCGTTAGGTTCAAGGTGTAGCGTCCCGGCTATGGCTTGATCGATTTGGAGCTGATGGGCAAGCAGCGGGGGCAGTAAGAGTAGATCCAGCATCAAGACTCCTTGGAATGCACCTGCCAGAAGGGTTGCCGACGGAAAATCAAAACACTCACAGCAGCGATCGCGATCGCGATCGCCAAGAAAGGCTGAGTTGCTGCGTCACCGGCAACCCCACCCCCCAAGAGCAGCAAGCTGGCGTGCAAGGCCGACAATCCAAAGGCAGGGATCGCCAGTTGGTGCAGACGTGCCCACAATGCACCCAAGCGACGTTGCCAGCGATCGCTGCTCGTAATGCCCAGTGGCAACAGCAACAGCACCGCAACGACTCCAGCCCCCAGCCCCCAGCGGGCCAGCGGTGAGAGAAATTGCCAAGCCTCCGGTCGCCAGCCAAAGCGATGCTCCAGTTGTTGGGCACTGTGGAGGATGGCGAGAGTCAGGCCACTAACACCCCAAAAGCGTCGATAACGCAATGGGGCAGACCAGAGTGAAGCCAGCGATCGCGCCAAGAGAGCAGTGGCCAGACAGATCAATGCACCGTAACCGCTCCAGTCCCCCATCGGATCGCCACTACGCCAGAGAGTCATAGCACCGACCACAACACTGATCACTGCCGCCATCTGCTGCAATTGACTGCGGCGATCGCGCGACCACTGTTCGACCAAGAGACCAAAGCCCAGCATCACAGGTAACGTCCCCAAGCCAAACCACAGCATACGAGCGGCCCCGCCTTGCCAAGATGCAGCGGCTGCCGCCTGGAGTTGTGCTGCATAGAGAAATCCACAGGGCATCAAGCCCCACACACTGCCCAAAGCCAACGGCGTCGTCCAGTGCAAACGTTGATTTAGTCGTTGCCAGAGGGCCGGAAGGTGCGCCTCTAACCACTGTTGAGCGCGTTGGTAACCCGGTAGGTAGCGCGGCAGCGCTTGGGGCAGCAGATGGCTCAGGCCAAAGCAGATTAGGGCAATACCTGTCAGGACAGTCAGGCCATCGCGGAAACTACTGCCCAAACCTGCTAACTCACCCCCCAAGGACAGGACGGATCCCAAGCTGCCGAGCAAAGCACCAACGCCGGCATAGCTGGCAATCCGTCCAACATTAAGCAGCAGTGGAAACCGCCAGCGATCGCGCTGGGGCTGCGAAATCTGCATCGCGATCGCGAGAGGGCCGCACATGCCAGCGCAATGGCCAAAGCTGCCAAAGAAGCCCAATAGCCAGAGCAGCAATCCGTCGGTCATCACAGCTTAGCGGGCCGTCCAGCCCTGCTGTGCGCGATCAAAGACATAGGCCGCGATCGCCTCAATTTGCTCAGAGCTGAGACGCTGCCCAAAGGCTGGCATCGCATTTTTGCCATTGGTAATCTGCCGCTGCAGAGCAGCCAAGGAGTCCATGCCATAGCGACGCAGTGCCTCTTGCCGCAGGGTTTTTTGCCCATTGATGACGTTGCCACCATTCCAATGGCAAGCCGCACAGTTATTTTGGAACAGTTTCGCACCGGCTTGGAGATCTGCGGCGATCGCCCTCTGCGGACCACCCAAGATGAAGCTGATCACCAGTCCTAGTGCAATCAGCCATCGTTTCACGCTGCCATCCCCCACTGCTCCCTCACCCCTAGGCGATCGCAACTGTTGATCGCTCTCAATCATTGTGAACGGACACAACTGATGTCAGACAGTGGACGGGAAAAGCGACCGGCAATAGCACTCAATGCTTAATGCCGATCGCTGCAGATGCATCGAAGGAAGCAAGCTAGGACTCAAGCGGACTAGATCGTCTCCATGCCTTGAATCAGGAAGTCGAAGTAGGGGGCAGCCACCGTGGCATCAGCACTGCTCAGTAGTGCCAAAGAAGCCTCCTTGAGGGTGCGAATGGCTTCGGCCATGCCGGGCAGAGGAACGCCTAGGGAGTTGTACATTTCACGGGCACCCAGCAAACCAATGCTTTCGATGGGTTCTTTGTCCCCTGCGAGCACGCCGTAGGTGACAAGACGGAGGTACCAGCCATAGTCCCGCAGGCACTGAGCCCGTTGCTTCTGACCGTAGGCATTACCGCCGGGGGCAATGAAGTCGGGCCGACGCTGCCACAGTTTGCGGCTAGCCTGATCCACAATCTTCTTCTCGCTGTCGCTCAGAACCTGAGCGATACGGAGGCGCTGCTCACCCGTTTTGAAAAAATCAGTGATGTTTTTGAGTTCGCCGCCACTGGGATAGCGCAGCTCGTCGTCCGCTTTGAGGATTACCTGGCTAACGATGGTCATGATCGGCGGGGTAGTTGTTAGCAATGTTGAGTAGTGTAGCGACTGGAGGGTCGCTCCCGAACAACTCCTGAGAGGCTTGTAACGTTTAACAACATCTCGCGACCGACAATGGAAGGGATGACCCCTCCTCTGGCAACTTTATGGCTTCTTCTTCAGGGCTCACTTGGCGGCAGGGCGATCGCCTGACGCTGACGATTGAATCGCTCTGTGATAGCGGCGATGGCCTCGGGCGGGCGGAGGGTCGAGTGGTGTTTGTTCCTGATACGGTGCCGGGCGATCACATTCAGGCAAAACTCCTGCAGGTGCGATCGCGCTATGCCCGCGCTGAGCTAGAGGAAGTGTTGGAGGCATCGCCCGATCGCATCCGACCGGCTTGCATTGTGGCGGACAAGTGCGGCGGCTGTCAGTGGCAAACAGTCGATTATCCGGCTCAAGTCGAAGCCAAAACCGTGATTGTCCAAGATGCTTTGCAACGCCTTGGTCAACTCTCGGCGGAAGTACAACCAACGATCGCAGCTCCCTATCCGTTGGGCTATCGCAATAAGGTGAGTTACCCCCTACGCCGCAGCGATCGCGGGGAAGTCCAAGCCGGCTACTTCCGCAAAGGCAGTCACCGACTGATTAATCTCAATCAATGTCCGGTTCAAGATCAGCGCCTAGACCCGCTGCTAGCTGGGATCAAAGCCGATATTGCCGATCGGGATTGGCCGATCTACGACGAGCAGACGCGATCGCGAGGACTACGGCATTTGGGGCTGCGAATCGGTCAGCGGACTGGTGAAATCCTGATCACGTTGATTGCTACAGACGATCAGTTGCCAGAAGTTGAAGCACAAGCTGAGCAGTGGCTGACCATTTATCCGGATGTGGTCGGGGTTTGCCTCAACCTCAATCCCACCCATGGCAATCGCATTTTGGGTGATGAGACTCTTTGTTTAGCGGGTCGTTCCTATCTAATTGAATGTTTGGATGATTTGGAGTTTGCGATCGGGCCTGAGACGTTTTTTCAGGTCAACACCGAGCAAGCTGAGCGCCTGCTGCCGATCCTCAAGGACTTTTTGCAAGGGAGCAATCGCCTCTTCGATCTCTATTGCGGGGTTGGGACGCTGACGCTACCGCTGGCCAGTGAAGTGGGATCCGTCTTGGGTCTCGAAATTCTGCCGGAATCGGTGGCGCAAGCCCAGCAAAACGCCGATCGCAATGGCATTACTAATGTGGAGTTTCGGGCGGGAGCTGTTGAGACCTTACTGGCTCAAATTCCCGAATCCCCCGATGCTGTTCTGTTGGATCCGCCGCGTAAAGGCTGTGAACCGGCAGTAATTGAAGTGCTACGCGATCGCCAACCCCAACGCATTGCCTACGTGAGCTGCAATCCCGCGACTCTCGCTCGCGATCTGCAAGCTCTCTGTGCAGGCGATCGCTACCGTTTATTGCTGGTACAACCGCTAGATTTCTTCCCGCAGACTGCCCATGTCGAAACAGTGGCACTTCTTGAGTGGCAAGAATAAGATGGTTAAGCCCTCCAAAAAATGGCAAAACGTGAATTTTACATCACTCAAAATTAAGCAATACTCTTGATTGCTTGTATATATGAATAGCCCTGAAGAAAAACTGCCAATAGAGCAGATTCAAGAGTTTTGTCAGAAGTGGCAAGTGACTGAACTTGCTCTTTTTGGTTCTGTCTTGCGGGATGATTTCCGACCCGATAGTGACATCGATGTTTTGATTACCTTTTCCTCAACTCAAAAACGGGGTTTAACCGAAACAATGCAAATGAGAGAAGAGCTACAGTCACTTTTCAATCGAAAAGTTGATTTAGTTGTAAAAGCTGCGATCGAACGGAGTGAAAATTGGTTAAGACGCAAGAATATTTTAGAGTCTGCAAAAGTCATTTATGAAGCGTGACCAAGAATCTTTAATTGACATCAATAATGCCATTAAGCGTATTCTACGCTTTGCGCACGGAGTCAGCCGTACAGAACTAGATAAAAATGACGAGAAATTATCAGCTATTCTCTACCAAATCACCATCATTGGTGAAGCTACTAAGCGACTTTCTAAAGATTTTCGGAGGGAGAATCCAGACATACCTTGGCGAGAAATGGCAGGAATGCGAGATGTTATCGTTCACGAATATGATCAGCTCGATCTTGATGTCGTGTGGGATGTGATCATCAATAAGTTGCCATCACTCTCTCAGCTTATTAATCAGTTACTTCCTCAATAAAAAAGCTCATCAGCACTAGTCTGATGAGCCTCGACTAGGAGATTGAAACTGAGCCCTAGAGCTTGGCGCCACAGTCTGGACAGAACTTGTGGCTAGGCAAGGTTTTTGCACCACAGCTTGAACAGGTTGCGATCGCTAAATCCAAGTCCAATGTGGGATCTTTGGGCAAGCCCAGCATCTGAGCGTTGTTGTGCCCTGCTGGAACCATTGGATAGCAGTTTTCGTTGCGCTTGACGATCGCATCCAAAAACACGGGCCCATCAAAAGCCAGCATTTCAGCGATCGCCGCTTGCAGGTCTTCGCGACGGCTAACCCGCATGCCTTTAACACCAAAGGCTTCTGCCAGCTTCACAAAGTCAGGCATGCCCCGCTCCATATTGGAGTTGGAATAGCGCTCGTCGTAGAACGCTTCTTGCCATTGGCGCACCATTCCCTGCCAGCCGTTGTTGACCACAACAACCTTGATCGGAATGTTGTATTGGGCCAAGGTTCCCAGCTCTTGAATGTTCATCAAGATGCTGGCATCCCCCGCGACACAGATCACGGTTTCGTTGGGCAGGGCAACCTGAGCCCCCATCGCTGCAGGCATACCAAAGCCCATCGTGCCAAGCCCAGCACTAGAAATCCAACGCCGTGGACCATTCTTGAGGAACTGAGCCGCCCACATTTGGTGCTGGCCAACATCGGTGGTGAAATAAGCATTCGGTGCAGCTTCACCAAGGCTATGAATCACTTCCTGTGGTGACAACACATCCGCATACTGCGGAATCTGCAAAGGATATTCCCGCTTCCAGTAGGCGATGCGATCGAGCCAGGGCTGGGTACGAGTTGCATCATCGGGACTGGATTGCTCTTCAGCTCGTGCTAGCAACTCCAAAAGCACCTGACGCACGTCGCCGACAATCGGGACTTCCGGCACGCGGTTCTTGCCAACTTCCGCTGGGTCAATATCGACGTGAATGACCTGCGCCTTAGAGGCAAATTCATCGAGCTTGCCAGTGACGCGATCGTCAAACCGCGCGCCAACTGCAATCAGCAAGTCACATTCACTAACGGCAAAGTTGGCATAGGCCGTTCCATGCATCCCCAGCATGCCAAGGGAGAGCGGATGGTGTTCATCAAACGCTCCTTTGCCCATCAGCGTTGTAGTCACTGGCAGCTGGAACAGCTCAGCAAAGGTCCGCAGCTCCGTATGAGCACCCGCCGTAATTGCACCGCCACCAACGTAAAGTAGGGGCCGACGAGCCGTTTTGATCAGTGCGATCGCCTGCGCAATCTGACGTGGGTTGCCCCGCGTGGTCGGGCGGTAACCCGGCAAGCGAATATCACCCGGAGCGACGGGCACATAATCAAATTCTTCGGTGCCCACGTCTTTGGGCACATCAATTAAGACAGGGCCGGGCCGACCAGTTTGTGCAATGTGGAAAGCCTCAGCCACGATCCGCGCCATCTCTCGCGGGTCGCGCACCACATAGGAATGTTTGACGATCGGTAGAGTGATGCCGTAGATATCCGTTTCTTGGAAGGCATCCGTCCCGATCGCGGTGCGGGGAACCTGCCCCGTCACCACCACCATCGGAATCGAGTCCATCTGAGCGGTGGCAATACCCGTTACGAGATTGGTTGCCCCAGGGCCAGACGTGGCGAAACAAACACCGACTTGTCCTGTTGCCCGCGAGTAAGCATCCGCTGCGTGAACAGCCCCTTGCTCATGACGGACGAGAATGTGTTGCACTCGGCCAGCCGCTTCAGCCCGATGCAGCTCATCGTAGATGGGTAGAATTGCACCACCCGGGTAGCCAAAGATGTGCTTAACTCCGTGCTGACAGAGACTATCAATCAGGGCATAAGCGCCGGTCGCACGCTGCTGAATGGTGACCGTCTGCAGTTGCACAGCGAACCTCTCCCGTGTGGCGGATCTAGATGGACTGGTCGGTGGGAGTAGCCCAGAAATGATCGGGTCTATTTGCCGAGCGTGGCTTCCTGAAAACTCAGAAAACGGCGATCGCGACAGAGGAGGACCTGTATTCTAGGCTGCAATTCTAGACCTTTATTCTGCCATCAAAATTCGAGGCTGCCATTCCTATTTTTGTGATAGGAGCAACAGTCTCGTAAAAGTTTGCATACTCTCAGCAACATCAGCGCCGTGAAATTGACTGGGACGAATACATGGCTTGCAGAATCGCACCGGGGTCAATCCACTGCTCGTTGTAGCGCATCCCCCAATGCAAGTGCGGTCCGGTTGTCCGTCCAGTCATCCCAATCCGGCCAATGCGCTGACCCGTCTGAATCACTTGACCTTCAGGAATCACCACTCCCCCAGCGCGATCGACCATGGCTCGCTGGCCATTGATGAGTTCTACACGCCCCATCATGTGGCAGTAGATATGGATATAGCTGCCCGAAGCGATGACCACAGAAGTTCCACAGGCACTGTCATCAGACACCTCAATGACACGGCCACCCCACCAGTTACGGATGTAGCTGCCTTCCGGTGCGGCAATATCCAGCCCGAGATGAGGACGGGTGCCACCGCGACCGTTGGGACGGGGCTCACCAAAGCGACCCGTGTAAGCCTGAAAGTTTTCGACAGGGAACGAGGCACTTTGCCAAAGGCTGGCGTAGGCTACCTCAACTGATTGGGCTTCAACAGTTTGGCGCGAGGCCCCTAAGGTCAGAGCAATTCCGATCGCCAACCCCGCCCAGCCGTATTTACCCCATCGCCGCAGCGATCGCTCCATCGCTTCCTCTCCTCACCACACACCAGTAGCAGCGATCACGCTGCCTTCAACGCCAGCAGATAGGCGTCAAAAATTTTTCCTTAGCGTAGCGGCTGCCTGCTCGACTGGCTAGCGATCGCGACTGAGTTTGTCAAGAGAAACCCTAGAGTAATCCCAATGCGTGCAGTGGCCCCCGACCGGTCAGCAATTCCACGATCAACGCCAAGAAACCAAGCATGGCAATACGGCCATTCCAAACCTCGGCATTGAGCGTGATCCCCCATTCCCAGCGTTCTTGGGGATAGAGCTTGACCTTCTTCGGCAGCAGGCTGACATCTTCTAGGCGGAAGCGCGGGTGCTCAAGCGTTTGCTCTACTAGATCACTCAGATCTTGAATGAACAGCGGATGGGTATTGAGCGCTGGCACGCGCAAGAAGCGCTCAATGCCAGCTTCTTCTGCAATCTCCCGATACTCGATATCGATTTCTTCGAGGGTCTCGATGTGCTCCGAAACGAAGCTAATCGGCACCACCACAAGGTCTTTGACACCTTGCTCGGCGAGTTCTTCGAGGGCATCTTCGGTGTAGGGCTGCAGCCACTCCACAGGGCCAACCCGACTTTGATAGGCCAGCGTCCAAGGATTCGATCGCCCGAGAGTTTCCATGATTTTTCGGGTGCAATCCTCAATTTCCCGCTGATAGGGATCGCCCGCCTCCTCAACGTAGCTCACAGGGACACCGTGGGCGCTGAAGAAAACGTGACCCTGCTCCGGTTGCTCGAGTTTTTCAATCTCTTGAGCAATGAGATCAGCCATGGCCTGTAGATAGCCCGATCGCTCGTACCACGAAGGCACGACCACGCAGTCGATTTTCTGCAACTCAGGATCGCGATCGCGCAGCCGTTGCAGCAAGCGGAAGCTAGAGCCGCTGGTACTGATGGAGAACTGAGGATAGAGCGGCAGGATCACCAAGCGTTCAATGCCGTCCGCTTTGATCTGAGCGATCGCCTCTTCAGTGAAGGGATGCCAGTAGCGCATGCCGATGTAGACCTGCACTTCTTGGCCGCGGTCGCTGAGGGACTGTCGCAGCGCTGCTGCTTGCTCTTCGGTAATTCGGCGCAGGGGCGAGCCACCGCCAATCTGCTTGTAATTTTCCTGTGACTTGCGCGTGCGCAAACTTGAGATTAGCCAAGCCAATGGCTTTTGCAGCCACGGGAAGGGCAAGCGAATAATCTCAGGGTCAGCAAAGAGGTTGTACAAAAAGGGGCCAACATCCTCAAGGCGTTCTGGGCCGCCGAGATTGAGTAGCAAGACGCCGACGCGCCCCATAGTGCTTTCCTGCCGTCGCTGCAATGCCCCTGATCCTAACAGGCTCTTTCGCTTTGCTCGATTTTGGCTGCTAGAGTGCGGCAAGACTTTTGTTCGCCGCATGCCGCGTTCTCGTCGTCCTCCCTTTGAAATTGCCACAGCGATCGCCCAAGCCAATGAGCGGTTTCGCATGGCTGGGTTACGGCTGCGGATTGAGCAGCGCGGAGACTGTCTGGGGTTGCGCGGTCAGTTGCCCCCCAAACCCGGAAGCGATCGCCAGCGCCCCCACCAACAGCGCTTGAGCTTGGGGTTGCCGCCCACCGAAGCGGGTCTGCGCGAAGCAGAGCGGCAGCTCAAAATTGTGGCGGGTCAGCTGCTACAGGACAGCTTCGACTGGACACCGTACCTGGTCTGGTCTCGTGAACCGCGCCTCAAGTCAGAGGATCTGGCAGCAGCGATCTGGCAATTCGAGCAGCAGTTTTTCCAAGATCCCCAGCGATCGCAGCGTCCAGCCTCTACGGAAACCACCTGGCGATCGGCCTATCAGCCCTACCTGCGCCGCTTACAGGCGATTGCCCAGCAACAGCCCCAGCGATCGCTGTCGGAGCAATTGCAGTTGACTGTAGCGAGTTACCCAACCCAGAGTCGTAGCGCTCAGCTCTGCACGACTGCACTCAAAGCGTTTGCCGCATGGCTGGATTTGGATCTCCCAGAACTACCGCGCCCCTTATTGAGGGGTGGTAGTCTTCCTGTGCAACCCCGTCAATTACCCAGCGATGCTGCGATTGAACAGGCGTTTCTGCAAATCCCTAATCCCGCATGGCGCTTCGTCTTTGGGATCATGGCAACCTATGGTCTCCGTAACCACGAAGTCTTTTTCGCGGACTATTCAGGGCTCAGTCACGGCGATCCCGAAGCGGTGATTCGGGTGTTGGCAACCACTAAAACAGGCGAGCATGATGTCTGGCCCTTTTTGCCCGACTGGGTCGAGCAATTTGAACTGCGTCAAATTCAGCTACCGGCCATTACCACCGATCTCAACCAAACGACGTTGCAGCGGATCGGCCAGCGAGTCACCCAACAGTTCCGACGCTATGGCCTCCCCTTTTCGCCCTACGATCTGCGCCATGCTTGGGCGGTACGAGCGATTCATCTTGGTTTGCCCGACGCGGTAGCCGCCAAAATGATGGGGCACTCAATCGCCATTCATACCCGCACCTATCAGCGCTGGATTGGTCGCCGCGATCAACAACGGGCGGTGGCTGAAACACTGGCACGCTGGCGCGATCGCTCCGCTACGGCTTAAAACCAACCCGATGACCAGCATTCTTCGTCCCCTCAGCTATCGCTACGCCTGGCTCTATGACACCGTGACGGCACTCTCGTCGGTACCAGTCGGTGGTCCCCAACGACTCCGCCAGCTTCTGATTGAGCCCCTCACCCTGCCGCGATCGGCGGCTGTCCTAGATCTGTGTTGTGGGGGTGGCGTCACAACTGCGGCCCTCTGCCAGCGCTTTGACAACGTTATGGGTTTGGATGCTGCGGCGACGGCGATCGAACGAGCCAAAGCACTGACGCCACAGGCTAGCTATGTTGTGGCTCAGGCAGAAGCGATGCCCTTTGAGGCTGAACGCTTTGATCTAGTTCACACCAGCGTGGCCCTGCACGAAATGACACCGGAGCAGCGTCAGCAGATCTTGCAGGAGGCATGGCGCGTGCTGCGACCCGCTGGCACGCTGGCCATTCTCGACTTACATCAACCGCACAACCCGCTGTTTTGGCCAGCGATCGCGCTGTTTATCGAGCTCTTTGAAACGGAGACAGCTTGGCAACTGGTGCAGTCCGACTTAATCGGCCAACTGCGGGCGATCGGCTTCGATCCAATCGAGGAAAAACTCTATAGCGGCGGCAGCCTTCAGGCACTTTGGGCACGCAAGCCTAGCGATCGCTGAGTGGCAAAAGTTGTTGTAGCCCCTTGGAGAGCCGCAAGGACAATCCAGCTGAGTAGATTGTTGCGGACATCAAAGACTGTGACGTCAGCCGTATTGAAGATGGCGAACCCAAGACAGGCTAAGAGCAGTGTCAGCAACAGCCGTTGATCCTGGCGATCGCTCGGTGTATGGACAGGCCAGCGTAGGCAGATCCACAACGATCGCCCCAGAATACTGCCCAGAATGCCCAGCAAGAGCAAGGTTGCAGGCAGTCCAAACTCAGCACTGAACATCAGCACGAGGTTGTGTGGATGTCCCAACCAGACTTGAGTCGCCGCTTCGTATTGCTGCGTAAAGCTATGGGAGCCCCACCCAAGCCACGGCCGAGCCTCAGTCATTTGCCAGGCAAACTGCCACTGATGGAGTCGTGATTCCGCGGGCGATCGCGGGATATCGGCAAACTTGTCACCACTGAAGCGAGACCAAAAGAAAGCGGGAATCCAGCGGCGAAAGGCATCCCGACCTGTTGTTCCAAAAGCAGCCCAGAGCACTGCGATCGCATAGCCTACTCCCCCCCAGACTAGCCAGCGCAGCCCTTCGTAGAAGGCAAACACCAGAGCAATCGAGCCCGCCACAATCCAGGCATTGCGGGAATCGGTCAGAAGCAGGCAGCCTCCAATGAGAAGCAAGACCAAGGAGAGCCCGAACCAACGTTGCCAGTGCCGCTGCGCCAAGCTCTCACACCAGAGGCCAAGCGTGGCAGTCCAAGGCAGCAGCAAGTAAGCTGCCAGCCAATTGGGATAGCCGAAGAAAGCATCCATGCGTCCCGAAGCGCGGCCACCCGCATCAACGACCCAGTGGACAATTCCCAGCTTGAGGGAAAATCCCCAGTCTGCATAAATCTGCAAATAGCCAATCAAACAGACCGGTAGTGCCCCGATCGCTAAGATCCAGAGCAGCGATCGCAAGACCGGCGGCTTTAGCAGCAGTGCTGGAGTGACAGCCAGCAACCAAAAGAAGGGCAAAAAATTCGCCAGTCCAAGCCAGCGCATCGATCCTGAGGTCCCAAACAGGGCACTGAGTAAGAGCAGTCCGCTCAGCACTAAGAGCGCTTGGTTGAGGGGCGTTTTCAACAGCTGCGATCGCTGGCTCCAGCTACTCCAAATCAGCGCCGGTACAACCGCGATGCCCGCCAAAATCGGACTGTAAGGCGCCAGTACAGCGCCAGCCAAAATGCCCGTTGTTGCGGCGACTTCTGCTGATGTCTGCCGTATACCTAACCCTCTACGCAAGCGATCGCCTCACTCCGAATCAAGCGAATTTGAGCCAAGGTAAAGACCACCGGAATGATCCGTGCATAGTTCGTTGCGATCGCCCGCCAGCCCAGATCAGCCAGGAAGCAGCCCCACAGAACTGGCCCTAAAATACCGAGGGCCGATCGCACAGCTCCATAGCGCATCGTATGGCCAAGAATGGCTCGCTTTGTTCCCTGCAGTGCCAGTTGCCCCGGCCAGTGCAGGCCCAACGCCCCCAGTTGTTGGCAAGTGGTCCGCACCAGTTGATAGCGAGCCACTTCCAAAGCTAGTTGCCGACTCAGCTGCTGCAGAAGCCAAGGACGAATCAGACTATTGATCGCGATCGCGCTGCTACCTTCTAGCCAGAGGCGAATACTGTCGCGAGTGAGTAACTCTGGCCAGCGGGTTGCTGCTGGGGATTGAGCCAAGGCTTGCTGCAAGCGATCGCAGAGTGCTTGACCGCGATCGGCGGGCAGCTGACGCCACAACCGCTCAGCCAGCCGTAGAAACAGCTCGGACTCTAGCTCAAGACTGCTCCAAGCCTGTTGATAGGGAAGCTTCAGATGCTGACAGATCTGAACGAGCACTTGGTGATAGCTCAGCTGTTGCCAGTGTCCCTTTAGGACTGTCAGGCCATCAGCTGCTAAGAAGCGGAACCGTTGCTCAATGCTCTGCCGCCACGCTGCTGACTCTTGGGCTGAAACCTCGACTGGACGAGGGGTGCGCCAGTAATCCCAAGGATTGAACTTGGGCTGAAAGAGCACTGCTGTAATTTCGTGCAGTTCTTCTTCAGTCGCCAAGCTGAGTGCCGTTTGCAGTTCCTGCACAGGGTCTGTCTCCGCAGGGAGTGAGCTGCCAACTCATCTTAGCGATCGCGGTAACCCATTCAAATCGAGGGCAGTGGAACTGGCTCTGCCCAGAGAAGCGCTAGCCGATAATTCAACCACACGCAAAACTGCAAGGAGATTGCTGTGAGTGAGCTGCCAGAAATCCTAGACGCGATCGTGGTGGGAGCTGGCTGGGCCGGACTAACCTGTGCGCGATCGCTGCAGGCAGCAGGATGGAACGTCCGTATTCTCGAAAAGTCGCGGGGTTGGGGTGGACGTGCGGCTCGTCGTCGGCTATTGCCGGAGGGAATGGCCGAGCATGGTTTACCGGCACTAGCCGAAGGATGGCCAGCTATTGATGCCCTGATCACTCTCGGGCGCGATCGCGGGCTATTAGAGCTATGGCGTGCTGAACACTGGCAATGGACTGAAGGACAAATCCAACCGCGATCGCTGCCGCCCCAGTGGATTGCACCCGCTGGCTTGAGTGGCTTGGCGCGAGCCTACGGCGAGGGGATTCCTGTTGAGGTGCAACAGCGAGCAAGCCAGGTGACTTGGCAGGGCGATCGCTGGCAAGTTCAAACGGATCAGGGTGATTGCTATGCCGCACGCCATCTCGGCCTATTTGTGCCAGCACCGCAAGCACAAGAATTACTACCACTTGATCTTCAGCCAGCCTCCCTAGGTACGGCCTGCTATGACCCTTGCATCACGGTGATCGCCTGCTACGGCGATCGCTCCCTCGAATTACCCGGATCGCAAATGGAGGGCTGGACGATCGCAGCGGCTGAACCAAGGGATTGGCGTTGGCTGGCTTTAGACAGCAGTAAACGACGGGAGCCTTCTGAAACAGTGGTGGTTTTGCACAGCAGTGCAGCTTGGGCCGAGGCTCATTTTGAGGATTCCGATCTGATCCAAGCAGGCCACTCACTGCTGCAAAGTGTGGAGGCAGATCTCGCATTGTCACTCGAGCAACCGCGATCGCTACAAGTCCATCGCTGGCGCTATGCCTTCCCTCAGATCACGGTCCCTGAATCGATGCTAACGCTTCGCGATCGCGGGGTTTGTGGGGGAGATTGGTGTCGAGGTACAGCCATGGCGTCTAATCTGCCCATTGGCGGCAATGCTTTCGTTGCCCAAGCGATCGCCTCAGGGGAGGCTGGTGCTCAACAACTACTCATGGCTGACTAGGGGGTGTTATCACAAGTCGGAGGCTATTCTGAAGCTGATCAAAATGGCAGCGTGCTACGGAAAAGAAAGACATGATAGCCCTATCTATCATTCACCAGGGTCAGTTGCAGCCATAATTTTGTCCGAAATAGGTACAAGTCGAAGATATTAATTGACTCATAGTTACATTCAAAAATTAGATTTTTAGTGTACTGAACCTAGAAAAAACCAATGGTTAGTCTAGGTCCCCTTCGACACACAATTGATTTAGTTCAGGGCAGAGCAAGGGTTCGTTTATGTTCGCACAGCTACCAGAGCGGAGAATGCATTGGACCCGCTGGGTATTAACGGTAGGTTGGCTACTGATTGTTGCTTCCCTGCTCTATGATCCCTGGACATCAGCACTCACGGCTTCGGATCATCCTTGGAGTCCGCTACGGCTCACAGAAACCTGTGTTCAAGTGCAGGGACAATGCTTATCTGAGCAGCCTTATCAGCTGGGCACAACCCTTTTCTGGGGGGCAATTGTACCGGCTGGAATCTTTATTTTGCTAGTCTTTGGGCATGAGTTATGGCGACGAATTTGCCCACTTTCTTTCTTATCTCAGATTCCTCGTGCCTTAGGATGGCAACGACAATTCAGGCGAGAGAATAAAAAGACTGGTAAGGTTCGCTATGAGCTGGCTAAGGTCAGCTCAGATTCATGGCTAGGCCGTAACTATCTCTATGTACAATTTGGCTGGTTATTTATCGGCCTTTGTGGTCGAATTTTATTTTTTAATGCCGATCGCTTAGTGCTAGCGAGCTGGATTCTATTGACCGTGGCTGCCGCTATTTTTGTCGGCTACTGGTATGGTGGCAAGTCTTGGTGCCAATACTTTTGTCCCATGGCGCCGGTTCAGAGTATCTATAGTGAGCCAGGGGGGCTGCTAGGCAGTAAAGCTCATACCAGTGAGCAACTCATTACACAATCAATGTGTCGTACAGTCTTACCAGATGGCAAGGAGCAGAGTGCTTGCGTTGCTTGTCAGAATCCTTGCATCGATATTGATGCTGAGCGAACGTACTGGAGCAGCTTAAACAAGCCTGAAACTTCATTCCTGCGCTACGGCTATGTCGGTTTAGTGATCGGCTATTTCGGCTATTACTATGTCTATGCAGGTAACTGGAACTATTACTTCTCTGGGGCATGGCTATGGCAAACGGATCAACTTGCCTCGCTAATGGATCCCGGCCTTTACCTGTTTGGTCAAGCAATTAATATTCCCAAACTGGTTGCAGTCCCTCTTGTGCTGGGAGGATGCACAGCGATCGGCTATTGGGGAGGGCAATGGATTGAAAAACGCGCTAAATCTCACAATCGGCGCCAGCAGAGGAATCTAACTGTCGAAACGATTCGTCATCGTATCTTTACCCTGTGTACCTTTGGAATTTTCAACTTCTTCTTTATCTTTGGTGGACGTCCGTTAGTACAGCTTTTCCCTTGGTCAGTGCAGTACCTCTATGATCTTGGGTTGGTGTCGCTTAGTACACTTTGGCTCTATAAAACTTGGCGGAGGAGCCCCGATCTCTACTCTCGCGAAAATCTAGCAAATCGCTTCCGCAAGCAGTTAGAGAAATTGCAACTCAATGTCTCACAATTTTTGGAAGGCCGGACGCTGAGTGACCTCAATACTCATGAGGTCTATGTGTTGGCTAAGGTACTCCCAGGCTTTACACGTGAGAAGCGACACCAAGCTTATAAGGGCGTGGTTCGAGAGGCGTTAGAAGAAGGCTATGTAAACTATTCCAGCAGTCTGGAAGTTTTGCAGCAAATGCGGCAGGAGCTCGGCATCACTGATGATGAGCATCGTCTCGTCCTAGAGGAATTAGGGATTGAAGATCCAGAGTTACTCAATCCCGATCGCCAACGCAGCCTCGAAAACCAGATTCGCTTGAGTGGCTATCGCAAGTCTCTAGAGCGATTGCTCTTGCTGCAGAGTAAACAATCCGATCGCACTATCCCTGAGCCAGAATCCTTGCAGGATTCAGCCACAATTCAGTCACTGCGCCGTCAATATTCCATTACTCCACAGGAAGAAGAGTGGATTTTGAGTGGATTTTCGGGTAATGCCAGCAGTGTGAAGAAGGCAGAGTTTCTACTGGGAAGACTTCCTGATCTTGTTGACTGTGACTGCGCTCTCAATCAGCCGACATTACAAGCTCATCAAGCAGTTTTAGCAGTATTACGAGAAAACATTCGACACAAAATAGAACTGATCGTTCGGTCGGTTCTAGATACTTTAGAACAGCTTCAGTCAGAGCCAGAAGCTATTCCTCTTGCACAATCTCTACAACAGACTGTACCGGCTATTGTAGGTGAGCTTTTAGAACAGGAAAATTGGGGCGATCGCTTATCAACAGCAATTTTGCAATGCCTAACTCAAGCTGGAGAAGCACAAATTATTGACCCCTTAGATCTTTCGCTACAAGCAACTCTTGGACATTTAGAAGTTTTGCTTCAAGAGCAAAATCCGCTGATTCAGGCAGCAGTACTTTATGTCATCGCTCAACTCGATACAGAACGAAGCCAAGCGATCGCTCACAGTCATCATTTTAATTCCCGTTTAGTTCAGGACACGCTTGAACAGCTGCTATCTCTGTCCTCGAAATCCACAGTCAATTTATCCCTGACAGAATTTCCCTGGTTCGAAAAAGTTGTTTATCTCTTCAATAGTGATTTCTTTCATCGAATGCAAAGCGATACATTAATTACTCTTGCTGATCGGGCTGAGGTGAGAACCTATAACCAGGATGACATCATCACAGAAGCTGGAGATACCTGTCGAGAGTTATTGCTGCTGATTGAGGGAGATGCCAAGGTTCACTATCAGATGGGCACTGAGGTTCAGGTCGAACAACTCCATCCTGGACAAACTCTAGACGAGCTAGAAGTTTTAGCCCATAGCAACTCGGAAAATACAATTGTTGCCGATAGTGAGACCACGAGAATCCTCGCAATCTCTGTCGATACCTTTGATGATTTACTCGACCAAGATCCTGATTTTGCTCGACGGGTCTTGGAGTTAGAAAGTCGACAGCTCCAGCGATTTGTCCGTTCAGTTCAGTCTATTTAGTCACTTAAGAGCAGAGGCGATCGCTTCAGGACAGGCTGGGGTGCTGGCACTACTAAGCCCGCACGGAAGTCATCGCCCCCTATGCTGAAGCCAAATTAGCAAAAGGGATTAAGTGCATGGGTTGGCTAAAAGGAGCGATCGCCGCAGTGGTCGTTGTGGTGGGCGGCACAGCGGCAGCCGGCTGGATTTACTACCGACCTGTGTTCGCACCATTCCAGTTGTCTCTGACAGATGTGCCTTCCAATGAAGGCGGCAAGAATCAGCGCGTCCTTTATGCCTGCAATCCCGATCGCGCTGGCATCATCATCCTACCGGGGGCGATACCAGAAGCTAAGGCGGTCATCTCTCGTGAAATCACTGACCCACAGCAGCGTCAATTTATCTTGCAGCTGTTTCAAGAGACAGAAAAGGCTACGGGCGTAGGGATTGGTACAAGTGTCGGCCCTGTCTGGTTAAAACAACAGGAGACGACCATCAGTCGCGTGGTAGGAGACGTTGTTCGTCAAGAACTCTCAGCCAATCTCGCTCCGAACAACCCCATTGCAGCTGCCTTTGGGATGGCTGATGCCTTAGTTCAGCCCTTAATTGATCAAGTCACTGCCCAAGTGGTCAACGATACAAGCGGGATTTTGCAGCGCAATATCGATCGCGCTTGCGGTTCTTAGAGCTGGGCGCGATACCGCTCCAGCAGCAAAATCGCGACAAGATCATCGACAGGGCGCGGTGGTTGACGCAATCCTTTGGGCAGCAGGCGTCGCCAGCCCCGAGCCGGATACATTTGCCAGTAGCGATCGCGGGCTTGGAGGGTGCTGTTGCGCTCATCCACCAGTGCGATCGGCGGTGCACTCGGCAGGGCACTGAGCTGGGCTTGCCACTGACGAGAGGTGGTTTGGTTCCCAAGGACAAGCAGTTGGGGCGATCGTGTTTGGAACAGGGTTTCAAGTTCTGCGATCGCCTCGGTCGAAGCCAAGATGCGGTGCTCCAAAATCTGCCCCGTCTGGGCGTCCATCAGCGCGAGACCGCACTTATCCCGCCCCGGATCAAACCCAATCCACAGTCCTGCAGCGATCGTCATGGCTGAGTTGAGAATTTCACCTGGCCATTCTGGATGGCGTTGAGATCCAATTTCAGAGCATCCGCCGTGGAAATAGCTTCGCTCGTCACGACTTCGATCGTCACTTCACCGGGAGTTTGGCGTAACTGGGTCAAAAAGCGCAGCAGGGTTTCAATCCGGCCATCACCAATTTCCAACACCTCCGACAGCACCCCCTGCTGGCGCGCCCGCAACTGAGCCGCCGTCAACAGTAGGTTAATCCGCTGGCGCAGTTCATCCGCATCTAAACTGCTGGGAACCAGCGCCGTGCTGCCGATGCTGCGACCTGCAGGCAGCAACAGTTGATTGGGCGTCGCATCCGAAAAGACAAAGACCCGCGGTTCACCCACCACAACATTCGCTGCCGAGAGAATCCGCACCACAAACGGCCGACCGGTTTTCAGTTGCTCCCGCAGGCGATCGACCTCGGCTTGAGGAATTTGAATAATCTGCTCTCGCACGTCTTGAATGCCCGGGCGCGTAGCTTGAGCCGCAACCACATTGGCCTCGCGCAAGATCATATCGATCGCTTCTTGGGTTCCCTGCGGCGCCAGAATTTGCACAAGTTTGCTGACTAAGACTTGCCCCCTAGTTAGGGCAACGTTACCCCGCCGGAAGGCAATTAGGGTTTGCTCCAGCTGTTGAATTTCACGCGTCAGACTCGTCTGCTTTGACTCCAGCTCGCGCAGTTGGGCTTCTCGGCTGGCAACCTCGCGATCGCGACTCTGCAGTTGGGTTTTGAGCTGCTCAATCTGGTCTCGCACCACCTGACGTTGCGCAATTAACTCTTGGCGTTCCTGCTGGAGTTGCTCCAAATCCGATCGCAGACTGGCCGATCGCGTCTCCACATCCTGCAGCCGAACGGCTGTCTGTCGCTGCTGGGCTACTGCCTCACGCAACTGCTGATTAGTGCGATCGAGCTGGCGTTGAGCTTCCTGTTGGCTGCGGCGGGCTTGCTCTCGCTGGGCTGCACTTTCTTCGAGTTCGCGCCGCGCGGTTTCCAAATCCTGCCGCGCCTGTCGCAAGCGATCTTGAACCTGATTGAACTCAAAGACGCCTGCACGAAGCTGGGCACTGGTCGCAAAAAGAATCCCCAAGGTTGAAGCAGAAATGAGGCCACCGGTCAAAATCGTGACCACGACCGCCGTATCTTTGGGGCGGAGGTTGAAGAGACTGAGGCGCGCCTTGCCGATCTTGCTGCCCAAGCGATCGCCGATCGTCGCGATCACGCCACCCAGCACCAGCACCGCTAAAACCAGAATGTATCCGGAAACCATGTCGGGCCGCTGCCAGACTCCTCACACCTGTTCCCTCCATGATGGGGGCGATGGGGAGTCGCAGCAATGCAATCCCCCAAGAGAGAACGAGATTTAGCTGAACTGTTGACTGAGAGAAACCGGATTGAAGACTGTGATCCGCTTTTTGTGAATGGCAATCAGTTTTGATTCCCGTAGATCGCCCAACAGCCGCGTCACGGTGACTCGAGTCGAACCGATTGCCTCCGCGATCGCCTGGTGAGAAAGTTTGAGATCAATAGTGATGCCGTCAGGGCTAGGAACACCAAAGTCGCGGCAGAGGATGAGTAAAAAGCTGACTAAGCGCGAGCCCATGTCGCGGTGAGCCAAGGTTTCGATCATCATTTCGGTCTGCAGAATCCGCGAGGACAGGCCTTGCAGCATCACATTGGCCAACTCTGGCCGTTCGAGCAGAGCCTTTTGCATGAACTCAATCGGCACTGAAAAGAGTTGAACGGGCGTGAAGGCAACCGCATGGTAGAAGCGATCGGAACGTTGCCCCGTCAGCAGCGACAGCACCCCAAACACACTGTTCTCACGCAGTAGCGCCACGGTAATTTCTTCGCCCGACTCATAGACCCGCGAGAGCTTGACTGCGCCTTTGACCAGTAGGTAGACCCGTTCCGCTGGATCGCCGGGGAAAAAGATGGTTTTGCCCCGCTCAAACTGCTCAATTTGCAGTGGGAGCTTACCGCTACCCAGCTCGCGAAACATCGTCAGCAGAGAATTTTCGTTGGCCAGCATCGCAACCGTGCCTTAAGGACTCCGCACAAAAAATGGCTGGTGGGGCATGGCCCTGAACAGCAGCGATCGCGCTATTGTTCGCAAAGCCAGAGCCAGAACGAGCCAGGTTTCCCGTTACCGTACGGCCTAGCCTAGCCGCTGCTTGTAGCAATCGCTACTTTTCAACCGAGGACAACGGGGGCAACCAACAGCGGATAATAAAGGGCTGGTTCTGTTGTTGCCCCTGCCATCATGCTCGACCTCTCTGGAAAGAAAGCCCTCGTTACCGGCATCGCCAATAATCGCTCGATCGCCTGGGGGATTGCGCAGCAACTCCATGCCGCGGGTGCCGAACTCGGGATTACCTATTTGCCCGACGATCGCGGCCGGACAGAGTCGAAGGTGCAAGAGCTGACCGCTTCTCTCAACCCCAGTTTGTTTCTGCCACTCAACGTCCAAGATCCCGAACAAATTGATCAGACCTTCGGAACGATCGCCCAAAAGTGGGGCAATTTCGACATCCTGATCCATTGCCTCGCCTTTGCCGGAAAAGAAGAACTGTCGGGCGACTTCAGCGCCACCAGTCGCGAAGGCTACAACCGTGCCTTGGAGATTAGCTCCTACTCGCTGATTGACTTGGCGCGGGCCAGCAAGCCCCTGCTCAACCAAGGCGGCAGCATTCTGACGCTGACCTACTTGGGTGGCGTGCGCGTTGTGCCTAACTACAACGTCATGGGCACCGCCAAAGCCGCACTGGAAATGAATGTGCGCTATCTGGCAGCTGAATTCGGTCCCCAAGCTGTGCGCGTCAACGCCATTTCCGCTGGCCCGATTCGGACGCTGGCATCCTCGGCCGTCGGCGGCATCCTCGACATGATTCACCACGTCGAAGAAACTGCGCCCCTACGCCGCACCGTCACCCAAATGGAAGTCGGCAACACGGCAGCTTTCCTCTCCAGCGATTTGGCGAGCGGCATCACCGGCCAAGTCGTCTATGTCGATTCCGGCTACAGCATTATGGGAATGTAGGCCGCGCAACGACTATGCAACTCAGCGATCGCCCTTTGACTGCCTCGGGAACAGCACCCCGCCAAGCCGCGGTGAGCCGTCGAACCGGAGAAACCGATGTGCAGGTTTCACTCAATCTCGATGGCACTGGCCGTTGTCAGGCCGATACGGGGATTCCCTTCCTTGACCACATGTTCGATCAGATTGCTTCCCACGGCCTGATCGACCTGGAAATCACAGCCAAGGGCGATCTGCACATTGATGATCACCACACCAACGAGGATGTGGGCATCACCTTTGGATTAGCGCTGGCGGAAGCTTTGGGCGATCGCAAAGGAATTGTTCGCTTCGGTCACTTTGTCGCGCCGCTGGATGAAGCCTTGGTGCAAGTTGCCTTGGACTTTTCGGGACGTCCTCATCTGACCTATGGATTGGACTTACCGACGGAGCGGGTCGGCACCTACGAAACGCAACTGGTGCGCGAGTTTTTTGTTGCGATCGCCAACAATGCCAAGCTGACGCTGCATTTGCGGCAATTAGACGGCATCAACTCGCATCACATTATTGAAGCCACCTTCAAAGCCTTTGCGCGATCGCTGCGCATGGCCACGGAAGTTGATCCGCGCCGTGCCGGACAAATTCCTTCCTCAAAAGGGGTTCTCTAGCAGCGGTAGGGCGTTCATAGCTCGGAAGTCCATCGCTCTGAGGTGTACCTAGGCATGACCAACGCGGTCAACCAAGCGCAATTTTGGGAACAGCGCTACCAAGAGGGCAGCGATCGCTGGGATTTGGGGCAGGCCGCTCCCGTTTGGCGATCGCTGCTGGCTGGCACTGATGCGCCGCCCCCCGGACGAATTGCTGTGCTGGGCTGTGGTCGCGGGCACGATGCTCGCCTGTTTGCGGAACAGGGCTTTGCCGTGGTGGGCTTTGATTTTGCCCCCAGCGCGATCGCCGATGCTCAGGCACTAGCTCAGGGAACCAGCGCTGAGTTTCTGGAGCGAGATATTTTTGCGCTGCCGCAGGAATTTGCCAGCCAGTTTGACCATGTGCTGGAACACACCTGTTTTTGTGCGATCGATCCCGATCGCCGCAGCGAATATGTAGAGGTGACGCGGCAGCTTCTCAAACCCGACGGAGCCTTGCTGGGACTGTTCTGGTGCCACGATCGCCCCTCGGGGCCGCCCTATGGCTGCAGCCTGACTGAGCTACGCGATCGCTTTGCTCAGGGCTGGCAAGAAGAGCAATTAAAGTTAGTTACCGAGTCCGTTGAAGGACGGCGTGGCGAAGAGTACCTCGGTTGCTGGCGTCGGTTGGCATAAAGACGACCAATCACATCGCCAATAATTGGCGCGATCGCAGACTGAGGCTAGGGTTTTGAAGGCGGCACCCGGATTCGAACCGGGGGTGAAGGTTTTGCAGACCTCTGCCTTACCACTTGGCTATGCCGCCAGGCACAGTTCACTACTCTACCAGAGACTTTCGAACAACGGTATGCGCTTGCTCTGTCTCAGCAATGGCCACGGCGAAGATCAAATTGCCGTTCGCATTTTGACGGAACTGCGTCGACTCGAACCGGATTGGGCGATCGCGGCGCTGCCCTTAGTAGGCGAGGGTCATGCCTTTGCGGCTGCGCAGATTGAACGGATTGGTCCTCGGCAGGTGTTGCCCTCCGGTGGCTTTCTGAATCAAGACTGGCGACAGTTTCTCCGAGATCTGGCCGGTGGCTTAACGGGGCTAACCTTTGGACAGTGGCAGGCGGTGCGGCAATGGTCGCAGGCGGGCGGCGCGGTGCTGGCGGTCGGGGATATTGTGCCGCTGCTGTTTGCCTGGGCGAGCGATCGCCCCTTTGCTTTTGTGGCTACAGCGAAGTCGGACTATTACTGGCGGGATGAACAGGGACTGCTACCGATCACCGCTGCAACGATGCTCTGGTCGCGCTGGCAGCGCAGCTACTTTGACCCTTGGGATCGCTGGTTGATGAAACATCGCCACTGTCGAGCCGTCTTCCCGCGCGATCGTCTGACGACTGAGGGGTTACAGCAGCTGGGGGTACCGGCGATCGCAGCCGGTAATCCGATGATGGATGGGCTTGAGGCACCGGACGCTGAAGATTGGTCGTCACTTTTACCCGATGGATCACGCTGGTTGCTGTTGCCAGGTTCTCGACCACCGGAAGCCCAGCGAAATTGGGTACAGCTAATCGAGGCGCTGCCGGTTAATCCTGATCGCGCTTTTGTGGCGTTGGCGGCGATCGCCCCTTCGTTACCGCTGGCGGAGTTCACGCAAGCTCTGAGCGATCGCGGTTGGCAGCCCGCAACCAGTCCGATTCCCGAGGCGATCGCATTTCAGAGAGGTGCGGGTTGGTGCTTGCTAGGTCAACGACACTTCGCACCGTTTCTACAGCTGGCGGAGGGCGCGATCGCGATGGCGGGCACCGCGACAGAGCAATGCGTGGGGCTGGGTAAACCGGCTTTCACGATCGCAGGCCAAGGCCCCCAGTTCACTCGCGGTTTTGCAGAAGCACAGACCCGTTTACTGGGGCGATCGGTGCAGTTACTCTCCAAGCCTTCAGACTTCCTAGCAGCGTGGGAAGCCTACCAATCCGATCCAACGGAGCAAGAGGCGATCGCTACCAATAGCCGCCTACGCCTCGGCGAAGCAGGAGCAGCGGCACGGATTGCAGAGATCGTGCGATCGCAGTTGCTAGAGTCGGCGTAATCACGGCGAGGCCAAGGCTGATTATGACAACCACTGCTGAAGATCAGCGCTTTATGCGCCGTGCCATTGAATTGAGTCGGCAAGCGGCCCTGATTGACTGCACCGGCGGGCCATTTGGCTGTGTGATTACCCGCGATGGCGAAATCATCGGTGAAGGCTTTAACCAAGTCATCACCGAGAACGATCCCACTTGGCATGGCGAAATCGCTGCCATTCGGCAGGCCGGCCAGCGTCTGCAAACCTTTGATTTATCAGGTTGTACGCTCTACACCAGCGCTGAACCCTGCCCAATGTGCGAGGCCGCTATCTACTGGGCGCGCATTGATCGCGTTGTCTTTGCTGCCCGCTGCACCGATGCGGCTGCCCATGGCGATTTTGACGACAGCGCCATTTACGCCGATCTCTGCAAACCGCTTGGCGAGCGCAAAATTCCCCATCAAGAGTTACTGCGATCGGAAGCCTTGGTGGTCTGGCAGGAGTATGAGCAAAAAAGCGATCGCCTGCCCTACTGAATTCTGAGCGATCGCTCCTGATTTTTAAAGATCCATAAACTGACTCTGGCCAGTCTCTCGACTGACCCTCAACGCTGGCAAAGATTGCCCTGTCTAGCTTCTCGGGATCAGCTTTGAGCTAACTGGAAAGAGGCGGTAATTTTTTGCGTCCAAGGAAAAGAAAATAGTGTTAACGTCTTGCATTAATTCGTCGCAATTAATCAAGAACCATTACGATGCTGCAGAAAGTGACTGGTTTCCTGGGAATCCTTGCGCCACTTTTGTTGACATCGTCCTTGTCAGCCGCGCCACCCCCTGAAGCTTTTGCGATTCGCTCCACAACGGACTTGCAACGACTGCTTGCAGGCCTAAGTCGCGATCGCGATGCGGGAGCCCGCCAAGAGATTGAAGCCTTGATGGCGGTGCTTCTCGAAAAAGGTGTTCCCGTTCGCTATCAGCCCAACGGTGAACTCGGACCGGGCCAGCACTTTGTCCGTTTCGGTGTCTTTTCCACTAGTGGCCAACTGACACTTACTGATCAGCCCCTGCGAGATACCCGCACGCTGCTGACAACCCTGCGTCATGAGGCGTGGCATGCGGTGCAAGCCTGTGCCACAAATGGTCGCCCGCGGGGTCGCCTCCGTCCTGTGGGCATTCGCACCACAGCGGCAGCACAACAAGCGGTGATCGAAAAAGGCTATCGTCCGCAAGACCACGCGATTGAAGCCGAAGCCTTTACGGCTCAGTCGGTTCCCTATCAGTCCCTAGAGGCGCTGAAGGAATATTGTCCGTAGCTGGCAGCCGCGATCGCGCCATCGATTGACCATGCAGACTGACCAAAAAAGGAACGCAATAGGTCAGTAAGGCCGAGATCCAGCGCGATCGCGTCATCTGGCCATTGGCTGTTGCCCAGCCGTGATTGATCGTGAATAGCAGCGTGCCGACGAACAGTGCAACCCGTAGCGCAGCCATGAGAGCTCGGCGATCGCGACAGGTTTGACTGAAAGCCGCGATCGCAGACATGGGAGATGCACTGGAGCTTCAATCGACAGTCTGCGTCGCTAGTGCCCTGCTGACTGTCTGATTTGCCACCGATCGCCCTTAGCCCTTCAGCTTCTGATTAAGGATCTGGTTAGAGAGTTTCGGATCGACACGGCCGCCGGTTTTCTTCATCAGTTGCCCGACAAAGAAGCCTTGCAGCTTAGTTTTACCAGCACGATATTGCTCCAGCTCTGTCGGATGCGCGGCCAACAGTTCGTCAACCAGCGCTTCAATTTGTGCCGGATCCGAGATTTGGGTCAGACCCTTGGCTTCCACGATCGCTTTGGGAGAACCACCTTTTTCCAGGAGTTCCGGCAGGATTTCTTTGGCAATCTTGCCGCTGATCGTGCCTGCTTCAATTAGGCCAACCAGTTCCGCCAACTCCGCCGGTTGGAGGGGTAACTCAGCCACCGTCAACTTATTGGAATTGACGTAGGCAGCAATGTCGCCCATCAGCCAGTTCGCGGCTTGTTTCGCATCGGCACCGGCGGCCACAGTGGCTTCGTAGTAGTCTGCTGTGCTCTTCTCATCCGTTAGCACCCGCGCATCGTAGGCCGACAGCCCATATTGCTCGGCGTAGCGATGACGTTTTTGCGCAGGCAGCTCTGGCAATTCACTCCGCCAGGTTTCCCGTTGGCCTTCGCTGACTTCAATCGGCCCTAAGTCGGGCTCGGGGAAGTAGCGATAGTCACTCGATCCTTCTTTGGAGCGCATGGACTTGGTGACTTGGCTGCCTTCATCCCAAAGGCGTGTCTCTTGGACAATTGGCTCGCCGGTTTCGAGGCAGCGAATCTGACGCTCAATCTCGAACTCGATCGCCCGTTGAATGGCGTTGAACGAGTTCATGTTTTTGATTTCGACTTTGGTGCCGAATTTCTCGGTGCCCTTGGGTCGAATCGAGATGTTGACGTCGCAGCGCAGCGATCCTTCCGCCATGTTGCCGTCGCTGACACCGAGGTAGCGCATGATCCGGCGCAGTTCTTGGGCGTATTCCGCGGCTTCCTTGCCTGTGCGCAGATCGGGTTCCGAGACGATTTCGGCTAAGGCGACACCGGCGCGGTTGTAGTCCACCAAGGAGTGGGTCGAACCAGCGAGGCGATCGCTACCGGCGTGGACGAGCTTGCCTGCATCTTCTTCCATGTGCAGGCGGGTCACACCAATTTTCTTGGTGTAGGGCTCTTTGCCTTTCTCTGCGACTTCAATCTCGATCCAGCCGTGTTCTGCGATCGGCAGGTCGTACTGCGAGATTTGATAGTTCTTGGGCAGGTCAGGATAGAAGTACTGCTTGCGATCGAACTTGCTGTAGGGCGCAATCTGGCAATTCAGCGCCAAGCCTGCTTTGACGGCGTACTCCAGCACCTTTTGGTTGAGCACCGGCAAGGTACCCGGCAAGCCCAGCACCACGGGATCGATATGAGTGTTGGGGTCGGCACCAAACTCCGTCGAGGCGTTGGAGAAAATCTTGGTGGCGGTGCCGAGCTGGACGTGTGTTTCCAGACCGATAACTGCTTCGTACTCAGTCTTTACAGGAGCCGTCGCTGTCATAGCACCAAGGGGCAAAACACCTTGCCATTGTATCGCTGCCCTTTGCCGATCCTGTCCTTGTGGAGCCAGTTCTTGTCTTGCTGATGATGATTTGAGCTGCTATGTTCTCGTTCCAGTTGAGTGTCAGGGACTTGACATAAGCCAACTTTAATCAAATGTAGACAGCCAAGCCATAAATGGCAAAGCAAAACAAAGATTTGGACGCCATCAATAAACAGACATCTCAAGAAAATTTGATCAACTCAATTTCTTCCATAAGTTCTTTCTGGCTTTTAGTCTCTATTGATCGATGAATAGTCTCTAAAATAACTTCCATTGAGATTATCATTAACTGATACAGATCCTTTTCTGAAAATGATGATCTTCCTGAGTGTGCAACACTGCTGCGCATACCATAAAATTTTCTTACAAGTTTAGCTGTTTCTAGGCGTTCTTCTTTAGTTCTTGCAAGAAGAAATGCAATGCTTTCAGCAACGGTACTAGCAATAGATGATCCTTGATTTGGCTTGAAAAGAACTTCTAGACTAACGACAAGGAGTAGGAATGCATTACTCTTCTCATCTTGGCATACTGCAACCGAGAACCAGTGTATGCTCCTGATGATAGCTTCCTCAAGGTCTGTACATTTTTCCTTTCTAAGAGCTTCGGAGATTAAAAATAGTTCAAGTTTTTCAAGCTCATCAACAAATTGATTGTTAACTTGCAGAGGATGACCGACAAGGTCTATTTGATTATTCAAGTTTAACTCTGATATAGCAAGCGCCTCAACCCTCGCAGTGGGGTGATCGCCTGCAATACCTATTCGACTACGGTCATTAATCCCTTGTATCGCTTTTATCCCCAGACGAAGGAGATCCATAGATCTCCTTACCTCTTCTTTTGCAACTTCAATAGCACGAATTGGCTCAGCGCCTACTTTTACTACTGCAATGCAAGCCCCCTTCATTCTCTCTAGATATTGCTGCCTCAATTCATATTTACTATATGACTTTTCTTCTTCACTCATAAGTGTTAGGTCAATTACTTTATCAGTGATTTCAGTAATTTCTTCAAGAAGGCTATCATCACCGGGTGATAGCCGAACTCGACCTAGGTCAAAGCAAATTTTATGAAGAAGAATACCTTCAATTCTTATCAAAATAATCCTTTCTTCAGAGTAATTGTCGAGTTCTTTTATCAAGTCCTCTAGAGACTTTTCAATATCTAAAATTTCTTCAATCAAAAACTTAGAGAAGATATTACTGATCTGGTCACCAAGAAATTTAGAGGAAAATCTTTCTTTATAGCCCTCACGCTTGAAAAGCTCTTCCAGAATCTGATCAGGAGGCCATCTAATACCCTCTGGCAGATAAAAAGCGACACCATTAACAAGTTGGGGCGGGTAAGCTCTTAGCGAACTAGGTGGGCATTCAGTTTGTGCTGCTAAATCTCGCAGTATTTTTGCAATTCTGTATTCGATTCGTGCTTGTGGTTGATTTTTCTTAGACTTAGCCATAAGAAAAACTCTTAATTAAATATGGTGGCAACTGCAATTAATATTGGCAAGTTCAAGAAAAGTCTGAATTTCAGACAAGCTAGGTTGAGCCGCGATCGCGCCAGCCTGGAGGGTCGTCAAGGCACCAGCTGCACTGGCCCAGCGAATCGCTATTTGCACCTGCTCAGCACTCGTCCACTGGAAGTCCGTTTGCGTGTTTTGCGCCAACCATGCAGCCACAAACGCATCTCCCGCGCCGGTCGTATCGATCGCCTCTACGGGAAAAGATGGACAGTACCCCTGCCAACCAGCAACCCAGTAATCACAGCCGCGATCGCCATCGGTAATTAAGACGGCTTGCAGCTGTGGCTGTTGGTTTTGAATCTGGGCTGGATCCACTGTCTCAAACAGCCACTCTGCTTCCTCGCAAGCTAGTTTGAGCTGCTGAACTTGAGGCAAGATGGCGCGAATGCGATCGGGAGCCAAGCTGGGATCGGGCCAGAAGCTTGGTCGCCAGTTGACATCCAACAGAACCGTCATTCTCTGTTGATTGGCCCAATTCAGGGCTTGCTGAGCGGCGATCGCACTGCTGGGATAAGCCAGCGGAATCGTGCCCAAGCAGAGCACTTTAGCGGAGCTGAACCAAGCCTGAGGCAACTGATCAGCTTGTAGTTCCGTATCGGCAAACTGGTTGCAAGCGATCGCCCCAAAGCCCCCAAACTGGCGATCGCCCTGAGCCGATCGCAGCACTTGCACCTGTCGGGTCGGCAGGCTGGGATGACGCTGCACCGCTGCGATCGCCACGGCATTGTCTTGCAGAACTTGGAAGAGGCGATCGCCCTCCGGGTCGGAACCGAGGCAGGTGATTAAACCGGACTCCACGCCCAACTTGACCAGTGCCGTCGCAACATTCGCTGGGGCTCCCCCCGGCCAAGGCGTCCAACTTTGCACCAGCTCGGCGGGGCGATCGCGATCGTTGGCCAAACAATCCCAGAGCATTTCCCCAAGACAGATCACTGTTGGTGCCTGGGCTGCCATCCCCGCTTCCCCCGTTGAGCTTCCGTTTCACCCTAGCGAGTCTGAGAACGGAGTCGAAACACCCATAAAAAGTGGATCAAACGTATCGGTTGCCACAAATATTTACAAAACATTGGCTAGACTGTGGGCGCAGTCCGCGGAGGGCCTTGCCAATGGCCTTAGTTCGACAAGTCGAAGTGCTTCCCGTCGAAAGCTTTCGCAGCAGCACTGCCCAATTTTTTGCGCCCCAAACCTGTGATCAAACCATGGTGGTTGAACTGGGGGCAGAGCAGGTTGAAGACTTATTTGTGCATCATTTTCAAACTGACCAGTTGATGGTGCTGCAAGGTCAGTTCGTTTTAGTCGTGCTGGAAAACCGTCGCTATCGCTATCTGCCGCTCAGCGATCGCAAACGGGAAGTGGTGCGGATTCCGCCGGGGATTCCCCACGGGGCAATCAATCTCAGCGGCGAACCCTGTCTGCTGGTCAATGCGGTAATTCGGCATGGAGAGCCCTGCGATCGCGATTACCGACCGCTACAGCCTCCACTGCCCTACGACTGGGCCGCGATTCAACAGGCCTTTCAGAGCCTGCGATCGCCGCGCCAGCCACAACCATTAGCTAGACAAAGGAGTCGAGATCGAGGGATTTCAGACCCCCTTGCTCAATTTGGCGCATGACATTGGTGAGCTGCCACCAGACTAGCCCTGCCGTCAGCACTGTCAGCGGTAGGGCGATCGAAGCTGCAAACCAGCCGGGGAAGCCAAAAATTTGCATCCCTGCGGCCAAGAACAGACCGACCCCGATCACCATTGCCAAGTAGGGCAAGCGGAGTGCCACGCCACGCAGTTCCGAGATTGGCGTCTCTGGATCAACCAGCCATTGCCGCACTAACTGCTTGAGGATGGCAGCAAAGGCAGAACCACTCGTGACCGCAGCCAAGAACCCCGCAATTAGCAAAAAGTAGGGGGGCTGATCTGGGAAGTAGTACAAGCAAACCTCAGGGATGCAACGGCTTTGATCGTAACGACTTAAATGAGCTTGACGGCACGCAGACCGAACAGCAGTGCGATCGCGGTGACAATGCCGCCACCCAGAACCAAGCCAAAGAAGACAACGCCCATGATTTCAGTTCAGAACTTGCACGCCTTTTATTGAACCAGAAGCAGGGCTCAGCGCCTATGAATCGGTTTCAGCATCAGTCTCGGCGATCGCTGCTTTGAGCTGGTTGTAGAGCTCCTTGAACTGTTTCTGACGCAGGTTGTGGTTGACGACTGGGGCCGGATAGCCTCGGCGTTCGATCGGTGTGATCTCGCCACTGATCAGGTCTTTGGGATGGACATGGCGCAGTTCCGGGAGCCAGCGCTTGATGTAGTCCGCTGTGGCATCAAACTTCTTGGCTTGACTGGCGGGATTAAAAATCCGCAGCGGTTTCGGATCCATGCCACTGGAGGCACTCCACTGCCAGCCACCGTTATTCGCGGCCAGATCCCCATCGACTAGGTGCTGCATAAAGAACTGCTCACCGCGTCGCCAGTCGATGATCAAATCCTTGGTCAAAAAGCTGGCGACAATCATCCGGCAACGGTTGTGCATCCAGCCGGTTTCGGTCAACTGGCGCATCGCCGCATCGACAATCGGATAGCCGGTTTGTGCCTGGGTCCAAGCGGTGAATAAGGCCTCGCGATTTTCCCAGGGGAATTGCTGCCAGAGCGGGCGATAGGGACCGTCGGCCAAGCGCGGGAAATGGTAGAGCGCGTGCTGATAAAACTCCCGCCAAGCCAATTCCTGTTGCCAGACGCGAATACTGTTTCTGGCTTCCTCACTGCGGCTGAGATCATGGGCCTGACTGGCTGCGTGCCAAACCTGACGAATGCCGATCGCGCCGAATTTAAAGGCGGGGCTTAAGCCCGAGGTGCCAGCTTCCGCCGGAAAGTTGCGCTGGGGATCGTAGTCTGCGATCGCGCGATCGCAAAATTCTTGGAGACGGGCAATCGCTGCTGCTTCACCGGGTTCCACCGGAAAACCCCCGTCCCAGTCAAAGCCAAGCTGCTTCAGGGTTGGGAGTTCCGGCAACAGCAACGGTGCGATCGCGGTCAGTTGCTCTGGTGACAGATCGACCAGTCCCGTGGGCGTGGCAACCGGTGTGGGCTTGGGCTGAGCCTGCCAGTTTTTCCAAAACGGCCCATAGACGCTGTAGGCTGTGCCGCTGCCGCTGAGAATTTGCTCAGGGTTATGGAGCAGTTGATCCCAGAGTTGAACCACCCGAATCCCCGCCGTTTGCAGGGCTGCCGCCACCTGCGCATCGCGATCGCGCCCGTAAGGTTCAACATCGCAGTTCCAATAGACCGCTTCGGCTTGGAGCTGCTGGGCAACCTGAGGAATCAGGCGTTGCGGATCCCCTTGCAGCAATAGCAGCCGACTGCCCGCTTGTTGATAGCGCTGTTGCAGTTCCTGCAGGCAACCGAGCAGGTAGGCGACCCGTGCGGGGGCGATGTCGGCACTCTGGAGAATCTGGGGATCGAGGCAGAACAGACCAATCAGCTGCGCCGACTGCGATCGCGCCGCCGCCAGACCGATGTTGTCGCTGAGGCGTAGGTCACGCCGGTGCCAAAACAGAATCGGAGCCGCCACAGCCGCCTCGGAAATAAACCTTGGCTATTCTAAAAGCCTGTTTTCCTGAGCCCGCGATCGCAGACTTCCGACTCCGACCTAGAGCTGAATTACGACTTGATTTTCGACCAGCGTTTCCAACGTCAGCAGATCTTCAATCGTCACGCGCAAAAAGCGATCGCGATCGACCCAAAACAGCAGCCGCAGACGGTCAACGCCGGGATCGCCGGGGGGATTGAGTTGGGCGAGGGTGCGGGCTGTTTCGCTATCGTTCAGCGCTTTAGCCGCTGTGCGATCGGGGCCAATCTGGCGTGTAATCAGGCGATCGCCATCAAAGAAAACTTCCGTTGTGCCGCGGTCTTGGCTGAGCTCACCCAACACCAATTCAATGCTGGGTTGTTGGGCCACAGATGCCCCGAGCACCAGTTCCACAGGCTCCGCCATTGGATAGGCTTGACCCGGCGGAATCAGCGGATGCCAGTCGTGACGTTGGCTGCGATGGTTCCAGTAGCGAATGCCGTAGCTGTGATAGAGAAAATCGCGGACTTCCAAGCCTTGCGCCAGTTGCAATGCGCCACAGGCCACGGCTTCAAAGGGGCGATCGCTTTGGATTTTCTCGGCAGGAAAGAAGTTATTAATCCAGCTTTGCACCGCTGGAATTTGGGTGCTGCCACCGACTAAGAGTACAGCTGCGATTGCCTCGGGGTTGATGCCCTGACGCCGTCCCTGCTGCAGCACAGACTCCAGCAATTCATCGAGCTGCTGAAAGAAGCCGCGCTCCTGCAAAATCTGCTGAAACTGATCGCGATCGAGCTGAAGTTGCACACTTTGCAGCGTCTCGTCGTCAAAATAAACTTCGCTCGCTTCTGGGCTAGTGGAGAGCTGAATCTTGATCCGTTCCGCCAAGCGCGTCAGCACGCGACTCGGTGCAAGCTTGAACTGTGCTGCAAAGTAGTCCGTCAGCCAATCATCTAAATCGCTGCCGCCTAAGTTTCGGCCCGCCTTGGCCAAAACACGAGCCAGTTGCGGCCGCTGGCCACTGTTGCCGCCAAACGATTGATCGCCCCATTTGAGAATGAACCCGAGCGGCGATCGCTGCGTGCGCCCCGGCGCTACTAACTCCACCAGCGCGAGGTCGAGGGTGCCGCCGCCAAAGTCCACCACCAGAATTGGTGACTGCTGACTGACGCCATAGCCCAAGGCCGCTGCAGTTGGTTCATCGATCAAGCGCACTCGCTCGACCGGCCACTGCTGCGCCACTTGACTCAGCCAGAGCCGGTAGTTCTCGAAGCTGTCCACCGGCACCGTCAGCACCAGATCAGCCCCCTCGCGATCGCCAGCCTCCAGCGCCGCGATCACGGTATCCAGAAACCACTGCCCCACCCGTTCAAAGTCGGGACAAACCCCATCGAGTTCTGGCAGAAAGCCAGTAACCTCTGCGCCAATGCCGCGCTTGAAACTGCGAAAAAAACGTGAATCCTGCGGGCGATCGCGCCCTTGATCGCGTACTGCTTGGCCTGCTACTAAACGTGGCTCGGTTGCCTCTTCGACGTAGAGCAGGCTGGGGATCAGCGGTGGTGTTTGCGAACCGCGCTGACTGAGATTGGCCAGCGACAGTAATTCCGGCGCTTGAGTCGTCGCATTCCAACGCGCCACCACAGTGTTACTGGTGCCGAAATCCAGCGCGATCGCCACGCGAAACCACCCTTGCTGTCTGTGCTTTCAGTTTACGAAAGCCGTGGGATCGCCCTCACCTGTTTCAGGGCAAGCGATCGACTTCTGCTCGCTGGATCAGGCGATCGCGCCAGCGATAACCGGGTCGCCAAATCACAACGCGATCGCCCAGCTCGGCCTGACCATCGCGTAGCAATTGCCATTGGGGATCAAAGGTGAATTCCTGCCCAATCGCCCCGAGGGTTTCGACTTGCCAGTCTTTCAGCAACTGTTCGAGTGGTTGCAGCAAGGGCAGCAGCCGTTCTGCCGGTAGTTCCGGTCGCTGCTGGGCGGCCCAAGCGGCGCGCGGCCAGTTCAGCAACCAAGGCTCGAGTCGATGCAGCGCGTCCTGTTCAAACGCTTCGCGATCGCCCCTTGACGCGATCGCAGCAGCAGTCTGACTGACCGATGCGGGCTCGACTAGCTGAGCGACTTCGATCTGAAGGACAGCAGCGATCGCGGTTAACTGTCGCCAAGTCAGCGAGTCGCCTTGGCCTTGCCGAAGGCGCTGTAGCACCCGCTCCGAAACGCCACTCTGACGAGCCAGCGATCGCCAACTGGCGAGGCCTTGAGCCTGCATCCACTGCCGCAACTGGGCTTCCATCGAGTTCTAGCTTTCCAGCAGACTGCGCAGCATCCAAGCGTTTTTCTCGTGGATTTGCATCCGCTGGGTCAGCAGATCCGCAGTCGGTTCATCGCTGGCGGCATCGACGATTGGGAAGAGCGCCCGTGCGGTTCGTACGACTGTTTCCTGACCAATCACCAGCTGCTGAATCATCTCCGTGGCGCTGGGAATGCCGTCGGCTTCTTCAATGCTGGTTAGCTTGGCGTAGGCGCTGTAGCTGCCGGGTGCCGGAAAACCAAGGGCGCGAATCCGCTCAGCAATCAAATCGACAGCTAAGGCCAGCTCGTTGTATTGCGTTTCAAACAGCAGGTGCAAGGTCTGGAACATCGGGCCAGTGACGTTCCAGTGGAAATTGTGGGTTTTGAGATAGAGCGTGTAGGTGTCTGCCAGCAGCCGCGACAGTCCATTCGCGATCGCCTGCCGGTCATCGTTGCTGATGCCAATATCGACGGGCAGCGTAGCAGCTTTTTTCCCTTCCGATTTCTTACCCATACTGCTTGCAACCTCAGAATTTCAGTGTTCAGTTTGCCCCATCGAGGCCGATCGCCTTGGTTAAGCCAAATGCATCGCCAGCACCGATCGCGGCGCGCGCCGAATCCGGCAGCGAATCGTTTCCAAGCCTAGCCGCTGGTGCGCTTCGTAGCGGTGACAACCCGAGAAGCCGTAATATTCGCCCTCCACTTCCAGCACGTCGATTGGTTCGCGCAAGCCTTCGGCGGCGATCGAGGCCATCAAGTCCTGCACTTTCTGTGGATTGGTGTTGCGCGGTAGGGGGCGACGAATCTGGTTGACGGGGAGTTCAGCAACTCGCATTTGATGACTCCTATCTCGTAGTCATTACGAGTTTAATTTAGCTCAGGTTCTTGCGATCGCTGCAGTTCTTGGGTCTTGGGTGGGCTGAATTGGACATCAAACATCCGGTTTTGTGGGGGTGATTGCGCACCCCCACGCCCACGCACTGGGGGCCTCAACTCCCCCAGTCCCCCCGCAACAGGATTGCTGGTAGGACTCCGCCGATAAGAGCCACACATCACAATTAGTCGACTTGTCGGAGCAATCGTCCCGGTTGTGATGTGGGGAGAAGAAGATGGAGCGGCCTTGTGCTGAGCCGCTGCGAAAAGAAGCAAGCTAGAGTTCAGGGAACAGCAATTCGCGATCGCAGTGGTGGATTCGCTTCAACAGTGGCAAGAGGTGGAGGCAGTGTTGGCCGACCTCAGCCAAGCTAGCCAAGAACATCACTATCGCCAGACCCATCGACTGGTTCAGGACTATCTCGATCGCCTGCACCTCAGTCCGCGTGAGCAACAGGGGCTGGAACCGCTGCTCAAGAGTTTGGAGCGGATGCAGGCCAAGCTGGAGCAGCAGGTGTTGCATATCGCCGTGTTTGGGCTCGTGGGGCGCGGCAAGTCGTCGCTGCTCAATGCACTGGTCGGAGAGTCAGTGTTTGAAACCGGCGCAATCCATGGTGTGACCACCGCGATCGCCACGGCTGCTTGGCCGCTAGCGACCGACCCAGATGGCGTCCAACGGTTGCGCTGGTCGGGTTTGGGCGATGTGCAAGTCGAGCTGATCGACACGCCCGGCATTGACGAAATTGATGGCGATCAACGGGAAGCCCTCGCCAAACGGGTCGCGCAACAGGCGGATCTGATTCTGTTTGTGGTCAGTGGCGATATCAGTCAGTTGGAACAGGACACACTGACGGTGTTGCGCCAAGCCCATAAGCCGCTGTTGCTGGTCTTAAATAAGGCGGATCAATACAGCGATCGCGATCGCGAGGCGATTCGCAACAAGCTGGCCGATGAGCGGCTGCGGCATTTGATTTCGCTCGATGAAATTGTGACGGTGGCCGCTGCACCCCGCCGCGCTGAACCGGAGTATGACGGCGATCGCATTGTGGGGACGAAGTTAGTCAATCTGCCACCCCAAGTTGAGCCGCTGCGTCAGCGAATCATCACGCTGTTGCTGCATGAAGGACAGTCCTTGCTGGCGCTGAATGCCTTGCTGCAAATGGCGATGGTCGATCGCCAAGTGGTGCGCCGCAAGTTGCAAAGCCGCGATCGCCAAGCAGAGGAATTGATCTGGCGGTTTGCGATCGCTAAAGGGATGGCAGTCGCCATCAACCCAATCAGTTTTGTTGATCTGCTGGGGGGTGCTGCGATCGATATCGCCCTGATTTTGCAGTTGTCCCAGCTGTATGACCTGCCGATCAGTGAAGGCAAAGCGATCGCCCTACTCCGCACGATCGCCGTGGGTATGGGCAGTTTAGGGCTGGGCGAAGGCTTAGTGCGGGTCGGTTTGAGTGCCCTCAAGGGACTGTTAGGAGCAGCGGCGCCGGTCAGTGGTGGCTTGAGTTTGGGCGTTTACGTGCCTGTGGCGCTGACCCAAGCGGGGATTGGTGGCTTTGCGACCTATGCGATCGGGCAAGTGACCAAGGCCTATCTGGCGAATGGCGCGGATTGGGGGCCCGAGGGAGCTGGTTTGCTGACCCAGCAAATCTTGGACAATTTGGATGAAGCCGCGATTTTGCAGCGCCTGCGGGGTGAGATCGATCGCCGTCTGCGGTTCAAGCAACTCTAGCGCCGGAAAGCGATGCGTTTAGCCCTGTTTGGAACCAGCGCCGACCCGCCCACCTTGGCGCATCAAGCAATTATTCAGGGCTGTGCCGACTGCTTCGATCACGTCGCGATTTGGGCATCGGACAACCCGTTTAAGCAACATGCTGCGTCTCTGCGCGATCGCAGTCAGATGCTGGCTGCCTTGGTCAACGACTGTCAGCCACCGCTCCAAAATGCACAGGTTTACGCTGACCTCAGCTTTCCGCGCACGATTCAAACCCTGACCGTTGCCCGCGATCGCTGGCCGCAGGCAGAACTCTCGCTGGTGATTGGTAGTGATTTGCTGGCGCAGATTCCTCGCTGGTATCAAGCGGCGCAGTGGTTGCCGAGTGTGTCGCTGTTTGTGGTGCCGCGTCCTGACTCGAATGATTGGCAGACTGCCGCCGATCGCCTGAGGCAACAAGGCACAACCGTGGCGATCGCGTCCTTCCAAGGACCGGCGATCGCCTCTTCGACCTTTCGAGAAAGCGGCGACTGGCGACTGCTACCGGCTGCCGTTACCGCCTACATTCATCAACATCAGCTCTATTCCTCGGCCTCCGCTGCCCTATGAAACTGGCGATCGCGCAACTCAACCCCACGATTGGGGATCTGACCGGCAATACCCAAGCGATTTTGGCGGCGGCTCGGCAAGCTCAGCAGGCGGGAGCACGATTGCTGCTGACACCGGAACTCTCTCTCTGTGGCTATCCACCCCGTGATTTGTTGCTGCTGCCGGACTTTTTGACGGCGATCTCAGAGCACTTGGAACAACTCTGTCGCGAAGCCCCGAAAGACATTGCGCTGCTGGTGGGTGCTCCGCTTCCGAATCCGCAAGCGGGTATTGATGGCGGCAAACCGCTGTTCAATGGCGCGGTGCTGATTGAGAACGGTGCAATCCGCGATCGCTTCTACAAACAGTTGCTGCCAACCTATGACGTCTTCGATGAAGATCGCTATTTCCAGTCGGGGCAAGGCGGTTGGTTTGACCTCCAAGCGGAGGGAGAAACCCTGAGAGTGGGAGTCAGCATTTGCGAAGACCTTTGGAATGAGCCGGAGTTCTGGGGAGAACGCCGCTACGGAGCCGATCCGATCGCGGCCTTAGTGGCTGATCAAATTGATTTGCTGGTCAATCTTTCGGCCTCGCCCTACTGCTTTGGCAAACCCAAGCTGCGCGAAGCGCTACTCCGGCATACCTGTCGCCGCTATCAAATTCCGTTGCTCTACGCCAATCAAGTCGGTGGCAATGATGACCTGATTTTTGATGGCAACAGCTTTGTCCTGGATGCGGCGGGTAAGGTGCTGCAGAAAGGAGCCCACTGCCAAACAGAGCTGCTGTGGATTGAGAGTCAAAAGCTCCAAGCTCAAGAAGTTGCAGCAGCGATCGCCTCTCCATCACTCACTGAATCCCAACAGGATTTGGCTGAACTTTGGGATGTGCTGGTTCTAGGGCTACGGGATTACACGCGTAAATGCGGCTTCAAAAGTATTGTCTTGGGTCTGAGCGGCGGTATTGATTCGGCGTTAGTTGCGGCATTAGCTGCGGCAGCGATCGGGGCGGAGAACGTGCTCACGATTCTGATGCCTTCTCCCTACAGCTCCGATCATTCGATTACGGATGCGATCGCTCTTGCAGAGAATCTGCAAATTCGCCATGAAACGATCGCGATCGCACCGCTGATGACAGTTTTTGAGAGTTCGCTGGCTGACTTATTTGCAGGGCGATCGCCGGATGTCACAGAAGAGAATATCCAATCGCGGATTCGCGGCACGTTATTGATGGCTGCGGCCAATAAATTGGGATCACTTTTGGTTACAACAGGGAATAAGTCAGAGCTAGCGGTTGGCTACTGCACGCTCTACGGCGATATGAATGGCGGGCTAGCGGCGATCGCAGATTTACCCAAAACCTGGGTCTATCAGTTGTGTCACTGGTTGAATTCTGAGGATGCAGCCAAGGTGCGATCGCAGCAGTTCCCACAGGCAAGCCTGCCACTGATCCCGACCTCAATTCTGACCAAAGCCCCGAGTGCAGAACTCCGGCCTGACCAAGTCGATCAAGATTCGTTGCCGGACTATGCGGTCTTGGATGACATTCTGGTGCGACTGATTGAAAAACATCAGTCCCGTGAGGAAATTTTGGCGTCAGGTCATTCGCCTGAAGTTCTGAACCAAGTGCTAACGCTCTTGCGGCGAGCAGAATTCAAACGCAAGCAAGCCGCTCCCGGGCTAAAAGTCACCGATCGCGCTTTTGGAACAGGTTGGCGCATGCCGATCGCTTGCCGATGGGGCTAAATCAATCTTCAATTTCAATTAAATTGAGCCTAAAACTGAGCGAGGTTTCATGACAGATTCCATTCTGGACAAATTATTACCAGGCTTAGCCGTAGCAATTGTTACTCAGTTTTTCATAATAATTCGAGGATATCTAGAGGAGGAAAAGAGAAGGAAATTTTTACGTGCAGACTTAAAAGCTGAGGTTGAAGAGAGTTTGCGCATAATTGATCTTTTTGTGAATTCAACCAGAGATGATTTACCAGAGAGCAGTACTAGCTTGGGACCAGGACTAGCAATTTTAATGGCTCCAATTCAATGTCAGGAAGAATATTTAAGACTAGTGACAGCCATTAAAAGTTCATTGCCCGTCTTGACTAGCGATGAATTTAAGTTAGCCTGTGATCTAAAACAGAACTTGCGCTCTATTGCTGGGTATACAGAAGCTTGCGATCGGTATTTAAAGAAATTGCTAGAGATACGATTAAATCGCAATTTAAACCCTGACATAAACGACGATTTAGTAGGAGCTAACTTCGAAATATTTAGACTTTTTGGATTGGATTCCAAAGCAATAATTGATTCCAATGCAAGTATCGCAAAAGCAAATGGTATGCAGTTGATTGAAAAACTGACTGAGTGTTCCATAAGTGCAGTATTTGGTAAATCCATGAGATCCCTTAAAGCGATTTTGAAATCTTGCTTCAATGCCTTATTCCCCGCCAAAATAGGGCGCAAGAAGGTTGAGATTCACAGCACAGACTGCGATTGAGATACGCCACTTCATGTGATGGTGCGACGAGCTGATCTCGCTGGAGTTCTAGTGCTGATTGAAGCGGGTGCCAATGTGAATGCGATCGGAGATATGGGCGAAACACCGCTTCATATTGCTGTCCGACAAGAGTTAGAAGCGATCGTGAAAGCCTTGCTGGAGGCCGGAGCCAATCCAGATATCAAATCCGAATATGGTGAAACTCCTCGGGAGCAAGCTGCAAAGCTCAAAGGCGCTATCAAGCAAGCTTTTAGGGAACTACCGCGCAAAATGCTCGTAGATTGACTAAGGCTGACTACCCAATTTTGTGCAAGTCAAGCCTAATCTTAGGCAAGAATTGCTCAGCAAAGTGATGCCTATGAAACAGCTGGCAGTAGCACCACAGATTAGAGAATTAATTGTTGCCAAAAAAGAGTCTCAAGAGTGCAGTAGTCGCTTGAGGTTGCTCAATGGGAGTTCCATGTGCTGCATCTTCAACAATCGTGTACTGAGACTGATGAATTGATTGAGCTAAGAATAAACTTTCCTCTAAATCAAACCAAGGATCATGACGACCATGAACGACTAATGTAGGGCATTGAATCTTCGACAAAAGCTCTCGAATATCATTATCGTTTACCATGGCTGTCCATTGTTTTAGGAGAACATCCTCAGGCATTTGATCATGCAAGCTTTTCAGAAATTCGACGTTTTTAGCAAAATCAGGATTATTCGTATAAAACACCTGAGGTCGATGTTGCGCTAGCGTTTCTTGATATAGACCAGACTGATAGGCTTTGAGCGTTTTCTCCATGTCTGCAGCTTTGTCTGGATTGCTCCGAGCCCATCCATCCATCAAAACCAACTTTGAAATTCGCTCAGGATACATCGCAGCAACAGCCGCTCCCACCCAAGACCCCATAGAATGGCCAACAATAGAAAATTGCTCTGGACAAGACTTAACCACTGACTCAACCATTTCATGCAAAGAATCTGCATTCATTACTAGACTCTGAGCATCAATGAGGTCATTGAGATGAGTGATTGTGTAATCCCACATTGCTGAGGTGCCTGCAAAGCCTGGAATGAATAAGACTGGGGTTTTCACGGCCAACTTCCCAATTAACAACTGCAATTTAATTTCGTCTAAGAATATCTAGTATCTTCATCAGTCTCTGGAGATTTATATCACTGTTTTTATCTTTCGCTTGTAGGCATTGTAGAAAGAGCTAATCGATCAATTCCTCAGAGTCGATGCAGAGGACTCGCAGGAGCTGCTCCTGAATATGGAGCACTTTTTAAAGCATTTGCAGGTGTATGGAAGACGCGCCTATAACTGGATAAAGCGTTGCTTAGGGCACGCCATGAACGACGATTCCTTCAAACGCTACCTATGCCTCGGTTGCGGATTCCTCTACGACGAGCAGCTAGGTCTGCCCGAGTCCGGCATCCCGCCCGGCACACGTTGGGCTGATATTCCCGATGACTGGGTCTGTCCAGACTGCGGCACCCCAAAAAGTAATTTCGAGCTGGTTGAGATTCCCTACGCCGACGACGAGCCAGCGCGATCGCAGCCCACCTAAGCCGCACCTGCGAGAACTAAAACGATGCAAAATTCATTCCTGTTGCGGGCTGCGGAACGGGGTCAGGGGCACTACATTTCTACAGGACCCAACGCCTCATATATTGCCGGCCACCCCAACGCGACACTGACGCGCCAATCTAGCTTCAACTTCCACGAATACCAGTCAGGTCGTGCCGGCTTCGGCAAAATCCGCGTCTTCGGTGACGAAGTTTTCTCGGGCGCTGGCTGTGGCTACAACATGCATCCGCACCACAACTTCGTGATTTGTGCCTTCATCCTGAGTGGCGAACTGACGCATATCAATACTGTTGGCAACATCGACCAGCTTCATGCCGGTGACTACTACGTTTTCTCTGCGGGCGCAGGCGGCAAGCATTGTGAGCTGAACCTACATTCAGAAGACATGCAGGTGATCTACATCTGGTTTCTGCCAGAGCAGCTCTACTTGCCACCGTCCTACCACCGTGGGCACTTCGATTCGCAAGCAAACCGCAATCAACTCGCCACTCTGGTGGGTGAGGCCAACGGCGCGCTGCCCATTCCGCAGGATGTGCGCATCTCGCGTTTAGTCAGTGACGAACCAACAGAGCTAACGTATCGACTTACCTCACGCCAGCACGGGATTTACGCCTTCGTGATTGAAGGCAGTGCTCAAGTTGATGGGGTAGCGCTAGACCGGCGGGACAGTCTCGGCCTTTGGGACATCGATGCAGTGCAACTCAAAACCAGCAGTGGCCGCAACGACTTACTGATTGTCGAAACCGTGATGTGAAGAAGGAGCAACCATGCCGATCATTCAAGTTCAGCACCGCAGAAGTAGTCTGAACCCTGAGCAGAAAGCCGCGATCGCTACACGCCTGACAGAGCTACTCCTCCAGATGGAGGGTGGCGCCCACACCGAAGGCGGCAAGGCTTTCGCCACCGTGTTATTCAGCGCGGTGGATGATGCCGATTGGTGGGTTGGCGGGTGCAACGACGATCGCTACATTCACTCACCGGGTGCATTCTTGGTCACCGTGACCATTCCTGAGGGTTACATGAACCAAGCGCACAAAAACGAGGTGCATGCTGGCGCTACTGCCGCATTGATGGAGGTGCTGGCACCAGGACAATCGGCTCCTGCTGGCAACAGCATTCTGGTGATGATCAACGAGATCCCGGAGGGCAACTGGGGCGCAGGCGGCCATCCGATCAGTATTGCCGCGATCGCTGAGACAGTCGGTCTTGATCCCACCGGCGATCGCTTCGCCTGGGTGCACTCATACTTTGCTGCTAAAGCACGGCTCTACAGTGCGGCGCAATTCCCAGCCGACATCGGAGGGTTGCTGCCATCCGAGCAGGAGTAATTCCGAGAGCAGTGACAAGACAGAGGTCTGGAGATAGCGTCTGAAATCTGATGCAATCAATCTGCTGAACGTAGATGAAAGATGATCAGCACTCTGACTAGCTGTAGATCACCTTTGTTGTTCACCAAATTTCGCGCAAATCGAGACTGAAGCCAGAAAGAAGCGGATCAGCGGAAACGATTTCTGGATTCTCAAGACACTCGGGATCTTGGGGCGATCGCCACACTTCTACCTGTCGGAATGTTGGCAGAATTAGCCAGCCCAGCTGACATCCGTTGGACAGATATTCCGCGAGTTTGCTGCGCAAATCATCCGGGCGATCGCTTGCAGAAGCCAGTTCAATCACAAAGGCTGGACAATCTGGAAAGAACTCATCCAATCCACGCGCTTCTGCCCGCGCCAACTGTTCCGGTGTCACCCAAGCCGCATCCGGTGAGCGAATCGCCCCATTCGGCAAGCGGAAACCGGTTGAGGAGTCAAAAACGCGACCTTGGCGGGTTTGTCGATACCAAGCACGAAGCTGATAGGTCAGCTCAGCATTGCGATCGCCACTCTGCCAATGGGTAGGACGCATCTCAATTAATTGTCCGTCGGCATCCAACTCAAAGCGGCGATCGGGGTTGGCCCGACAGAGCTGCTCAAACTGATGCGGACTGAGGTGAAAGTCCCGAGGAATCGTAACCATCATGGCTACTCAGACTCTGGCCTCTATTCTGTCTCAGCCCCCGTGCGATCGCAGCAAGGACTGAGACAACCCAATGGCAGCTAGGACTTCGCCAATTCTTTTTCAGGCGTCGTCGCGGCTGTTGCTGCCGGTGCCGACATTCGGTGGTGATTGACGATCAAGCGAGTGCCGCGTTTTTGGTTGAAGTAAGTCCAAGCCCACTGCACCATCACCAGCAGTTTGCTGTCGAATTCAATCAAGTACCAGACGTGGACAAAGGCCCAGACTAACCAAGCGGGCAGTCCACTCAAGCGGATGCCACCCAGTCGTGCCACCGCGGCATTGCGGCCAATCACCGCCATGCTGCCGAAGTCCTGATAACGGAACGACTCCACCGCTTGGCTCTGAACGCGGCGCTTCAAGGCTTTACCCAGATACGCGCCCTGCTGCATTGCTACGGCAGCCACACCAGGCAGTGGGTTGCCATTTTGATCCGGGCAATGCGCCAAGTCACCCAACACGTAAACGCTGGGGTCAGTCGGCAGCTGCAAATCGGGCTGCACAATCACGCGGCCAATGCGATCGAGTTCTGCACCGGTTCGCTGCGCCAAGAGCTTGCCGAGGGGCGAGGCTTTGACACCGGCTGCCCAGAGGGTCGTGCGGCTAGGAATTTTATGCAACTCATCGCCGGTCTTAAAGACCACGCGATCTTCTTGAATGTCCGTGACCATGGCCTTGGTTTGCACGATCACGCCCAAGCCTTCCAGTTGCGCTTGCGCTTGCGCTGAAAGCTCCGGCGGGAAGGGCGGCAGCACCCGATCCATGCCTTCAATCAAAATGACTTTGGCTTGGGTGGTATCGACATTGCGGAATTCTTTGCGCATTTCACCGCGGGTCAATTCCGCGATCGCACCTGCCAGTTCCACACCCGTAGGGCCAGCCCCAACGATCGTGAAGGTCAGCCAAGCCTTTTGCCGTTCAGGGTCACTTTCTTGCTCAGCTTGCTCAAGCGCAAAGTAAATCCGGCGACGCATTTCCAGCGCATCTTCAACCGTTTTTAGACCTGGTGCGAAAGGCTGCCATTGGTCATTGCCGAAGTAGTGGTGGCTGGCACCCGTGGCAACGACGAGGTAATCGTATTCAACGATTTCATCACCGACACGCACCCAATGCGCCTGCGGATCGATGTCGGTCACTTCACCGAGAATGACGCGGGTGTTGGGGTTGCGACCCACGATCGCTCGCAAGGGAGCAGCAATATCACCAGGGGAAATTTCACCCGTGGCCACTTGGTAGAGCAGCGGTTGGAAGAGGTGGAAATTCCGTTTATCAATCAGCGTGAGCTCAACCGGCGCCTTGCCCAAGTTGAGAGCTGTATACAATCCTCCGAAGCCGCCGCCGATGACGACGACACGCGGTTTGCTGACAGTCGAGATCATGGGCGCTAGGAGTGAAATTTCTGTAGTGTGAGCGATCGCAGCGGCTGAAATGGTGGCTTGCAGCACTCTTTGACGCAGTAGGTCAAGAATTGTAAGGCACTGCCGTAGCCTAAGTCACATTACTCATCATAGCGTGGCACTCTAAGGCCGCTTTTACACTGAATGATTTTGTGATTATGACTATCGACACACAAACTGCTTTAGAACCGCTCTTAAAAGACATTGCTCAGCAACTGGGCGCGATCGCCCAAGCCCTGCGACCGACGGATGAATCCTTGGGCTTTGGCCCCAGCCCCGGACGCCAGTACATCTACGTCAACCGCAGCCAAGGCTGTAACTGGTATCGGCTTGATCCAGAGGGACATCCAATCGCGATCGAGGCACCGGCGCTCACCGGCTATATCGTCGGTCTCGAAATTCGGGAGCTGCAGCGGCGCGGTAAAGCTGTTCCCAAGCTGCATTTGCACATCAAAGCCGATCGCCACTACGTCCTAGAGTCCGGTGCGCAGTCGGTGTTCAGCAAGTCCCTCGTTGCGGCGATCGCTCGCTTACAACCAACTCAACTACGGCAACCCATCGCGATCGAACCCCAAGCCGCTGAGGGCAATGAAGCAGAATTTGCCCGCCTCTACCTCAACGGCGAATACGTGCATGCCCCTTGGGATGACAACAGCGACTTCCACCATCTGACCCAGCAGGCGATCGCAGTTGTGCAAGCGGCGCAGGCCTAGCGGTTATCACCAGAGCCTTGCAGGACGCCCCGTTGTTGGCGCGATCGCAGTTTGTCGAGATTGGCCGCCGCGATCGCGTCCATCTCGAGTCCGAGTTCAGTTGCCAGTTGTGCCACATACCAAAGCACGTCGCCTAATTCCTTGGCGATCGCCGCTTGGGTCTCAGCGTCGATTTGGCCGTCGCGATCGCGAATCACCTTTTTGATCTTCTCTGCAACCTCACCGGCTTCACCGCACAAGCCCAGGGTGGGATAGAGAAAGTTCTGTCCTGCCTGGGGATAGCAGGCCGTTTGGCGAGACTGTTGCTGGTACTCCTGAAAATCCACCGTTGAGTTTCCTCCGCGTCAAAACAGCGATAAGGCGGGTCCCTGTTGGTACTATCTTCCGTGAGTCCTGGTCTCTCTTTTCCACGGCTATCCGCCCCATTCACCTCTGCTGTCGATGCAACCCAACGACTTTCAGCGCCGCACCAAAATTGTCGCCACGATTGGCCCTGCAACGTCCAAGCCCGAGGTGCTGCGGGCGTTGATCGAAGCCGGTGCATCGACGCTGCGGCTCAATTTCTCCCATGGGACCCACGACGATCATCAGCGCAGCATTCGTCTGATCCGTCAAATTTCCTTTGAACTCAATCGGCCCGTTGGCATCCTCCAAGACTTACAGGGGCCCAAAATCCGCCTCGGACGTTTTGCCGATGGCCCAATCACGGTCCAGAAAGGCGATTCCTTTATCCTGACCAGCCGTAGTGTACCGGGCTCGCAAACGATCAGCTCGGTCACCTATGAACCACTGGCTGATGAAGTGCCGGAAGGCGCCACAATCCTGCTCGATGACGGCCGCGTCGAAATGAAGGTGGTGCGTGTCGATCGCCAAACCCGAGAGCTGCACTGCGAAGTCGTGGTGGGTGGCATCCTCTCCAACAACAAAGGGGTCAACTTCCCTGGCGTCTATCTGTCCGTCAAAGCCCTGACCGATAAAGACCGCGAAGACCTGATCTTTGGCTTGGATCAAGGTGTGGACTGGGTTGCTCTCAGCTTTGTGCGTAATCCGCAGGATGTGCTGGAGATCAAGGAACTGATCTCTCGAGCTGGGAAATCCGTGCCCGTGATCGCCAAGATTGAAAAGCACGAAGCGATCGAGCAGATGGAAGCCGTGCTCTCGCTCTGTGATGGCGTGATGGTGGCGCGGGGTGACCTTGGTGTCGAGCTGCCGGCGGAAGATGTGCCGATTCTGCAAAAACGGCTGATCCGCACGGCCAATCGCCTCGGCATTCCGGTGATTACTGCGACCCAAATGCTAGACAGCATGGTCAGCAATCCACGGCCGACTCGGGCTGAAATTTCGGACGTGGCCAACGCCATCTTGGATGGCACCGATGCGGTGATGCTTTCCAACGAGACGGCGGTTGGTAAGTTCCCGATCGAAGCTGTGGCAACCATGGCCACGATCGCCCGCCGCATGGAAGCCGAGCAGCAATACATCACCCTCAACCCGACGCCGACCAGCTCCATTCCAAATGCGATCAGCCAAGCGGTTGGTCACATTGCCGAGCAATTGGATGCGGCTGCAATTATGACCCTGACCCAAAGTGGGGCAACAGCGCGCAACGTTTCCAAGTTCCGCCCGACCACGCCGATTTTGGCGGTTACGCCCAATATCGATGTGGCGCGTCAGCTGCAACTGGTGTGGGGCGTCCAGCCGCTGCTGGTCGTTGATTTGCCTTCGACGAGCCAGACTTTCCGCGCTGCCCTCAACGTCGCTCAAGAGCGTGCGTTGCTCAAGGAAGGCGATTTGGTGGTGATGACGGCGGGTACCCTGCCGGGCGTTTCCGGCTCTACTGACTTGGTCAAGGTCGAAATTGTTACGGCAGTGATCGCTCGGGGCATCGGGGTTGGTCAGGGCAGTGTCAGTGGCAAAGCCCGAGTCGTTCACAATGCGGCTGAAGCTGCCAATCTGGCCCAGGGCGAAATTCTGATCGCCACCCAAACGACAGCGGACTACATCGAAGCGATTCGCAAGGCCAGCGGTATCGTCACGGAAGAGGAAGGCTTGACTAGCCATGCCGCCGTGATTGGCTTGCGCTTGGGCATTCCCGTGATCGTTGGCGTCAAGAACGCCACCAGTGTCGTACGGGATGGTTCAATCCTGACGCTGGATGTGAAGCGAGGACTGCTCTACTCCGGTGCGGTTGGAGCAGTTGCTGCCGAACAGCCGATTTCCGTCTAGGCCGGAGTCTAGCGGGGCGATCGCCCCTCATCCTCATCTGAATGCTGGTTGGTTTCCGCGCCAATCCGCATCAGAGCTTCGTGCAACTGCTGTATAACGCAGAAGACCCACCCGAGAACCCGCATGCACCGACTCGCGGCCATCCCCGGCGGCTGGACCCCAGCCACGGAGGGCGTGATCTTCGTCGAACAGTCGCCAGCTCCGATTGTTTTTCTGACGGCGGCCGATACGGATATCAGCGCGATCGCGCAAGCTCGGGCTTTTTTGCCAGCAGACTTTCCTGCCGTTCGTGTGGTCAATTTGCTGCAATTACAGCAGCAACTGTCGATCGACACCTATGCCGAGTCGGTGCTGGCGCAGGCGCAGGTCATCCTGCTGCGGTTGCTGGGAGGACGGTCCTACTGGTCCTACGGTTTGGAAGTCGTGCGCGAAACGGTGCAGCGCAGTGGAGCCACGCTGATTGTCTTGCCGGGCGACAATCAGCCAGATTTAGACCTGATGAGCCAGTCGACCTTGCCCTTGGCTGAGGTGCAGCAAGGCTGGCAATACTTTCTTGAAGGCGGTGTTGCCAATCTGGCGAATGCCCTGCGCTGGGCAGCCCATCAGGGGCTCTCCCCACGGTTTAGCTACGAACTGCCGCAACGGATTCCAGCGGTAGGTCGTTATCCCTTTCTGACATCACTGGACTATGCAACCGCACCGCAGGTCGGCATTCTTTTCTATCGCGCTCACTATCTAGCAGGGAATCTGGCGGCGATTGATGCGCTGTGCCAAGCCTTGTGCGATCGCGGGCTCTATCCAGTGCCACTCTTTGTCACCTCGCTGCGCGACGCGGATATCCAAGCTGAAATTGTTGACTACTTCAAACATCAGCCGGAATCCGCGATTCAAGTCCTGATCAACACCACCAGTTTTTCGGTTCTGCAACCGCTGGCGCTCCAGCGAGAAGCGATCGCAGAAGCAGAACCCTCACAGCTTTGGCAGTTGCTCGACGTCCCTGTTCTGCAAGTCATTCTCAGCGGCGGTAGCCTCGAGGGTTGGCAACAGGATTGGCGGGGATTATCGCCTCGGGATGTGGCGATGAATGTAGCCTTGCCAGAAGTCGATGGTCGGATCATTACCCGAGCGATTTCTTTCAAAGCTACTCAAGGTTGGAATCTAGATTTAGAAACGGATGTTTTAGGCTATCAACCCCTGCCCGATCGCATTCAGTTTGTGGCAGATTTAGCGGCGAACTGGGTGAAGCTGCGACTGAAACCAACCTGCGATCGCAAGGTCGCTCTAATTCTGGCGAACTACCCAACTCGCAATGGTCGTATCGCCAATGGGGTGGGTCTAGATACACCGGCAAGTTGTCTGGAAATTCTCCAAGCCCTGCAGCAAGAAGGGTATTCCCTCAGCAATCTCCCCGAGAATGTTGATCAATTAATTCAGCAACTAACTGCTGGCATCACAAATGATCCTGAAACCCAAGAGCTCAATCCGGTTTATCAGCGCTTGAGTCATGGGCACTATTGCGCTTGGTTTCAAACACTACCGACAACCGTTCAGTCAGCGATTCAAGCGCGTTGGGGCTCACCTAAAGAAGACTTGGCGATCGCAGGAATTCAGCTCGGGAATGTCTTCATTGGAATTCAGCCTGCGCGAGGCTATGATGCCGATCCCGCCTTGAACTATCACGCACCGGATCTGGAACCGACGCATGACTATTTAGCTTTTTATGAATGGCTGCGATCGGATTTTGGTGCTGATGCGATTGTCCATGTCGGCAAGCATGGAAACTTAGAGTGGTTGCCGGGTAAAAGTTTGGCACTTTCAGAACAGTGCTATCCCGAAGTTGCTCTCGGCCCGCTGCCCCATTTGTATCCTTTTATCGTCAATGATCCCGGTGAAGGCTCTCAGGCCAAGCGGCGATCGCAGGCGGTGATTCTCGATCATTTAACGCCGCCGATGACGCGGGCTGAACTCTACGGCGGGCTGCAAAAACTGGAGAGTTTAATCGATGAATATTACGATGCTCAAACACTTGATCCCACACGACTGCCTGCAATCCGCGATCGCATCAGTCAACTGATTCAGCAAGATCATCTCAGTGCGGAGATTCAAGGTCTAACGCCAGGTCATGATCCCCAGCAACTCGATCCCGATCAACTCGCTGCTCTGATCACCAACGCCGATCGCTATCTCTGTGAACTGAAAGAGTCACAAATTCGGGATGGTTTGCATATTTTCGGCAGTTGCCCCCAAGGTCGACAGCTGCGAGATCTGATCATCTCGATCGCTCGCCATCCGACGGCCGGTCGCCAAGGTCTAACCCGTGCGATCGCCCAAGCTTACGGATTGGAATTTGATCCGTTGACAGCGGATTTAGCCAGTCTCCTCACGCCCAGTCTGGAATTGCAGTCCAGCCGCTGCAGAACGGTAGGCGAAGCAGTTGAACAACTAGAAGCGATCGCGGCGGATGCGATTGATCAACTCCTGCAAGGGCAGGCGATCGCAACCATCACAGACTCAGCTGAGCTGCAATCCGAACTGACTTGGATTCACCAAACGCTGCTGCCCAACCTGCGGCAAACCGATCAGGAAATGATGGCGTTGCTGCGCGGTTTAGCAGGGCATTACATCCCTGCTGGCCCTTCAGGCGCGCCGACTCGTGGCCGACCAGAGGTGCTACCGACGGGTCGCAATTTCTATGCCGTCGATATTCGATCGCTGCCAACTGAAAGTGCTTGGGATGTCGGTCGCAAAGCAGCCGATCGCTTGATCGAGGCCTACACCCAAGAGCAAGGTGAATATCCGCAAACGCTGGCCCTATCGCTTTGGGGAACTGCCACGATGCGCACCGGCGGTGATGATTTGGCCGAAGCGATGGCGCTGATTGGCGTGCAACCCGTTTGGGAGGGCAGTTCACGGCGGGTGATTGATTTTGAAATCCTGCCGCTGTCCCTTCTGCAACGCCCCAGAGTCGATGTCACCTTGCGAATTTCCGGCTTCTTTCGGGATGCATTTCCCAACTTGATTGATCTGTTTGACCAAGCGATCGCAGCGGTTGCCGATTTAGAGGAGCCGGAAAATTGGAATCCGATTGCTGCCAAGGTGCGCCAAGAAACTGCTAGTTGGCAACAGCAAGGATTACCACTTGATCAAGCTCAACGGCGATCGCGCTATCGCATTTTTGGATCGAAACCCGGTGCCTATGGAGCTGGCCTTCAAGGGCTCATTGAATCGCAAAACTGGGACTCTGCTGATGATTTAGGGCGGGCTTATCTGAATTGGAGCAGCTATGCCTACAGTGGCCAGGGCATTGGTCAGTGCGAGCCAGAAGCCTTTACGCAACGACTCCAACAGCTGCAAATTGTGCTCCAAAATCAAGACAATCGCGAGCACGATATTCTCGACTCCGATGACTACTATCAATTCCAAGGCGGACTCGCAGCTGCAACAGCACTGATTCAAGGGCAACAGCCGCAGCTCTACTTTGGTGATCATTCCTGTGTCGATAATCCCAAGGTGCGATCGCTGCAACAGGAAATTGCGCGGGTCTATCGCTCCCGTGTCGTCAATCCTAAATGGATTGAAGGGGCAATGCGCCATGGCTATAAAGGAGCTTTTGAAATGGCGGCAACCCTCGATTTTCTCTTTGCCTATGATGCGACCACTGCACTTGTTCCTGACTATATGTATCAGGGAGTAGCCGAGGCCTATTTAATCGACTCCAAGGTTCAACACTTTATTCAAACCCATAATCCTTGGGCACTACGAGACATGGCAGAACGCCTCCTCGAAGCGGAACAACGAGGATTGTGGCAGCATGCGGATGCTCGGCTAATTGCTCAACTGCGATCGCTCTCGCTTGAAGTAGAGGCGGATATCGAAGGTCGACTCGGAAGTATTCCAGACAACAACTCACGCTAGCAAGGCTTTATTACGAGCAATTGCAAGTCTCGGACAACTCCGCGATCGCTGGTTACCGTGGGTTTATTCCTAGCGCTTTTGAATCCCTATGAGCTCCCTCGTTGTTGTGGGTTTCCCCAATGCTCAAGAAGCAGAAGAAGTTCGCATCAAATTAGCCCAGCTCCAAACGGAACATTTAATTGCCCTTGAAGATGCTGTGGTTGTCAGCAAGGATTCCGAAGGGCACGTCAAACTCAATCAAGCCATTAATCTGACTGCAACAGGGGCCGTCAGTGGTGGTTTTTGGGGGACTCTTGTTGGTCTTCTCTTCCTCAATCCCTTAGCTGGCGCAGCAATCGGGGCTGCTGCGGGTGCCCTCAGCGGTTCCTTGAGCGACATCGGCATTAACGATGATTTTTTGCGTGAAGTTGGTGAAACCCTACAAGTTGGCTCAGCAGCCTTGTGCTTGCTGATCCGAGAAGCAACCCCCGATCGCATTCTCAAAGAATTGCGTTCCTATGCCAAGGATGCTCGCATTTTGCAAACTAACTTGAGTTTTGCCGATGAAGAAAACCTCAAAGCAGCGCTTGAAAAAGCAAAAGCTGAAGCTCAGGCATTACGCCTCAACTAACTGCAGTCTTCAGATTGCTGAAATCGTCTGAATAGAAAGCTCTTAGAACTGGGGGCGATCGCTGTCCCCTTCTCCTCAATTCTTTTAATCCTTGGTCTATCTCATACTCAATACACCCACCTCTGAGCGAACCAACAAGCCACAAATCACCACTAGAGTGCAGTGGAATCTCAACAGCAATGAAACCTTGATGCGCAAATCAGCAGCTCAATCACAGGAGCAGTGAAGCTGAGCGATCGCAGCAAATATGAAGACAACTTGAAGATTTTCTGGGCACTGCACCTCACCTCAACAGAGCCATTATTATTTTTAAGAAAACATAAACACACCCGTTGTAAGCATTTGCCAGCATCCTGCTTACAGCCTGGTTCCCTAAGCTCTAATCCGCTGGTTTGTCCTTCCGGAACGTCACGCTATGAAACCTCGCATCCTCGTGATCGATGATGACTCAGCGATTTTGGAGCTAGTTGCCGTCAATCTAGAGATGTCTGGCTATGACGTGCGCAAAGCTGAGGACGGCATCAAAGGTCAAGCCCTGGCAGTGCAATTGGTGCCTGATTTGATCATGTTGGACTTGATGCTGCCGCGTGTTGATGGGTTCACCGTCTGCCAGCGGCTACGGCGCGATGAACGTACTGCTGAAATTCCGGTGCTGATGCTGACCGCTCTGGGACAGACGCAGGACAAAGTTGAAGGCTTCAACGCTGGCGCTGATGACTACTTGACCAAGCCCTTTGAAGTTGAGGAAATGCTGGCTCGGGTGCGAGCTTTGCTGCGCCGCACCGATCGCATCCCCCATGCGGCTCGACATAGTGAAATTCTCAGTTATGGCCCACTGACTCTAATCCCTGAGCGTTTTGAGGCTATTTGGTTCAACCGCACCGTCAAGCTGACTCACCTAGAATTTGAGCTGTTGCACTGCCTCTTGCAGCGGCACGGCCAGACCGTCGCGCCCAGTGAAATTCTGAAAGAGGTCTGGGGCTACGATCCCGACGACGACATCGAAACAATTCGTGTCCACATCCGCCATCTGCGCACCAAGCTCGAACCCGATCCGCGGCATCCGCGTTACATCAAAACTGTCTATGGGGCGGGCTACTGTCTTGAACTGCCTGCTGATGCGGATATCCCCCAGCATGCTGATCAGTTTCCCTCAGCGTCTTGAACCCAATTGCTGAGGAGGACTTCCCAGACGAGGCGCGGTTGAACAAAAGCCCGCAACTGCTTTTGGGCTTGTTCCAGTTGCAGGAGTTGACTGGACTGTAGCTGCTGCTGCAGCCAGCCTTGCTGCTGTAAATAGCGACATAGCCACAGTTGAGCTTCTACATCAAGACTTGCGTCGATTGCTTGGGCCAGTTCCAAGCTGGCTTGTAAGGATGGGGGGCGCCGTTGAAGGCGATCGCGCAGGTCCGTGGGTAAAGCTTGCAGCTGTTGCCAGTGGGCGATCGCAGCCCCCGGGCTGCCTTGAGCCAGGGCTAAAACGGCAGGAGCATCAAGGATTTCGCTGAAACCATGGCGCTGCAAAACTTCAGCCATCGCTTGGTCAGAGAGGCGGTAAAAAGGAATCCGCTGACAGCGAGAAACCAGCGTGGGTAGCAAAACCTCAGGGCTGGGCGCGATCAGGATAATGGTGGCCTGTCCCGGTTCTTCCAGGGTTTTGAGTAGGCCATTGGCGGCAGCTTCGGCCATGGTTTCTGTCTGCTCAATCACCACTAGCGATCGCGGTGCTTTGAGGGGAGGTCGCGCCAGAAATTGACTGACCTGGCGAATTTGCTCTAACCGGACTTGCGGTGGTGTCCGCCGCTGAATCCCCTGTGCTTGCGCTTGACTCGCAGGAATCAGGTTGCCTTGTTGGGAGTAGGTTGGTTCCACCCAGAGCAAATCGGGATGGTTACCCCGCTCCACTCGTCCAGACTGATCGGCTAGCAGTAACGGTGCCCAGCAACGGGCAGCTAAGCCACGACCAGTACCGTCCGGCCCTGCAAACAAATAAGCGGGGGCGAGCCGATCGCGATCGCAAGCAGCCATCAGTAGCTGAACTGCGAGGTCTTGGCCAATCAGCGGTTCAAAGGGATTCATCAGCGAGGCCAGCGCTGTTGCACCACAGCTTGAATGCGAGCTGCCACCTGATCAGGGTCCCCGTCCGCATCAATGCGCACCACGCGATCGGGTTCCGCCTGAGCAATAGTTTGGAAGCCTTGGCGCAGCCGCTCTTGAAAGGCGAGTCCTGCGGCTTCCATGCGATCAGCCTGACCTCGAGCTTGGCGGCGTTCTGCCGCGATCGCTACAGGCAAATCCAACCAAAGGGTCAAATCACTGCGCAACCCTGCTGTGGCTAAGGCATTCAGTTGGGCGATCGCCGTCTGATCTAAACCGCGCCCATAGCCCTGATAGGCCAAGGTGGAGTCGACGTAGCGATCACAGATGACGATCGCTCCAGCAGAAAGATGTGGCTTCAACACTGTCTCAACGTGCTGGGCACGATCAGCAGCGTAGAGCAGCAATTCTGCCATTGGTTGCAGCGGCTGATCAGCCCAATCCTTGGTGAGCAACAGCGATCGCAGGGCTTGCCCCAGCGCCGTATCTCCCGGCTCCCGTGTTGCAACGATGGCTTGACCAGGTTGGAGGAGCGAAGTACTGGGCAACCACTCAACCAACCGTTGCAGCTGGGTGCTTTTGCCACAGCCGTCAATCCCTTCTAAGACAATGAAGTAACCCGGTTTCAACCTTTTCCCTCGAGCCAGTCACTTTAGTGACTTAATGAACAATTGAATCTGCAAATTCTGCGCTTCAATAGACCTAATTCTTGCTTGCCTAGGCGCCCATGGCTCGCTACACCTGCTCAACAACCGTTGAGATTCCCCTCGGTTTGCTGTACCCAGTGCTGCACGAGACCCTGGAAGCCTGCAATTTAAGCATTCTTCATGACTCAGCAGACTATCTCGTCGCTCGCGAGCCTGCTGGCAAAGTGCCTTTTTCTCAGCTCGTTGTCACGGAGGTTCTCGTCAATACGTCGATGGCACAGGGCGATCGCATTTCCCTGCAGTTCATCTGCAAGAACGAAGAACTACCGTTGAAATCTAATAACCATTGCCAGCAAGTGTTTCGCCGTCTGAGCGATCGCCTGCAGCAAACCGATGAGTGGAAATTGGTGGACTTCGTCGCCGCCTAGATTCGTCTACTCAAGCTCACGTCAAGCACGATCGCAAAGCGAGTGCCAATGGGACTAGAACGGGTGAGGTCGACCTAATCTTTCCACAAAGGCCCCATGCCTCACGATCGCTGCAGTGGGGATCGCTAGAATGAAGGCATCGTTAACTTATGTAACGAGCTGATGGCTTCCATCGATCGCCGTGTATCTACCTTGCAAGGTTGGCACGCCTTACAGACTCTCTGGCGCGGTGATCAGCGAGCCGTATTGCAAGGCTTGCCCCAAACACAACTTGCTCCGGCTTGGCAGCTCCTCCTCCTCGGCGATGGCTCACCCACCCGTCATCTGCAGCTGTTGACGGGAGAACCCACAGCCGTCGATGTCATTGAGATGGAACCGATCGCGGATCGGGACGATGGAGCACCGGCTCCCATTCGGGCGATCGCGGGGCCCCGACTCCGGCGGCAGGTCTGGTTGCGAACTGCTTCAGGACAGCGGCTAGCCTATGCCACCTCTTGGTGGACGCAACAACGGGTCGATACCTATCTCCGCGATCGCGCTCAGCCGATTTGGGCCAATCTCGCCGATCTGCGCACAGAACTCTATCGCGATATCCAGGGTATCGAATATGGTCATAGCACTGCCCTGAGCGAGGCCTTTGGCCATTCCGGTCCGTTTTGGGGCCGCTACTACCTGTTTTGGCACCAAGGTCAGCCAATTACCCTGATCTACGAAGTGTTTTCACCCGCGATCGCTGCCTATCTCGGGCCGAGTTCACCACTGCCTCAGCTTCAGTGACGGTGGCGGCACCCTAGCCAAGAATTAATCTCTCGCTTCAACTCAGTCCCAATTCCCGTTTGAGCAAGGCGATCGAGGCTTCGCTGATATAACTCTTGCTGCAGAACAGTCGGGGTAGACGAATGAGATCGTCGCGCAGGGCGCTCACCCGCTGTTTGACGCTGTCGATGCTCGACTGATCACAGATGATCACCGAGGCGCTGCGCAGCATGGCTTCCAACTTAGTTTGGTCATTGGGCTGGCAAGACATGATCAACAGCGCTTCACCGCGCAAGCTATGGATGATGATTTCTGCCGCCCGCAAAATGCCTGGGCTGATGCTGACGATACCAATGCAGCTGCCTTCTTTTTGCTGGCTAAGGAACGCCAGCTCTTCGCGGTAGTCGTACAGATCCAGCGCGATCGTGCGGGCCCCCAGCGATGCAGTAATTGCTTCCGCTTCTTGGAAGAAGTAGTGGCTGGTCACCACTGTGCCACTATCTTTCTGCTTGAGGACAGCCCCTAGCTCTTCGAGGGGCACCACTTCTACCGGCACCCCTAGGGCTTGGGACAGCTCTCGATACATCAATTCTGCGGCCCCCAGATCCTGCAGAGGAGTCGTGACGAGGACGCTAGCACTACAGCGCAACCGCCAGTCCACTTCAGCCAAAAAAAGCTCGCGAATCTCGGACAAGGAACACCCCTGCTGCAGCAAGGCATCGATGTGATCGCGAATCTGCTGGTCAACGTCAGGGTATTGCTTGCGCAGCCGATGACTGCGCGCTGTTTCTCGGGGTTCATTGCCACCTCGGACGTAGATACCGGAGCCTGCTTGGGCTTCAACGACACCATCCTCCTCGAGGAGGCGATAGACCTTGCTGATGGTGTTGCGATGCAGTCCCGTCTGCATGGCCAGCTGACGGGTGCTGGGTAGTTTATGCCCAGGCGGATACTGACGGGAAGCGATCGCAAAATGAATTTGGTTATACAGCTGTGTCGATGCAGGAATCTCGCTATCGGCCTGAATGTGAAAACGAATCATTGGCCTTGAACCGCCACAGTCTGTGCTCCAGAATAGCGGTCGCGCTGTAGCAATCCAATCCCCTCGAACCCGCGTGAGCGTGGCACACTGCCAGAAAGACTTCTGCGGGATTCACAACCATGACGATTGCGATCGCCACTGAATGGGTGAAGGTGCCGGCACCCGATCTCGAAATTGATGCCTACGTGGCTGCCCCCAGCGAGCCTGGCCACTACCCTGCAGTTGTGGTGATTCAAGAAATCTTTGGCGTCAATAGTCATATTCGTTCCGTGGCTGAACGCTTGGCTCGGCAAGGCTTTGTGGCGATCGCCCCTGCCATTTACCAGCGCACTGCACCGGGTATTGAGCTGAACTACACCGTCGAAGACATGGCGATTGGCAGTCGTCATAAGGAACTGACCACTGCATCTCAACTGCTGAGCGACATTGAAGCCGTGATTACCTATCTGCGCAGTCGTCCCGACACGAATGCAGAAAGCGTGGGCACGATCGGCTTCTGCTTTGGGGGACATGTGGTCTATCTGGCAGCAACCCTGCCGGCAGTGCAAGCAACTGCTTCGTTCTATGGCGCAGGGATCGCCACCTTTACCCCCGGTGGTGGAGCAGCAACCTTGAGCCGGACAGCAGAGATTGGAGGTACAGTCTATGCCTTCTATGGCACGACTGATCCGCTGATTCCCCTAGAGGAAATCGACCAAGTCGAAGCAGCGCTCACGACTGCCAGCGATCGTCACCGCGTCTTCCGCTACGCGGCCGGACATGGATTCTTCTGTGATCAACGGCCAGATTATGTGCCGGCCGCCGCTGCCGATGCCTGGGAGAAAGTGCTGGAACTCTACCGAAGCACGCTGTAGAACGCTGCTAGGCAGAGGTTGCTATGTTGAAAGGGATGAGGTCTTGCAGAGTTGTGAGACCTCTGCTAATTTAATTCAGGTACGTTCCTCAGTAGCTCAGTGGTAGAGCGGTCGGCTGTTAACCGATTGGTCGCAGGTTCGAATCCTGCCTGGGGAGTTTCAAAAATGATCAAGTTTTGCGGACAGTTTTCTAGCGTTGCTGATTGATCACAGTTGATTCGATCGCAACAGGTCCCACAGTCACGCTGCCCAGCATTTGGAATAACCAACAGCAGGTGATCAGGGAAAGGCAGCCCAAGCCCAAACAACGGACTGCCACGCTGGAGGATCCCAAGTCAAGATCTTGCCAGTGCCAAGGGTGATTGGAAATCGGGGGCTCATCCATAGGATCAATATTCGGAATGATGGATGGCCTAGATTAGCGGCTGCGATCGCAATCGTCCGCCTTTCTTCACTGCTCGCAACACAATTCAACTGTTTGCGACTTGGTTTAGTTCTCTCTAGGTTTCTACAGATAACAAAACAGTTAATGACTATTTCAAACACTCAGGTATTGATCTAAAAAATGATGTCAGGTTCTGAGGTCAAAGAGTGTGAGGAAGTTGCTACAGAAGTGGTTGAGCCTCTGATAATCCTGACCAGTCGAGCTGTTGCAGGCGCTCATAGGCAGAGGCGATCGCCTTGCGACCGCGCATCAAGCCACTACTAGCCCCTGGACAGATCCAGTTCAGGGTTTCAGGACTGAAGCGATCGCAGAGCAGTTGGGTATTACGGAGCTGGCGCGGCCAGTGAAAGGTTTTGGCAGTGCGTAGAGGGGCAACACCCCCTTCACGGGTTGGCAGCAGATGGCGACCGGTAAAGAGAACACCACCCTGTCCCTCCCAATACAGACAGGCCGAACCAGGGGTATGGCCACAGGTCCAAATCGCCGTTAGTTGCGGTGCGATCGCCTGTTCCCGTTCAAAGGTAGTGACGCGCGCACCTGGCAATAGGTAGGCCTCTTGCTCTTGTACGACCAAGTCGCAGTTGAAGTGTTGCTGAATGGCGATCGCTTTGCCAAAAGCACCGCGATGGGTCAAAAACAGCCCATGGAGTCCGCCCTGTTCCTCTAGAAAAGCACGGGTTTCTGCATGCCAAGCTGGTGCATCAATCAGCCAGTTTCCGTGGGGTAACTTCAAGAAGTAGGCTGTTCCACCCAAGGTGTCGCGATTGGGCGCAAAAGCCCACAAGCCGTCGAAAACCAATTGCGGTGGCTTAGCAATCACAGTAGGAACAGCAGATTCAGGCACAGCAATTTCCAGGGTGGGCTATTGCGATCGTGCCATGCTGATCACCGTCCGGCCAACGTGACAAAAGTCGTCCGATAGATTGGATTGAGCGGGTTCCCTGACGTAATGCTTTTTTTGCTTCTCTGGTTAGTCCTTTTGGCCGTCGGTTCCTATTGGATGTTGCAACGCAGCGTCCCTCGGTTAAGTCGCACACCCGTCTGGCTACTCTGGCTCGTGTTGATGATGCCGGCCTTAGTCTGGATTGGCTGGGGACTGCTCCTCGGGCAGCAGGGAGGACAGCTCCCATTTGTGGTTTTTCTACTGCCATTGCTGCTCAGCTCTCTGTTGTATTGGACACTCTTGCAGTGGGGACGACTACCACCGAGTCGGGCAATCTCTCCCAGCCAAGAGGAGGCGACTGCGATCGCAGCAACGACAGAAGCCCTCACCGCCGCCAGCACAGCACCGACCCGATCGCTGACCGCCGAGGAAGAAGCGCTAGTGCGGCAATGCTTTCCCTTCGATCGCTTCAACTTGCAGCGACTGGAGTATCGCTATCAAGCGGTGATTTGTCGGGGGAACTTGCGTGGCGACCCAGCTTTGGTTTACGAACAGGTGCGAACTGCTCTGCAGCAACAGTTTGGCGATCGCTTTTTATTGATGCTGCGCGAAGACAACGCCGGTAAGCCCTTCTTTGCCCTGATCCCCAATCCTCTCCGCCAGCAACCCCGCCTCGCACTAAAACCAGGTCTAGCCATTGTGTTGCTGGGGCTCACCCTGCTAACTACGACGGTGGTGGGCTTTGTGCTCAGCTACGCGGGCCAACTCACCGAAATCCAGCCTCAGCTTGCCCAGTCGCTCGAAGAGAATCCAGCGGCACTGCTGCGTGGTCTACCTTACGCACTGTCGTTGCTGGCGATTCTTGGCGTTCATGAGTTTGGACACTTCTGGGCAGCCCGTCAACATCGCCTGCAAGCCAGCCTGCCCTACTTTATTCCCGTTCCTGCATTCCTCGGGACGTTTGGGGCGTTTGTTCGTATCCGCAGCCCCATTCCCGATCGCAAAGCCCTGTTTGATGTCGGTGTCTCAGGCCCCCTCGCAGGATTGGTGATCACGCTGCCGCTGTTGATTTGGGGGCTCACACAATCGCAGGTGGTGCCGATGCCTGAGCGATCGGGCCTGCTCAGTTTTTCGGCTCTAGATCCTGGTGTCTCGATTTTGATGGGGATTGTGAGCCATCTCAGCTTGGGCGATCGCCTCGATGTGGGCCAAGCGCTGCAACTGCATCCAGTGGCGATCGCGGGTTACTTAGGTTTGATTGTCACCGCCTTGAATCTCATCCCTGTGGGTCAGCTAGATGGCGGCCATATCGTCCATGCGATGTTTGGTCAACGCCAAGGGGCTGTCATTGGTCAGGTAGCACGCCTCTGTGTTCTCGCCCTTTCGTTTGTGCGATCGGAACTCTTGCTCTGGGCACTGTTGTTATTGTTGCTGCCCGTCGCTGATGAACCAGCTCTCAATGACCTCAGTGAACTGGACGATCGCCGAGACGGAATTGGCTTTTTTGCTCTCTTGATGCTCATCCTGATTGTTCTGCCCTTGCCACCGGTCTTGCAGCAGTGGCTGACCGCACTTTAAGGACTGCCATGACTGTTTCCTCTCGTCGCAGTGCATCAACCGTTGCCGTAGATCCCGGGCAAAGCTATCCCTTGGGAGCAACCGTTTATCCAACAGGGGTCAACTTTTCGCTCTATTCCAAATACGCCACAGGCGTTGAACTGCTGCTCTTCGATGACCCAGAAGCCGCCCAACCCCAGCGAACCGTCCGACTCGATCCCCATCTGAATCGCACCTCGTTTTACTGGCACGTTTTTATTCCTGGCCTGCGATCGGGTCAGGTGTACGCTTACCGCGTCTTCGGTCCCTACGCACCCGATCGCGGCCTCTGCTTTAACCCCAATAAGGTATTGCTCGATCCCTACGCGCGTGCCGTGGTGGGCTGGCAGCACTACAGTCGTGAAGCCGCAATTAAACCCAGCAACAACTGTGCTCAAGCCCTACGCGGTGTCGTTGTCGATCCGACTGACTATGACTGGGAAGGCGATCGCCACCCACGTACACCCTATGCCCGCACGGTGATCTACGAGCTGCATGTGGGGGGCTTCACCAAGCATCCCAATTCCGGCGTCGCTCCCGAAAAACGCGGTACCTATGCAGGGCTCATTGAAAAAATTCCCTACTTGCAATCCCTAGGCGTAACAGCCGTTGAGTTGCTGCCTGTCCACCAGTTCGATCGCCAAGATGCTCCTTTGGGGCGCGAGAACTACTGGGGCTACAGCACCATGGCCTTCTTTGCCCCTCACGCGGCCTACAGCTCTCGCCATGATCCGCTCGGGCCGGTGGATGAGTTCCGTGACCTCGTCAAAGCGCTACATAAGGCGGGGATTGAGGTCATCCTCGATGTGGTTTTTAATCACACCGCCGAGGGCAATGAAGATGGTCCAACGCTGTCCTTCAAAGGGCTGGCGAACTCAACCTACTATCTCCTTGATGAAGAAGCGGGCTATCGCAACTACACCGGTTGCGGCAATACCGTAAAAGCCAATAACTCGATCGTGCGGGCGCTGATTCTCGATTGCCTGCGCTATTGGGTCTCGGAAATGCATGTCGATGGCTTCCGTTTTGACCTCGCATCGGTGCTGAGCCGCGATGCAGACGGCAATCCACTCTCGGATCCGCCGCTACTGTGGGCGATCGATTCCGACCCAGTTTTAGCGGGCACCAAACTGATTGCCGAAGCTTGGGATGCTGCAGGTCTCTATCAAGTCGGTACCTTTATCGGCGATCGCTTTGGAACCTGGAATGGTCCCTTCCGGGATGATGTGCGTCGCTTTTGGCGTGGTGATCAAGGCTGTTCTTATGCGCTGAGCCAGCGGTTACTGGGCAGCCCAGATATCTACAGTAAAGACCAGTGGTATGCCGGTCGCACCATCAACTTTGTCACCTGTCATGATGGCTTTACGTTGCATGACTTAGTGAGCTATAGCCATAAGCATAACTGGGCAAATGGTGAGCAGAATCGTGATGGGACGAATGACAATTACAGCTGGAATTACGGTCATGAGGGTGAGACAACTGATCCAACTGTTCTGAGCTTACGAGAACGCCAGCAACGCAACCTCTTGGCTACTCTTTTCCTTGCCCAAGGAACGCCGATGCTGACCATGGGAGACGAAGTGAAACGGAGTCAGCAGGGCAACAACAACGCTTATTGCCAAGACAATGAGATCAGTTGGTTTGATTGGTCCTTGTGCGATCGCCATGCTGATTTTCTGGCTTTCAGCCGTCGCTTGATTGAGCTTTCGCAATCGCTTGTGATGTTCCAGCAGAATGAGCTGCTGCAGAACGAGCCGCATCCGCGTCGCCCCTATGCGATTTGGCATGGTGTCAAACTCAAACAACCCGATTGGGCCCTGTGGTCACACAGTCTTGCAGTTAGTCTTTGCCACCCCCGCGAACAGGAATGGCTGTACTTGGCCTTCAATGCCTACTGGGAAGATCTGCGTTTCCAATTGCCGCGTCCACCCCGTGGTCGGGTTTGGTATCGCCTGCTCGATACCTCGCTGCCTAATCTGGAAGCCTGTCATCTCCCCGATGATGCCAAACCCTGCTTGCGTCGCGACTACACTGTCCCCGCGCGATCGCTCTTGCTGTTGATGGCCCGCGCCTAAAAGCCATGCAGACTTCGCCATTTCAGCGCGTGACTTTCGACTGTGATGGGCTGCTTGTTGATAGCGAACGCATCACAAATTGCGTCTTGGCAGACATGCTCAATGAACTGAGTTTGCCTGTGACCTTGGATGACCTGTTGGAGCAGTTTGTGGGTTATTCCATGGCCGATTGAGCCATTGGATGTGATTAGCTATTCCGGCCAGCAGGTTCAGACCATTCATCACACGCCGCTACGGGCCGTACTAGCCATTTGTTAGGCAGCTAACGCTGATTCCTCAATCCAAGCGGCAGCGATCGCCCGATTGCAGTCTTCGACACTCGCTTTTGCCGCCATCGCCGCCACTAAAGCCTCGTAGGCAAGGCGCTGCTGTTCAATCAGCGTTTTGGCTTTGAGCAAACCCCAACGACTGCGCAGATTACCTTCCGCTGGATTGCGATCGAGTTGTCGCCAGAGTTGCTGCCACTGGGCGCGATCGTCAGCCCCGCCTTCCACATTGCCGTAGACCAGTTGCTCGGCGGCAGCACCCGCCATTAAGACTTGGCACCATTGCTCCAGCGATCGCTGACTGAGTTGCCCCTTGGCTGCTTCAGCTTCTAACTCCGCAGACTGGAACTGCACGCCCCCACGACCCGATTGCCCTTGCTGAAAGGCCTGCCAAGCCGAGAGCGTATAGCCTGTCACCGGCAAGCCCAGCGCCGTCGCCACTAGGTAGTGACCCGCTTCGTGGTGCAGAATCCGCTGACGATACTCCGGCGATCGCTGCTGAATGCCATCAATCAGGAGTGTTGCCCCTCGTCCCTGCCAAGTCACAGAATCAAGGCTAAACATCACCAACAGACCAAAGCCCAGTCCCGCTGGCAGCAGCGGAGAACTCCCCAGCATCGGCCCCACCAACGCCAACAGCGTCGTCGCAAAGATAGCGATCGCCGTCAGACTCAGTCCCAGTTCACTCATAAATCACTCAATAAATTGATCGTCATCAGGGTCTACATCACCCTCGATCGCCTCGATTTGATGCATCAGCAAGCGTTTTCCATAGCGGCGATCGCGACGCCGTCCTTTGGCCGCTGTCGCTCGCTTGCGGGCTCGTTTATCCACCACGATCGCGTCGAGATCCGCGATCGCCTCCCAGTCCGGCAACTCAGTCTGGGGCGTCCGTTTCATAGCAGCACTTAAGCACGGAATTGCTGCGCGTAGTATCGCGCATAGCGCCCAGCTTCTGCCAAGAGTGCGTCGTGGTTGCCTGCTTCCACAATCTGACCGCGTTCCATCACCAAGATGCGGCTGGCATTGCGTACGGTTGCTAAGCGGTGGGCAATGATGAACACCGTCCGGTCTTTCATCACCCGCTCGAGGGCTTCTTGGACCAGCGTTTCCGACTCGGAATCTAGCGCTGAAGTCGCCTCATCCAAAATCAGAATGCGGGGATTGAGCAAGACAGCCCGCGCGATCGCCAACCGTTGTCGCTGACCACCGGAGAGATTGACGCCACGCTCACCTACCCACGTGTCGTAGCCGTCGGGCATTTGGCTGATGAACTGGTGAGCATTGGCGATCCGTGCTGCTTCTTCCACGGCGTCGCGATCGAAATGCTGCTGACCAAAAGCAATGTTTTGGGCGATCGTGCCGGAGAACAGAATCGTTTCTTGCGGAACAATGCCAATCTGGCGACGCAGACTACCGAGGGTGACACTCCGAATGGGGATACCATCCACGAGGATTTCCCCTTCCTGCGGGTCATAGAAGCGGGGAATCAAATTGACCAGCGTTGATTTACCGGCACCCGAAGCGCCAACCAAAGCCACAGCTTCGCCCGCTTCCACAGTCAGATTGAGACTACGCAAAACGGGACCATTAGCACTGCGATAACTGAAGCTGACCTGCCGAAATTCAACTTTGCCGGTGATCGGCGGCAGCATCCGCGCATTCGGATCTTCTTGAACCGCTGGCTCGATGCTCAGCAACTCATCAATGCGATCGAGAGACGCTTGACCTTGCTTGAATTCGTTGAAGTTGTCGATCAGGTGGACGATCGGGTCAATCAACATGGCGATCGCCGCCACATAGCTGCCCAAATTGGGGCCATTTAGTTGTCCCGTCGAAATCTGCCAACTGCCGAGAACGACGATGAAGAGGATGCTGGCAGCCTGCAGAAACCCAATGACCGGATATTGAATAGCACGCAGCCAAGCCGTGCGATAGCGCGCCTCACGATTTCGCTCAGCAGCACCGCTAAAGCGCTCAATTTCGTAGGGCTCCGCTGCAAAAGCCCGTACCAAGCGAATGCCACTGAAGACTTCCGTCAGCAGCGATGAGAGGTCAGAGATGCGCGACTGACTGCGGCGCGAAAACACCAGCATTTGCTGACCAAACCAGCCGACCAAAAAGCCCATGATCGGTGCGATCACAAAGATGGCGAGGGTCAGCGTCCAGTTCAGATAGATCATGTAGCTGAGCACGACAATCAGCTGCAGGATCGAAGGGGTAGCGTCGTGAAAGACCTTATTAACAACTTCACCGACGCGATCGATGTCTTCGGTGAGGCGATAGGTCAGGTCACCAGTCTGGGCTTTTTCGAAGTAGCTAAGACTGAGTCGTTGAATGTGGCGGTAGGTGTTGACCCGCAGGTTGTAGGCAATTTGGAGCGCTGCCTTGGCCATCAGCGAGTCTTGGCCGTACTGCGCAACCTTGTGAATGAGGAAGCCAACAATGGTGATGCCTGCCAACCGTGCCAGGGGCCAGACTTGGCCCTGCACCAGTAGGTTGACCATCTGCCCCGCGAGGTAGGCCAAGATCGGCCAAAATGCAGTGAAAACCAGCGTACAGAGCAACGCCTGAACAATGGTCTTGGCTTGGGGCCGCAGGTAAGGCCAAAGCAGGTGATAGCTGGCGTGCTTCTGCAAGGAGTCTCAGGAGAACACAGGGTCACGTCTCAACCTATCAGAGAGCTGGGCAGGACTCCAGCCATCGTCACTGATTGAGAAGGGGTGAGAGCCCCTAGGTTAAGCAGAAATAGGTTGGCCGTCGAGCCAGTTTTACGCCTTAGTCGCGCCTGCCTGTTATCGCGCAACGGGCAGGCGACGACAGCCTAGGATGGAAGCGATCGCACTTAAATTAAGTCTGTGGGCACGGAAACCGCGACAATTCGCCTCGACCAATTTTTGAAGTGGATGGGCGCTGCCCAAACCGGAGGGGAGGCCAAACTCTACATCCAAGACGGCCAAGTGCAGGTCAATGGCGCTGTGGAAACCCGACGCGGTCGCCAACTGCGCGAGGGCGATCGCGTCAATTTTGCCGGTCGAGTCTTTTTGGTACCGCCCCTGCAAGGCCAGTAGGTTTAGCGGGCGATCGCAGGCACAGCCGTCAGCAGAAATAGCAACCTAGGATAAAAGGGCGATCGGCTCTGGCAGCCGCTAGACCGAGGAAGTGCACAACAAATTGCTGTTTGCAGCCCAAGGACAACATCGATGAGTGTGGATTGGTCTGAAAGCCTGAGCATGGCGGTGCAAACCCTACGTGCCAATCGGCTGCGCAGCGCCCTCACCATGCTGGGCATCATCATCGGCAATGCCTCGGTGATCACGATGGTGGGCGTCGGTCAAGGAGCACAACGGCTCGCCTCTGAGCAATTCGAGTCGCTGGGGCCGAATGTGCTGTTCATCGTCCCGGGCAACCAAGACACGCGACGCGGCGGTTTAGACGTCCCCAAAACGCTGGTCTTGGCCGATGCAGAAGCGATCGCCAGTCAAGTCCCCACAGCCGGTGAAGTCGCGCCCCAAGTGAGCACTCGCCAGTTGGTGACCTATCAAGGCGAGACCAGTACAACCCAGATTTTGGGGGTGACGCCCAACTTTCTGACCGTGCGGAGCTTTGCAATCGATCGCGGCCGCTTCTTCACCGATCTCGATCTCAGCCGTGCTGAACAGGTCGCAGTTTTGGGCAGCGATCTCGCCACCAAGCTGTTTGGAGTGCAAAACCCGCTGGGAGCCAGCATTCGGATCAAAGGGGTCTCCTTTCGGGTCATTGGCGTGATGGAACCCAAGGGCAGCTTTTTGGGCAACAACCAAGATGATGCGGTGTTCCTGCCTTTAACCACCGTCTCCAGCCGCATTCTGGGAACGACCTCGCCCTACGGTGTGGAAGTCAGCTTTATCTCAGTCGCCGCCAAGGATGCCGACAGCATCGATGCCGCCCAGTTCCAGATCACCAACCTGCTGCGTCAACGCCACCGAATCATCCGTGAGGACGATTTTGAGGTGCGATCGCAGAAGGATGTGCTGACGATTGTTGGCACGGTCACCAATGGTCTGACCCTGATGTTGTCCGCGATCGCTGGTATCTCCTTGCTGGTCGGGGGCATCGGCATTATGAACATCATGCTGGTGTCCGTCTCAGAGCGAACTCAGGAGATCGGTCTGCGCAAAGCGATCGGTGCAACCCAGCAGGACATCCTCCACCAGTTCGTGATTGAGGCGATTATTTTGGCCTTGGTGGGCGGTGCGGTTGGCACTGGTCTGGGAATTACAGGTGTCACTGCGATCGCACTGCTGACACCGCTCAAAGCCAGTGTGTCTCCCGTAGCGATCGCGATTACCGTCACCCTTTCCAGTGGCATTGGTCTGTTCTTCGGCGTGGTTCCCGCTCGCCAAGCCGCCCGACTCGACCCGATCGTGGCACTACGGAGCGCCTAGAGCGTTGGCATTCCTCAGCAGAAGGCGAGACAATAGCAACAGCGATCGCCGGGCTTTTGACAATGAACAGCTGCATTTTGCAAGCCACTGTGGTGGAAGCGCCGCAACTGCGTTACACCCAAGACAACCAGACTCCCGTTGCCGAGATGGTGGTGCAGTTCCCTGGCCTGAGTAGCAAGGATGCGCCGTCACGGCTGAAAGTCGTGGGCTGGGGATCAGTGGCTCAGGAATTGCAAGATCGCTGCCGGACGAATGATGAAGTTGTGCTAGAAGGCCGCTTGAAAATCAGCTCACTGCTCAAGCCCGACGGCAGTCGCGAGAAAGTCACAGAATTAACCGTGTCGCGCGTCCATCACCTCAGTCTGGATAGCGCCACCGGCATTTTGGCTCAAGAGGAACCCGAGCCCCGCTATGGCCGTGGCCCAGCGGCCCCTGCGCCTGTGACTGCAAGTCCAACCGTGGCCAGTACTACCGCGCCTGATGTCGATTACGATGACATCCCGTTCTAGATTATTGCCCTGCCAGTCAGAGTCTGATCAATTGCAGCAGGGACCGCTTGTTCGCTTTCACCCGCATGGCACAGTACCAGCAGATTTTCCAGCTTCAAAGCCAAGGCCAAGGCTTCCTCAACATCACGGGGGCGATCGCCCGCATCGTACGGGAGTCTCAGATTCAGACGGGGATCTGCCATCTCTTTGTCCGCCACACTTCAGCTAGCCTGATCATTCAAGAAAACGCTGACCCAGACGTTCTCCATGATCTGACCGGCTACTTCGAGGCTCTAGTCCCAGAAGCAGGCTACGAATCTCTCGGGGGGAGTCGCCGCTTTCGTTCCTATGCGCACAGCGCCGAAGGCCCCGACGACATGCCCGCCCACATTCGCACGGTGCTAACCCGCACTTCTGAGCAAATCCCAATTGTGGAGGGTCGCCTCGGCTTGGGGACTTGGCAGGCAATCTATCTGTGGGAGCACCGCAATCGCCCCCATAGCCGCCAAGTGATTGTTCACCTCACGGGGGACTAGGGCAGGAGCGAGTGCAGTTGGCTGGCAGTCACTGGCGTGGCAATTACCACAGACAGGGCTGCAGCGATCGGTGCCGCCATTTCCTCAATCTCCGCTGCCGTCAGTTCCGCCTCGCCTCGCAGCACTGCCTGAAAGCGATCGGTGAGCGCGGAATTGGAGGAAGGGAAGGCTGCAACTAATAGACGGTGCACCGCCTGTTCCGTCTTGCCAGACTCGCCCACCTCATCGGCAATCAAGGCTCGCAGATAGCGCCCAAACCAGGGAATGGGTTGATTGGGAGCCAACGTTGGCTTGGCGGTCATGGGCTGATGTTCGAGTGCCGTCGCCAGCCGCTGCAGCTGCAGCTGCAATTCTTCGAGCAGTTCAGCGGGCTGAGTCGCATCACTGGCCGACTCTTCACCTACTAACGCTTTATCAAAATCATCTAAAGAAAGGCCGCAGAGGTGAGCAATTTGCCGAATTAAACTCCAACGAATGTCCCAAGGATCAATTTCGGCGTTCTCATACTTATTGATTAGCGTTGGTGAGACACCCAGGAGTTGGGAAAGTTTTCGTTTGGAAAGACTACCGATCGAGAGGCCCGTTATCTCCGTTGCTTGCTGATAAGCAGCGGCACGAAGCTGTTGCAACAGATGGGCAAGACGCAGGGCCCGTTGTGCTGCTTCAACTTCAAATTCAGTGGGGGCCATTGCTGGGTCTCAGAAGGAATTTTCTCCAACCTAAGCAGAATAAAACGATTTTTAGAAAAGCCGCAACCGCAGAGACTTATTGCTGTGCAGCAAACCAGCGTCTTATCATCAACGTCAATTCGCCACTGTTACGTAAGCGACGGATTTCACGATTAAATTGCTCGCGATAGGGCGAACCTTTGGGAAAAGCGATCGCATAGCGTTCTAGACTAGCCCCTTTGAGCTTTTGAACAATCAGCTGTGCATCATCCTGCGCAAAAATGTTTGCAACCACAGATTCCACTAATGCCACGTTAATTTCACGAGCAGTTAGTGCTTTTAACAAAGCTGTGACATCAGCGTAACTTTTAAGTTGCAAAGTGGAATAACGAGTTTTAAGTTGCGTGGCTTGTTGGGCTTGTACAGTGCCTTGGATATAGCCCAGCTTGAGACCCGAGAGGCTTTGGTCAGTCGGTAGCGATCGCAGGCTGACTAGACTGTCTTGGGCTTCAAAGTAAGGCTCAGAGAAATCAACCTGTTGGGCACGCTCAGGCGTGATCGAGATCGCCGCGATCGCCAGATCGCCTTGTCCAGTAATCAATCGGGGCAGCAACTGCTCAAAGCCGCCAATCTTAAACTGGATCTGCAAACCGAGGTTACGAGCGATCGTCTCAGCCAACTCGATATCAAATCCGTAGACGCCCGGTCGTTCAGCCGTCTCTTCGATGCGAAATTCAAAGGGCGGATAGTTATCGGTTGTCAGGGCGCGCAGGGTCTGCGCCAAGGCGGCGGGACTCCAGCTCAGCCCTAGGCCCAAGGTCAGGAGTCCCGCGGCAAAAGGGCGAAGGCTCATGATGAACGCTCCAAGTCAGCGATTTCCTTAACCAAAGCGGCGCTCAGCACTTCGGGGCCATCTGCCTGAACCAAAACATCATCCTCAATGCGGATGCCAATGCCACGCCAGCGTTCTGGCACCTCGGGTTGACCATCAGCCACCGTAATCGTGGGCGAGATGTAGAGCCCGGGTTCCACCGTGACGACATGCCCCGGAGCCAGCGTTGTCCAACTGTCTCGGTACTGATAAGTGCCGACATCGTGGACATCCATGCCCAGCCAGTGACCAGTGCGGTGCATGTAGAAGGGTCGATAGGCACCCGTTTCGTACAGTTCAGCCGGTTCGCCTTGGAGAAGGCCCAAGTCCAATAGTCCATCGATCAAGGTGCGGACAGCAGCCTCGTGGAAGTTGCCGTAGGGGGCACCAGCTTGGACTGCCGCGATCGCCCGTTTCTGGGCTTCCAGCACGATCGCGTAGAGCGCCCGCTGCTCATCGCTAAAACGGCCGTTGACGGGGAAGGTCCGGGTCAAATCGGAGTTGTAGTAATCGGTGCTGCAGCCCGCGTCGATCAGCAGTAAATCGCCATCTTGCAGCTGTTGGTTGTTGTCGATGTAGTGGAGGATGCAAGCATTCGCACCCGTCGCCACAATCGAGGGATAGGCCACCCCTTGAGCACCACGCTGCCGAAAACAGCCTTCGATCGCTGCTTCCACTTCGTATTCCCAGACACCCGGAGCCGCGATCGCCCGAGCGCGATCGTGGGCTTCTACTGCGATCGCAATTGCTTTACGCAACTGCTCAATTTCCGCCGGACTTTTGACCTGGCGCAGACTGTGGAGCAACGGGCCTGGATCAGCGATTGCGGTCGGCCCAAAGCCCCGCCGCGGATAGAGCGCTAATTGCTGCTGATAGAACTGCAGCATTCGTTCGTTAAAAGCGCGATCGAGACCGAGATGGTAGTAGAGGCGATCGCCTGTTTCGAGCAGCTTCGGCAGTTCCTGATCCAGATCGGCGATCGAGTACACTGCATCTGCCCCCAGCTTTTCCTTGGCGCCTTCGACGCCCAGTCGGTAGCCCACCCAGGTTTCTTGAGCTGGATCACGTGGGCGCACAAACAACACAAATTTGTGCTCGTGGTTGGGTGCCAATACCGCCACCGACTCCGGTTCATCCAAGCCCGTTAGGTAGTAGAAGTCGCTGTCTTGGCGGTACCGATACTCCACATCGTTGTGCATCACAGCGTGGGGGGCACTGCGAAACACCGCGACTCCCGACCCCAGTTTGCTGAGGAGCTGTTCGCGGCGTTGGACGAATTCGGAGAGGGCAATAACCACAGGACTGAGCGTTGTGCAGCAAGAGTTGACGCCAGCATATCAGAGCTGATTTTGAGCCGTGGGGTCTGCTGAATCCGGAGGAGGGTCGCCGAAATGAGGACGCAATCGCTGATGGGTGGTTGGCATCTATCAGAAGATGCATCCAAATCACCGAGGCAAGCGTAACTGAGGTGTTAGCCCACGGCTCATTTTAAGAAGGAATAGTGACCATGCTGCAGGTCTACCTACGGAGCTTGAGCAATGAGCCAGCCTTGATCTACACCGAAGCAACACTCACAACCGCCGCATCACTGGAGCTTGCAGGGCCTACTCAGGCACGCCAAACTCTCAAGACTTTGTTGCAGCTCATTTTTCCATACCTGAGAGCCTGCAGCCATGATCTCAAGACCATCTGCACCCAAGATCCGCTGTTTCAGTACTGGTTTCAAGTTGAAGCGATCATCGATGCAGAACTGATCGCAGATCCCCTGACACCTGCTTCACTTCCTGACGGTTCCGCATCCCCCAAGGCGGTGAATGGCGATCAGCTACTGTGGCGGGGGCTACGCCAAATGGCATCTCCTGATCAAGCGCTGACATTGCAGCAAGCCGTTGAGCATCTCAGTTCTAGTGACTGGATACTTGCTGAGCGGCTATTCATTGCCGGCATTGTTTCTGTGGCAAACCTGCAAACTGCCATTCAGCAGCTTCGTCGGATGCCAGCACGATCGCTGGCAGATTGGCTACTGCAGCACCGTTTGGTGCAGTCCGAAACGCTCAACTATTTGGCGGCCGCTTCACGGCCCTGTCGCAAAAGCGGGCAATCATACCCGCAGACGCTCAGTCATCGAGTGACTGCGAGATCACGGCACAGTCGATAGTGCTAGCTAGTTCGCAGCCTTTGTCCCCAATGGTTGCGATTGGCGATCGCAGCCCAGAAAACCTGCGGCCGGTTCAACGGAGCCGCTAATCTGAAAAGGCGTCTCTGCAACCTCTTCAATGGACACAAAAGCTTTTAAGCGGGCCTTGCATCAGTCCGAGCGCTACAACCGCAAAGGCTTTGGCAAAACCACTGATGTCTCAGGGGCCCTAGAGTCGGCTTATCAAAGCGATTTGATCCAAGCTCTGCGCCAAAATGACTACCGGCTGCAGCGCGGAGACATGACCATTCGCCTTGCAGAAGCCTTTGGCTTTTGCTGGGGGGTCGAACGAGCCGTCGCGATCGCCTACGAGACGCGTCAGCACTTTCCCCAAGAACGGATCTGGATCACTAACGAAATCATTCATAACCCCTCGGTCAACCAGCACCTACGCCAGATGGGCGTCGAGTTTATCCCCTGCGAGCAAGGGGACAAGGACTTTGCCGTGGTCGGTAGTGGCGATGTGGTGATTCTGCCGGCCTTCGGCGCCAGCGTGCAGGAAATGCAGCTACTCGATGAAAAGGGCTGCCATATCGTCGATACCACCTGCCCTTGGGTTTCCAAGGTTTGGAACACCGTGGAGAAACATAAGCGCGGTGCTCACACCTCGATCATTCACGGCAAGTACAACCACGAAGAGACGATCGCCACGAGTTCTTTCGCAGAAACCTATTTGGTCGTCCTCAATCTTGAGCAGGCACAGTACGTCTGCGACTACATCCTGAATGGCGGCGATCGCGATGAATTTATGGCGCGCTTTGGCAAAGCTTGCTCAGCAGGCTTCGACCCCGATCGCGACCTAGAGCGGGTCGGCATCGCCAACCAAACGACGATGCTGAAAAGTGAAACCGAGGCGATCGGCAAGCTGTTTGAGCGGACGCTGCTGAAGAAGTACGGCCCCCAAAAACTCAACGATCACTTCTTGGCCTTCAACACGATCTGCGACGCCACCCAAGAGCGCCAAGATGCCATGTTCCAACTGGTCGAGGAGCCTTTGGACTTGATTGTGGTGATCGGTGGCTTCAACTCCTCCAACACCACCCACCTGCAAGAAATTGCGATCGATCGCAACATCTCCTCCTATCACATCGATGCAGCGGAACGGATTGGCCCCGGCAACCGGATTGAACACAAGCCCTTGGGAGCGGACCTCACCGTTCTGGAGCCTTGGTTGCCCGCCGGTCCCCTAACGATTGGCATCACCTCCGGTGCTTCCACTCCCGACAGAGTAGTTGAAGACGTGATTGAGCGGCTATTTGATCTGCCGCGACCCTAGGCATTCGCTTCCCCTCGTGCTGCCTCTTGCCTAGAGTGAGAGACAGTCCCTGTCTTTGTCTTGCCGCTGTGTCGCTGCGCAATCGTGACTCTTGACCCCACTCCTGCCTTTAGTACCGATCCTGAACTGATTTGTTTCAGCAGTCGCTTTCAGGACGAGATGGAGATGTATGCCCCTGCAGAGGTGGTCGCTCACTATCTCGATCGCCATGAGGAGTGGTTTCGGCGCTGTGCGGAACCGATGACGACCACGTCGATCGGCAAGGATGCCTATGCGATCGTGTTGGGACGCTATGGCTCCCTCGGTTTCGAGGTGGAACCGCAGATCGGTCTAGAGCTACTGCCTGCGGATCAAGGCGTTTACCGGATTTGCACAGTACCAGTGCCCGGCTATGAACCTCAGGGCTACCAAGTCGACTTTCAAGCGTCGCTGAGCCTGGAGCAACTCACCCACGAGACTGATGCACCTGTGACAGAGGCCACAGCCGTTGCTTGGGATCTGCTGCTGACCGTGGGGATTCGCCTGCCGCGATTCATTCACATGCTGCCCCAGAAGCTCGTGCACAGTACCGGCGACCATCTGCTGCGGCAAATTGTGCGCCAGACCTCCCGCCGTTTGACTCACCGCGTCCAAGAGGACTTCCATCAACAACTGAATTTGCCGCTACCCCCGCGCCGCCACGCACGCTTTTAGGCTATTTCTCGCATCCTAGTGGGTTGGAACTCAAGGCGATCGCTACCGTCTTCAGTCGATCAATCCACTTGCCTAAGCCTGCTCCTGTCTGGTCTGGCGACACAGATGCCCATCTTTGCCAAGCTGTGATTCTCGCCAAGCCTTGATCTCAGCGGCAAGGCGTAGGTCAATGGAAAGCAATGTGCTCTTCTCCAGAGTTACCGGTGAAGTCTATCCCCGCCTTCAATTTGACCGAGCAGTACCGCCGTATCGGTGCTGAATTAGAAGCTGCAACGGCAGCAGTCTTGGCTTCGGGGGGCTACATTGGCGGCCAAACCGTCGCGGCTTTTGAAACGGCCTTTGCGGCTGCCATGGGCGTGACAGAAGCGGTGAGCTGCAACTCGGGCACAGACGCTCTTCATCTCGCGCTGAGGGCACTGGACATTGGCCCAGGCGATGAGGTGATCACCTCACCCTTTACCTTTTTTGCCTCAGCCGAAGCAATCAGTTTGGTCGGGGCAACACCTATCCTCGTTGATATTGAGCCGGAGTTTTTCAACCTCGACTGTCGCCAGCTTGAAGCAGCAATTACTCCGCGCACGAAGGCAATCATTCCTGTGCATCTGTTTGGGCATCCGGCCGAGATGTCGGAAATCATGGCGATCGCCCAAGCCCACAATCTGCGGGTGATCGAAGACTGTGCTCAAGCAACAGGAGCGACGTGGCAGGGTCAGCCGGTCGGCAGCTTTGGTGACTGTGGCTGCTTTAGCTTCTATCCGACCAAAAATTTGGGTGCCTGTGGTGACGGTGGTCTCGTAACAACCAACAACCCGGAAGTGGCCGAGCGCCTGCGATCGCTGCGGCAACACGGCATGCGAGTGCGCTACTACCACGATGAAATTGGCCTGAATAGCCGCTTGGATGCGCTGCAGGCGGTGATTCTCTCGATTAAGCTGCGCTACTTAGACGAATGGAATCAACAGCGCCAAGCGATCGCACATCGCTATAGCGAGGCGATCGCCGCGATTCCCGGTCTGGTCGCCCCCAGCGTTCATCCTGATGCTGATCATGTTTGGCACCAATACACGGTGCGGGTGCGGTCCTGTGGCGATCGCCGCCGCTGTGTCAGCAATCCCTGCGATCGCCAGGGACTGTGCCGCGACTGGCTGCAGCAACAACTGCAAGCCCAAGGCGTTGGCTCAATGATTTACTACCCCGTGCCCGTGCATCTGCAGCAGGCCTACAGCCAGTTGGGCTACAAGGCTGGTGACTTCCCTGAAGCCGAGCGGGCCGCCCAAGAAGTCCTGTCGCTGCCGATGTTCCCTGAACTGACTGAAGACGATCAGGCGCAGGTCATCACGGCTCTGAAGGATCTCGCGATCGCTGTCAGTCAGTAGCATGCTGGCTCCTTGGCGATCGCCCTTAGCGCGGGCCCTGCACCGCAATCGGGCTCAGCCCCAAAGTCGCTACTTTCAGCTAGCCACCGTAACGACCGACGGCAAAGCCGCCAATCGCACCGTGGTCTTTCGAGGCTTTCTGGAGCCTAATCGCTTGCAGATGTTCACCGATGCACGATCGGCGAAGCTGACGCAATTAACAGCAGGTTGCGAAATCTGCTGGTACTTCGCCAAGACCCGCGAGCAATTCCGGATTCAGGGCGCGATCGCCACTGTGACCGCAGCAGATCTCAGCGACTTGCAAGATGCGAGGCAACAGCTTTGGCAGCGCCTTAGTCCAGCCGCCCGACAACAGCTCTATTGGCCGCAACCCGGAGCAGTCTGGGAAGAGCCAACGATCGCATCTACAGTTGACAACCAGGATCACCCCCCTGAAAACTTTGTGTTGCTGGTGATCAGCCCGATCGCCGTCGATCATCTGCAGCTAGCGCCTGACCCTCAAGAGCGCTGGTCCTATTGGCTCACTGAGACAGACTGGCAGCGGCAGCGCATCAATCCCTAGGGTTAGAGAATCTGGCGATGCTGAGCAATCAAAGTCTCGTAAGCAGCAATGCCTAAATCGGCGGGCATCCCGCAAGAGAGCGCGACTTCCCCGAGGCAATCAAGGGGCGATCGCTGCTGACTGCTGGCAAATTGTTGCAGGCGATCGCAAAACTGGTAGCCCATCTGAACGAGCCGCTGCACCTCACCACGATGCAGGATCTGCTCGACTTCTGCCCTGCTGATCTGCTGTCCCACTTGTCGCAGGCGGGCATTGAGTACCCGTTCCACGAAGCGGCATTCTTGTTCCTGAGACATGTCAACCTGCCCCCGCCAGCAATTGGCGGCGATCGGTGCGTGTTCAGCTGCCTGAGAGGGGACTTCACAGCGCTACACTGGCCAGCGTCAGGGGCTCAGTGCTGACTGGCAGACCGATCCCCAGCATCCTAGGCATGATTGAAGTCGAACAACTGACTCAGCAGTATGGTGCCCGCACTGCTATCCAAGACCTTACTTTTCGGGTCGAAGCGGGTGAAATCCTTGGTTTTTTAGGACCAAATGGCGCGGGCAAGACGACTACCCTGCGCATTTTGGCGGCAGCACAACCCGCCAGCCGAGGCACTGCACGCATTGCTGGCTGGGATGTGCATCAGCAGGCTCAGGCTGTGCGGAAACAGATTGGCTACCTGCCAGAAATTCCGCCGCTCTACCCCGAGATGACGGTGCAGGCTTACCTCAGCTTTGTGGCAAGACTCAAGGGTGTAGTGGCTGGCGATCGACCCCAGCGGTTGATAACGACGCTTCAGCGCTGCGGCCTGAGCGATCGCGCCCGAACGCCGATTCGCAAGCTCTCCAAGGGCTACCGGCAACGGGTTGGATTGGCTCAGGCGATCGTCCATGATCCGCCAGTGATTTTGCTGGATGAGCCTACGGTTGGCCTCGATCCCCGCCAGTTGCAAGAGGTGCGATCGCTGATTCGCAGCTTGGCCGGCGAAAAAACCGTGATTTTCTCTAGCCACATCCTGTCCGAGGTCAGCCAAGTCAGCGATCGCGTTGTCATCCTCGATCAGGGGCGACTGGTGACTACCATGGCAACCCAAGATTTGCTCGATCCGGGCGGCTGGCACTATCGCCTCGAAGTCAGTAGCGATCGCGATCCTCTGGCAGTTTTGCAACACCTAGCGGGGGTGCAGTCCGTACAGGTTCAAGCGCAGATCGGCGATCGCTGGGTCCTCAGTCTTGCGAGCCAGCCCGACCAAGAATTGGGCGCTAGTTTGGCACAAACCCTCCAGCAGCAAGGCTTTCAGCTCTGGGAACTGCGTCGCGATCGCCCAAGTTTGGAAGACATCTTCCTGCGCCTGACCGCCCCAGCCCAGCGGAATCAACCCGAGGAACCGGCAGAATAACAGCATGCAACGCCTTCATTTGCTGCGCGATCGCGCGGGGGTCGTTCTCTACGAACGAGAGCTGTACAGCTACTTTGGATCACCGTTTTTCTATGGCATTGCTGGTGCTTTTTGGCTGCTGGCGGGCTTTTTCTTCAATGTTCAACTGCAGAGTCTGCTTAGCCAGCTTGCTGCATTTGATCAACAGGGCGGCGCCACTATCACCCAGCCGATTGATGCCCCCTATCTGCTGATCCAGAACTTTATGGGGGTGCTGGGCTTTCTGCTGCTGTTGCTGCTGCCGATGCTGTCGATGGGGCTCTACACCGAAGAACGCAAGCGCACCACCTTGGAATTGCTGCTGACCGCGCCTGTACGGAATTGGACGGTGGCGATCGCCAAGCTTTTGGCAGTACTCACTGCCGTTGTGGGACTGTTGCTCCCGATCGCTGTCTATGAGGCGATCGCTCTTGGGTCTGCCAGCCCGCCGCTCTCACCTTGGATCTTCTTTTCCGGCTACGTCGGACTCTTGCTCCTGGCTGCTGCCGTCTTGTCCTTGGGCATGTTCCTGTCCTCGTTGACCGACAGTACGGTGCTGGCCGCCATTCTCAGCTTTCTGTTGGTGCTGGCGCTTTGGGCCTTGGATAGCTTGGGCGGCAGCGTGAGTGGCGCGATCGGGGATATCAGCCGTCATCTGTCGCTGTTGCAGCAATACAGCCAGTGGGTAGAAGGACAGGTCAGTAGCGCCAGCGTCGTACTGTTTGCTAGCGCGATTGGGTTGGGCTTGTTCCTAACAGCTCAATCCGTGGAACTGTTGCGCGTACGTCGAGGTTAACTCCATGCAACTTTGGGTTCGCCGCCTGCGGCGCTGGGGTCCGGGGTTGGGAATTGGACTGGCCTTGGCAGCTCTCGGCTTCGCTTTCATCCGCGGCGTGCAGCCCGGTGCGATCGCTCTTTTTCTGGTTGGCAGCGCGATTGCCTTGATCAGCTGGCTTCTAGGACTGAATTGGCAGCAACGCAGTCTGCGATCGGGAGCAACCGCAGCAGGCACCACGGCCTTGATCCTGCTGCTGCTCATCCTGCTCAATTGGGGGGCCGTACGTTGGGATCGTCGCCTTGATTTGACCGAAGCTCAGCTCAACAGCTTGGCGCCAGAATCCCAGCAAGTTGTCTCTAAATTGCAGCAGCCAGTAACGCTCTGGTTCTTCTCAGCACAACCCGATCCGGGTCTTCAAAAGCTGGTCCAGCTCTATCAACGACAAAGCCCACAGCTGCGTTTCGAGCGGGTGGATTTACAGCAACGGCCCGATTTAGCAGAGCGTTTGGGCGTTAAAGATGAAGGCGATTTGATTCTGGAGCAGGGCGATCGCCGTCAGTTTCTCGTCAATCAAGCCGTTACCCCCTTGAGTGAGGCTCGGCTGACCACCGCGATCGCCAACCTCCAGCAGACAGCAGCCACACCGCTCTACTGGCTGCAAGGCCACGGGGAACCCGCACCAGAAGCCTTAGCTGCGGCCAATCAAGCCCTGAGCGATCGCGGCTACACAGTGCGTCCTCTCAATCTGGCGAGTCAACTGGCGACTGGTAACGCTGACATTCCCAACGATGCGGCAGTAGTCGCAATCGCCGCTCCCGAACGACCGCTTTTGGCTGCGGAAGTCGCCAGTCTCCAGCGCTATCTCGATCGTGGTGGACGACTGCTGGTCTTGGCGCCACCCACCACTGAGACGGGCTTAGAGCCGCTGCTGCAGCCTTGGGGGTTGAATTTAGATCGGCGGTCAGTGATCGACAGTAGCTCTGGCGCGATCGCCGGGTTTGGGCCCGAAGCACCCTTAGTCGATCGCTATGGCAATCACCCAATCACCCAAGCCTTTGGCAATGGCCTCTCTTTCTTTCCCAAAGCAGGCGCGATTTTGATTGAAGAAAAACCCGAGATCCAAGTCGATCCCCTGCTAATTAGCAACGATCGCAGTTGGGCTGAGGCGGATTTGGGCGACACGGTCGGCTTTGATCCTGCCCGCGATCTACGCGGACCGCTGGCCCTCGCGGCGGCGGCTAGTCGCAAGACGGGTGAACAAGAAGCGCGGATCGTGGTCTTTGGGAGCAGCCAGTTCCTGCAAGATGGTCTGTTCAATCAGCAGTTGAATGGCGATGTCTTCTTGAACAGTGTTGGCTGGCTGAGCGATCGCCAAGCGGACGCTTTGAGCATTCGTCCCCGCCAAAGTCGCGATCGCCGCCTGCTGCTAACCGGCTGGCGAGCCACTGTCGTCACCTGGCTGTCCCTGGTGATCATTCCCCTCGCCGGTTTTAGTGGCGCTGCTTGGTTGACCTGGCAACGCCGCAAAGCGATATGAATTCTTCCGCAATGTTCTGACGTTCCTTCCGCTCCTCGGTAGAATTGGAGAGCGTTTCTTTGCCTAACCGCAGAATCGCTCGTCGCTTTCAACAGTTCTCCTCTCTCGGTCCTGAATGGCTCTACCTCCCCAACCGAACAGCGCTCGCAACCTTCGCAATCTCCCCCAGATCAACGAACGCATTCGCTTTCCAAAGATTCGTGTCGTCGATACTGATGGGGCCCAACTGGGAATCTTGACCCCTGCAGAAGCGCTACGGATTGCCGAGGAGAAAGAACTCGATCTCGTGCTGGTCAGCGATAAGGCCGACCCACCGGTTTGCCGGATCATGGATTACGGCAAATACAAGTTTGAGCAGGAAAAACGGGCTCGCGAAGCGCGCAAGAAGCAGCACAACGTCGAAGTTAAAGAAGTGAAGATGCGCTACAAGATCGACGAGCACGACTACCAAGTGCGCGTCAGTCAGGCGCTACGCTTCCTCAAAGCGGGCGATAAGGTCAAAGCCACGATTACCTTCCGCGGTCGCGAGATTCAGCACACCGACTTGGCGCAGCAACTGCTGATGCGCTTGGCCAGCGACCTTAAGGAGATTGGCGAAGTCCAACAGGCTCCCAAGAAAGAAGGTCGCAACATGATGATGATGCTTGGGCCGAAGAAAGCAGGCAGTTAAACCTATCTTCCAGTCTGGCAATTGAGCCAAATTCTGCACGAGCAGCTAAAATAGCTGCTCATTTTTTGTGCTCGTCAACACATCCATAAAGAAGTTGGTTTCAGGAGTGAACGAGCCAGTGTTGGCTACAACTCTGCCTTAAACCATAGTTGGACGGATGTCTCGGCCATCAGAGCATTTTCACAGTATTGCCGTCATCTCAATAACCCTGATGGCAGACAGGTTATTTATTTCTTCAGAAGAATTACTTTTTTGACAAACTGATTACCACCTGTTTCGAGGCTGATAGGGTGAATGTACGCGAATAAAAGGTAGACAGGCCGTGACATAGGGAGCAATAGTTCAAAACCATTAGGTTTAGACATAGTTTTTCCAATTCAAACAGCGACTCTAAAGGCGAGTCATCTTAAGCGGAGTTTATTGATATGGTTTGTGCTTTATTAATTGAAAATAACAACCCATTGCCCGCTAATTGGCGCAAGACACTGACGACTGAAGGAATTTCACTTAAGGTTGTTTCCTCACCCGCAACTGCTATCAAAAGCCTCCAAGCTACAAGCACTGATTTCATTGTGATCAGCGGCCTGCCAGAACTTGTTGATATCCATCAATTCTGTCAACAAGTGCGCCAAGCTGAAGCCGGTCTCAAAGTGCGCAATGATCTACCGATTTTATTGGTGGCCGCACCTGAGGATTACGATGCCGCGATCGCGCTCTTAGATGCGGGAGTCGATGATGTCTGGCTACAATCCATTTCCTCGACAGAGTTTCTCAGCCGTCTGCGAGCGGTGATTCGGCGTTTACGCAGCTTGCAAGCTGATCAGTTTCGCCGCGGGGATTTCATTCTGCAGCCGCGATCGCGCCAAGCGTGGTTTGGTGGCATCAATCTCAACTTACGGGCCGAGGAATATGAGCTGCTCGAACTTTTGATCAGTTCACCCGATCGCGTATTCAGTGAGTCCATCTTGCTGCGGCTGATTTGGCCCCAGGCCGTTGCACCGAATCCGCTGCAGCTGTCTGAAATTGTGACTGAACTGAACTACAAATTGGCGGTCGCGGGCTCGCCTGAAAGTTTAGAACTGCTCTATGGGTTGGGTTGGCACTGGCGATCGCAACCTTCCGGCCCCGAGAGTAATTCTTCCAGTAGCAACGGCGACGCATCGCTGATGCCCAACCACCAATCGATTTGGGAACGCTATCGCCATGAGTACTGGCAACGCCTTGATGAGATCGCCCTGACATTAACCGGCTGGGACCAAATGCCCGCACTCAAACGCACTGAAGCCTACCGCCATGCTCAAACACTTGCGGGGGCACTCGGCAGCTTTGGGTTTGAGCAGGGATCCCAGAGCGCCCGCATCTTAGCAGTCGGATTGCACGCCCTCGAACTGGAGCCACAGGTCAACCCTGCAACCCTCACAACCATCCTCGAACAGGTGCAGCAATTGCGGGTTCTGCTCGGGGCGGCGGAGGCAATCTCTCCAGTGCAATTACCCAGTGCAATGGCTCCGGCGGTACCCCGTAAGGCTCAGCAACGCCCCTATCAAATCGAAGTCTGGAGCCGCGATCGCCGCTGGGTTGAAACCGTCGCCACCCAAGCCAATTTGCGAGGACTACGCGTCACAACCCGTATCGATCTCGACAGTGCGATCGCCGTTTTCGAGCCTCAGGGCGTCGATCTACTGATTCTGGATGTCGAGCCTCAGCAACTCACAGATTTGCAACTGGTTAACTGGCTGCAAATTCAGCCAAGTCTCTCCATCTTGCTCATCTCGGATGACAGCCTCAATAATCGCGTGCAAGCGGCTCGGATGGGCAGTCAGCGCTTTTTCCCAAAACCGATCAGCGCCGAAGTGCTCATCGATCAGGCAGTTACCGTGCTCGAGGCTCAAGCTACGCCTGCAACAGTGCTGATTGCGGATGACGATCCGGCCGTGCTGGCCTACCTGCAACAGCTGTTTCATCCTTGGGGCTGGCAGTTGACGGTCTGTCAGCGGGGCGAACAATTTTGGGAGGCTCTGACCAGCAGCCAGCCCGATCTCATTCTTCTGGATGCCACCCTGCCCGACTACAACGGCTTAGATCTCTGTCGCGTTCTGCGCAGCGATCGCTACTGGCTGAATCAACCCATTCTGATTTTGGCTGAGCGCCATGATGCTGACCTCGTTCAGCAGGCTTTTCGCTATGGTGCTGATGATGTCATTACGAAACCGATCGTCGGCGCTGAGCTGGTCGCTCGAATTCATAATCGCCTCGACAAATACCGTCAACTGCAGCGTTTGACAGCCACCGATCATTTGACAGGTCTCGTCAATCAACGGCGGGGCCGCGAGGTGCTATCGCTGTTAGCGGGGCTAGCCCAGCGCTATCGCCAACCCTTGACACTGATCTTGCTGCAAATCACCCCCACTACAGAGCCTGAAGCGCTCGCCTCAGCCGTCCAAATGGAACAGATGATTGAACTGGCAAATCGGCTACAACGCTGCTGCCGTCGCGAAGACGTCGTGGCTCGCTGGACTGATCAACAGTTTGTCTTGGGGTTTTATGGCATGGATTGCGACTTCGCGATCCAACGCCTAGAACAGGTGCGATCGCTATTACAGGAAGGGGATGCCTCAGCCAAGCGATCTCGACCCTTACCGATTCAGATCAGCGTCGGCATTGCTGAATTTCCGCTGCATGGCACCGATTTATCAAGCTTGATCGAAGCAGCCAGCCACTCGCTCAGACAGGCGATCGCACTGGGGGGCGATCGCATTAGGGTGGCTGAATCCCGAACCGCGTTGCGCAACACCCCAAGCTTCGATCCCTTGGCCTAGCTCAGCAGCCAGCAGAGAGCAATCAACAATAGGGTCAGACCATAAAAACTGGCGACCACTTGGGTCTCACTCCAGCCACCTAGCTCCAAGTGATGATGCCAAGGCGCCATGCGGAAGAGACGCTTGCCTTTACCGTCCGGCCCTTTGGTGGCTTTGTAGTAGCTGACTTGCAGGATGACCGAGAGGGATTCCAGCACAAATAGGCCACCCATCACCAAGAGCACCCAGAGACAGTTGCCCACGATCGCGATCGCCGCGATCGCACCACCCAACGCCAGCGAGCCGGTGTCCCCCATAAAGACTCGGGCCGGGTTGTGATTGTGAAGCAGGAAGCCCAGGAAGCCACCAGCCAGACTACAGCAAACAGTCGCGAGAGCGGGATCTTGGGGAGCTAGCCACAGGCCCAGCCCCGTCAGGACGGCAGCCCCAGTTCCGCCCGCCAAACCATCCAAACCATCCGTAAGGTTGGTGGCATTACTCTCGGAGACTAAGGTGAAGACCGCTAAAGGCCAAAACAGCACACTGAGCGCTAAACCCCAGCCAAACGGCAGGGCAATCGTCGTCACGGCTCCTTGCCACCCCTGCTGACTGATCAGCCAGAGACAGAAGAGCAGGGCGACGCCAAACTGCAAGGTCAGCTTGAGCTTGGGTGAAATGCCTTTGTTGTTGCGGTGACGCAAAATTTGCCAGTCATCCAGCCAGCCAATGGCTGCATAGGCCACCGTCACGAGAGTGACGGCCCAAACACTGGGCGATCGCCCCGCCAAAATTAGAGCGGGCAACAGACCGGCAGGGATGGCAAAAATGCCCCCCATGGTCGGTGTTCCGGCTTTTTGTAAGTGCGACTGCGGACCATCTTCCCGGATGAACTGACCCGCTTTAATCCGTCGCAGCAGCGGGACAGCCCAGTAGCCCACGATCGCGGACAGAGCAAAACCAAGCCCCAAAGCCAGCAATTGACTCTGGGGGTTGAGCAGCGCTACTTCCAACTGGCGATCGCGGCCCCAAGCAGCAATTGCCAGCAGTGTCGTCAGTCCGAGAAATAACTGACGGCCCGTGGGCTTAACCTGACGAAGCACCTGTCCCCAAGACACAGGAGCGACTCCGCCTAGTCTTCGTCGTAGGAATCGTCTTCTTCGTAGTCGTCGTAGGACGAATCTTCAACACCCATAAGTGCCGAAATTTCTTCTTCCTCAGCCGTGAGGAACTCAGGTTCCGCCGCAGTGTCTCGGGCAATGAGACGGCCACTATTTTCGAGCCAAGTCAACAAATCAGGCTCATCAGAGGCTGGCAGCAACGGCGCAGGCTGCTGACGAGGATACTGTTTGAGAGAAGGATTTTTGAGCATAGTGGCAGCAACGCAAGCTAGGGCACGATCAATGACTCGCACCGATCTTTTATCCTAACGTAGGGATTGCAGCCATGACGGCTCACGGCTCTGAGCAAAAGCAGGCTCTGTTGGCAGCGATTGCAACCTGTCAACAACCTTGGCAGCCCCAACCCCAAGAGGCAGACCGCATTTTGCAGGCGATCGCTGCCCTCGAGGCGGTCAACCCCACCCCTGCACCCACAACCGCAACCGATCTATTAGAAGGCGATTGGAAGCTGCTATTCACCACAAGCTTGGAACTGTTGGGGATCGATCGCTTACCCCTCTTGGCACTCGGTGAAATTTGGCAATGCCTGCGCACCAGCGATCGGCGCGTCGTCAACCTCGCTGAGGTACAAAGCTTGCTGGGGACGGGCTTGGTCAGTGTTGCAGCAACCTTTGAGATCGTCTCCGACCGCCGACTGGAGGTCAGCTTCCAGCGCCTCGTCTTGGGATTGGAACGGTTCCTGGGTTATCGGGATGTCGCCACTTGGGTCGATCGCTTGGGGCAGGATCAACGGATTTGGACAGGCATTGACTTTCCAATTCAGCCGGGCAATCGACGGGGCTGGATTGAGCTGACTTACCTCGATCAGGACTTGCGGATCAATCGCGGCAATGAGGGAAGCGTCTTTGTCTTGCAACGACCCACCACTGGCAGAGCGCAATGAAATCCGGACTCCTGCTACTCCAACTGTTGGGACTGTCGATCGCGATTTCCTGGGCCATTCGGAACCTCGGGCCACGCTTCCCTTTACCGGCCACTGATGCTGTGGCACTGTCGCTGGTGTTGCTCCCCCCTTTGTTGCTGGGGATAGCTTTGGCATGGCGTTGGCGATCGCTAGCGATCGCAGCAAATTCCGATAAAGCGAACCCTCAACCTGCTGATCAGGCCGAGGGCTGATGGTTCAACAATTGAAAGCCGTTGTAAAACAGTGATCAGGTAATCACTGTTGGTTTGTCGAAGCCAGTCAGGGATTTGATCTGAGCGACCTCATCGGCGATCGCAATCAAATCGGCCAAGGCAACTTGGGGATCCAGACCTTGCTTGCCGGCATCACCTTCAAACCGTTCTAGGTAGACCCGCAGCGTGGCACCCGCTGTGCCCGTGCCGGAGAGGCGGAAGACAATCCGCGAGCCATCTTCAAAGCCAATGCGAATGCCTTGTTGTTCGCTGATGCTGCCATCGACCGGATCTTCGTAACGGAAGTCATCGGCGTAGGCCACGTGGTAAGCACCGAGCTTGTGCCCCGTCAGCGTGGGCAACTGCGATCGCAGTTTCTCTACCAGCGTATTGGCGCGATCGCTCTCGACACCTTCGTAGTCGTGGCGCGAGTAGTAGTTGCGGCCATAGGTGCGCCAGTGATCTTGGACAATCTCGGCGACAGACTGCTCTTTGACGGCCAGGATGTTGAGCCAGAACAGCACCGCCCAGAGGCCGTCTTTCTCACGGACGTGGTTGGAACCGGTGCCAAAGCTTTCTTCCCCGCAGAGCGTGACGCGATCGGCATCGAGGAGATTCCCGAAAAATTTCCAACCCGTTGGGGTTTCGTAGCAGGGCAGGTTGAGGGCTTGGGCAACGCGATCGGCTGCAGCACTAGTGGGCATCGATCGCGCAATCCCCGAGAGTCCCGCGCGATAGGCCGGCACTAAGGTGGCGTTGGCGGCGAGGATCGCCAAACTATCGCTGGGCGTCACGAAAAAGTGGTTGCCCAAAATCATGTTGCGATCGCCATCGCCATCTGAAGCAGCACCAAAGTCAGGCGCGCGATCGCCAAACAGCAGTTCAACCAGATCGTGAGCGTAGACCAAGTTGGGATCGGGGTGACCACCACCAAAGTCCTCGAGCGGGATGCCGTTGAAAACGGTTCCTGCTGCTGCTCCCAGTTCCTTCTCAAAAATCGTGGTGGCGTAGGGCCCTGTGACGGCATGCATAGAGTCAATCGCGATCCGCAGCCCCCCCTTCAGGCGATCGCGAATGCGATCGAAGTCAAACAGGGATTGCATCAACCGGCTGTAATCCGCAACCGAGTCGATCACTTCAACCGTCATCTCGCCCAGTTTCTGGCTACCGAGGTGATCGAGGTCGATGTCTCCCGCTTCAAGAATGCGGTAGGCCTCGATTTTGAGAGTGCGGGCATAGATGGCATCGGTGACTTTTTCAGGAGCAGGGCCGCCGTTACCAATGTTGTATTTGATGCCAAAGTCCCCCTCGGGGCCGCCGGGATTATGGCTAGCGGAGAGGATAATGCCACCAAAGGCGCCCTGCTGGCGAATCAGATTAGAAACTGCAGGTGTTGAGAGAACGCCACCCTGCCCAACTAGCACACGCCCCCAGCCATTGGCCGCCGCCATTTTGAGGATGATTTGGATGGCAGTGCGGTTGTAGTAGCGACCGTCGCCCCCCAGCACCAAGGTTTGACCTTGATAGCCCTCAAGGCTATCGAAGATCGACTGCACAAAATTCTCGAGGTAATGCCGTTTTTGAAAAACGGGAACTTGCTTACGTAGGCCGGAGGTACCGGGCTTTTGGTCGCTAAAGGGTTGCGTCGCGACGGTGTGGATATTCATAGGCTCGGGGTTCGCGGCAGACTTCTAGCCCAGCTTCTAGAAGCAGAGAGCTCAGAAGTTGTGGCCATCTTCGCAGAAATGAGCCCCGACTGGCAGTTTCTGGGGCGACTGCCCGCCAATTTTCTCTGGCTAGAACATTTTCAAGCGGCGAGCCTGATTAGACAGTCCTAACCGCAACGCTGTCAGCGTTGGCAAGCCAGCGTTCAAACCTAGTGACGCTGCAATCAGCGGAAGCGCGGTAGCTGTACAGCCGCAAGGCTCTTGCGAGGGCTGGGGGCTGCACTGGGACTTGCGATCGCAGGCTCTGGACTGGGCGACAGAAACTCCGCAGGCGCAGGCACCGGAGCGATCGAAGCCGGAGAGGCATTTGCCTCAGAGGGTGTTTGCAGGGTCGCCAAAAGATCCGATGGGACTCGGCCTTCAAGGCTCGACTCCAAGGCCCGTTTTAGCTGGCAGATGTAACGCTGCTGGCGATCCAAGCGATCGCGGAGCTCTTGGTTTTCCGTCCGGAGCCGCTGGACTTGGGCATCGGTTGCTGCAGCCGGCACCGCGATCGGTTGCAACATGGGATCAACCACCGTTGCTTCCAGTTGCGCAACCCAGTCGAGTAATGCCTCATGCTGTTGGCGCAGCGCTTCGTAGAGTTCCCACGGAATACTGTCAATGACAGGGTCACAGGTCTCAACGCGACGCCGCCGAGGCCGATGGAGCTTGGGAGATCTGCGTTTCGTCATAACCGCACTCTCACACCACCTAGATCAAGACATAGGGTATTACGCCTATTTGGATCTGGGTCTTAAGAAAAACTTACTGTTCCATTTCAGACTGTGATGGATCAGCCCAAAGCTGTCTGTATCGCAGTCCACTAAATCATGAAAATCCTGACGGGAGAAGCACTGCAGCAACTAGGTTAGTACGACTATCTTCAGTGTCAGCCGTCGCGTATGACTTCACAATTTGTGAGGCTGCGAGAGCCCGATCTCAGTCAGGTCAGCGAGCAGTCCACTGCGAGGAATAACAGCTGTTGGTGTACAAACTTTAGTGCCAGCGGACATCGGCAATCACGGCTATTCAGCAACTGATTTCTATCCGTTATTCGTGGCATCAACCAGCCGCCACGATCGCATCTGCAGCAAAAAACCCGATCGCATGACCCCGAGCTGGGATTTCAGGACACTGTGCGATCGGGCTGGGGATTATCTGGGGCTGGCAGCAACTAGTACTGCGGCACACTGGGATCGACGTCTTGACTCCAAGCGTTGATCCCACCCGCAACGTTAGTGCCGTTGATCCCCGCTTCTTTGAGAATGCCGAGGGCTTTCGCCGATCGCCCACCCATTTTGCAGTGAACAATCAGCTGGCGCTTGCCATTGAGCAGTTCGCGCACTGTCTCAACGCCAGCACCCGCTTCGATATCCGGCAGCGGCACCAAGACTGCTCCCGGAATCGTGGCGATTTCTGCCTCGTGGGGATTCCGTACGTCGATCAATAAGACATCAGGATCTTGGCGATCGAGAATGGTTTTCAGCTCAGTAACGCTGATCTCAGGAATCGAGTCCGTGGCAGCAGCTTCGGCAGCTTTTGCTTGGGGAATGCCGCAGAACTCTTGGTAATCGATCAGGCGATCGATCACGGGACGTTCTGGATTGGGCCGCAGCTTCAGCTCACGGAATTTCATATCCAGCGCGTTATAGAGCAGGAGGCGACCGCTCAGGGTTTGGCCTTGGCCAAGAATAATTTTGACGGTCTCAGTCGCTTGGATCACACCGATGATCCCGGGCAAAATGCCAAGGACACCACCCTCAGCACAGGAAGGCACCATGCCGGGTGGCGGCGGCTCTGGATAGAGATCGCGATAGTTGGGGCCATCTTCGTAATTGAAGACAGTTGCTTGACCTTCAAAGCGGAAGATTGAACCGTAGACGTTCGGTTTGCCCAGCAGCACGCAGGCATCGTTGACGAGGTATCGCGTTGGGAAGTTGTCGGTCCCGTCGACAATCACGTCGTAGGGTTCGAGAATCGACAGCGCATTTTCCGAGCTCAGCGCGGTTTCATAGAGGTCAACTTGGCAATAGGGGTTGATCTCGTGGATGCGGTTTTTCGCCGATTCAATTTTGGGCTTGCCAACCCAGGAAGTGCCGTGGATAACCTGCCGCTGCAGGTTGGAGTGATCGACGATGTCGAAATCGACAATCCCAATACGACCAATACCTGCTGCAGCCAAATAGAGCAGCAAGGGTGAGCCCAAACCACCAGTGCCAATGCAGAGCACCTTGGCCGCTTTGAGACGCTTTTGACCCTCTAAACCCACTTCCGGCAGAATCAAATGCCGAGAGTAGCGGGCGTAGTCGTCTTGGGTGAGTTGAATGGAGTCCGTGTCGAGGTTGAGCATTGATTGAATCAGGGTCCTCAGCCTGCTCAGGTCGGCTCGGCGATCGCGATCGCCTGGAACTGTTGCCGGTCGTTCAGTTGCCAGCAACGGCAGTCTTTAATCTTACCCTGCGTGACTGAGGCAATGAGGTAGACATACTCAGGCCAAGCCTGCAGGCGATCGCACTCTGAAGGCAGGGCAGGGTGATCGGGATGGGAGTGATAGATGCCGAGAATTTGCCACTGGCGATCGCGGCAATATCGTTGGGCTTGCAATAGTGTTTGAGGATCAACTTGATAGCGATCGCGGCGATCGTGGTTCTCCTCCACCGTGGAAGGCTGCCAAACATTTGCTGCCGGCCATACCTGCTCGACTCGTCTATCCTTGCCCAGCAACAGACCACAACCTTCTTGGGGATAGCACTGCTGCAGATGAGCGGCGATCGCCTGACGACAGGCGACAGGTAAGAGCAGGTCTGACATCGGAACAGCCGATCAGGAGTTCCTGCCATGCTAGGCAGGGCGGTTCGCTTACCGCTAGGGTTGAGGTCTATCGACTTGCCCTTGAGAGCCTCATGTCCGACCTCTTCACCACCATTCCTGTCGCACCAGAGGGCTTTCGCTCGGGCTTTGTGGCACTGATTGGGCGGCCCAATGTTGGCAAGTCCACTCTCATGAATCATTTGGTCGGTCAAAAAATTGCGATTACTTCGCCGGTGGCGCAGACCACGCGCAATCGGTTGCGGGGTGTGCTGACTACGGATCAAGTTCAAATCGTTTTCGTAGACACGCCCGGCATTCACAAGCCTCAGCACCAGCTCGGCAGCGTCTTGGTTCAAAACGCCAGCAGTGCCATTCGCATCGTCGATCTCGTGCTGTTTGTTGTCGATGGCAGCGTGCCTGCCGGTCGGGGGGATGCCTTTATTGCCGACCTCATCCAGCGGGCAGGTGTCCCCACAGTCTTGGGATTGAACAAGGTCGATCGCCAGTTGCCGGAGGATACCGAGGCGATCGCTGCCAGCTATGCCCAACTAGCAGGCGATCGCGACTGGCCGCTACAAACTTTCTCAGCAACGACAGGTGAAGGCACAGCAGCTCTGCTAGAATGGCTGACTAGCGCCTTGGAACCCGGCCCCTACTACTATCCACCCGACCTGATCACCGATCAGCCCGAGCGATTCATTATGGCGGAGCTGATTCGTGAGCAGATTTTGCTCCAGACCCGCGAAGAGGTGCCCCACTCAGTTGCCGTGGTAATTGAACGAGTCGAAGAAGATCCCAACATCACTCGCATTCTGGCGATGATCTGCGTCGAGCGACCCTCGCAAAAAGCCATCTTGATCGGTCGCGGCGGCTCCATGATGAAAGCGATCGGCAGCGAGGCTCGCCAGCAAATGCAAAAGCTGATCGACGGAAAGATCTACCTAGAACTGTTCGTCAAAGTGCAACCCAAATGGCGACAGTCGCGCAGTCAGCTCGAGGAGTTAGGCTATCGTCCCGAGACTGAGTGATGATGCTCAGCGCCTCAGGGTGCGATAGCCTCCGCTTGATAGCCACAAGCCAAGGGTCAACCTGAAGGCTAACTCACAGCAACTCGCAGTTTTGCAGCGCGATTGCTACCACCAGCTGCACTGGGCTTGCTGACGCAGTAGGTGATCGCAGAGCACGAGGGCAACCATCGCTTCCACCATCGGCACGGCACGGGGCAAGACGCAGGGATCGTGGCGACCGCGAGCAGCCAGAGTTGTCGCTTCGCCGGCGTTGGTAACGGTCTCTTGTTCTTTGCGAATCGTCGCGGTTGGTTTAAAAGCCACTCGAATCACAATGTTCTCGCCGTTGCTGATCCCACCTTGGGTACCGCCACTACGGTTAGTGCGGGTGCGGAGTTGGCCTTGCTCATCGGTGTAGAAAGCATCGTTGTGTTCGCTCCCCGTCATTTCCGTGCCAGCAAAGCCCGAACCGATTTCAAAGCCTTTGGTGGCGGGCAACGACATGCAAGCCTTGGCTAAGTCCGCTTCCAATTTGTCGAAAACGGGTTCACCCAAGCCCCGTGGAACTCGTCGGGCAACACATTCGACCACGCCGCCGAGGGAATCTCCTTCCCGACCGATCGCTTCAATCAGGTCAATCATCTGTGGCGCGATCGCTTCATCGGGACAGCGGACGATGTTGCTCTCAACTTGCTCCAGCGTCACGGTTTCGGGATCAACCTGTCCCTCCAAGTTTTTGATCCGTTTGACGTAGCCAACAATTTCGACGCCCGCAATTTCTCGCAGCAGCTTTTTGGCGATCGCGCCAGCCGCTACGCGACCGATTGTTTCCCGTGCAGAGGAGCGTCCCCCACCGGCAACCGCTCGAATGCCGTATTTCGCGTCGTAGGTCGCGTCGGCATGGGAAGGCCGATAGGCGACCTGCATTTCACTGTAGTCCTGCGATCGCTGGTCTTTGTTGCGCACCACGATCGCGATCGGCGTACCGAGAGTCTTGCCATCGACCACGCCCGAAAGGATTTCGCACTGATCCGCTTCTTTGCGGGGTGTCGTGATCTTGCTTTGACCCGGACGGCGACGATCGAGCTCAAATTGGATCTCAGCTTCGGAAATTTCGAGTCGAGGTGGACAGCCATCGATGACAACGCCGACCCCTCCCCCGTGGGATTCGCCGAAGGTGCTGATGCGAAAGAGATGGCCGAAGCTGCTGCCCATACTGCCGTGCTGGTTCCAGCCTTCGATCTTATCGGCAGATGGGACGGGAAAGCCCGATTCTTGGGGCAGGCTGGAATCCGCTAGTCTGCTTCCAGCAACGGCGACAGATTGAGATGGGGTTCCACCGCATCCGCCAAAGCATCGATCAGATCATCCCGTTGGACTTGATAGTGCCCGATGCTGGTTGGTAGCGCTTTCAGACCACGACGGTGGCGCAGACTATTCAGCCATGCTCGTCGCCACGCTCCGTTGTCGAACACGCCATGCAGATAGGTGCCCCAGAGGTTGCCACTGCGATCGCACAACCCCAGCTTGGGATCATCAAAAATCGGCAGGAACTCCTCACTCTCACTGCTGAGGTGCGTCTGGCCTTGGTGGATTTCATAGCCCGTGATCGGTAGACCTGCTTGGGGTGATCGCGCTGTGGTTTGCCGCTGCCGCAAGGTTTTTTCAGCGGTGAACCAAGTCTGGGTTGGGAATAGCTGCAGTCCCTCAAATTGGCCTGCTGTTCCCTCATTACCCTCTGTGTCAATAATCTGCTGGCCCATCATCTGGAAGCCGCCACAGATACCCAGCACGGTTCCGCCCGCAGCTGCATAGTCTTGGATCGCTTGGGCTAAGCCCGATCGCTGCAAGTCCAGCAGGTCACTGATCGTCGTTTTGGAGCCCGGCAGAATCACGGCATCGGGATAGCCCAGCTCATCGTGGAGCCCCACATAGCGCACCTGCACCGATGGCTCGCTTTCTAGGGGATCAAAGTCGGTGAAGTTCGCGATGCGCGGCAGCCGAATTACCGCGATCGTCACTTCCGCCTGGGTTTTGCGGCGTCGCCGTTCCATTAAATCCAGCGAGTCTTCAGACGGAAAGGCGCGATCGATCCAAGGAATTACACCAAGAACGGGAATACCTGTGCGTTCCTCTAGCCAGTCCAGCCCCGACTGCAACAGCTCACGCCGCCCCCGGAATTTATTGAAGACGAAGCCCCGAATCAGCGATCGCTCGTCAGGATCGAGCAGTTCTAAGGTGCCGATCAGGTGAGCAAAGGAGCCGCCGCGATCGATATCGACCAGCAACAGTGTTGGTGCTTGCAGATGTTTGGCCACCCGGAGGTTGGTCAGGTCGCGGTGCTTGAGGTTAATCTCAGCGGGGCTACCGGCTCCCTCACAGACAATCCAGTCGTACTCGGCTTGTAGGCTCTCCAGCGCTTCACAAATTGCCTCCCAGCCCACCTCAAAGTAGTCCTGATAGTAATGCTCGGCAGTAGTGCGACCGACAGCCCGCCCGTTGAGAACAACCTGCGAGGTCATATCCCCTTGGGGCTTGAGCAAGATCGGGTTCATTTCGATCGTTGGCTCGACCCCCGCCGCCCAGGCTTGAAAGGCTTGGGCATAGCCAATCTCACCGCCGCTGGCAGTCACGTAGGCATTGAGCGCCATGTTCTGCCCCTTGAAAGGAGCAACACGCCAGCCCTGCCGCCGCAACAAGCGGCAGATCGCTGCTGTGATCAGTGATTTGCCTGCGTGGGAGGTACAGCCCACGACCATCAGAGCCGGCATGAGTCTCCCCCTAGAACGGCAACCGCAACCAGCGGCACACCGCATTGTAAAAGCGATCGCGCAGACCCGCAGGTGGTAGGCGATCGCCCTGCTGTTGCCAAATCAGCACTAACTGCTGTCCCAAAGGCGTGAGCCGAAAGCGGTTGGTCAGCCCTTGGCCATCGACTTCGCGGCGCAGCAGTCCCACCTGCATCAGCCACATCAGCTCGTTTTCAGCAATCAGTTCATTGAGATTGCGCCGACTGTAGCCATGGGCAATGCCCGCAGTGCCTGCAATGTCTTGGAGCGGCACGGCGGTCTGTCGCAGTGCGAGGAACAGGCCCAGGCGAAAGGGTGAGCAGGCTGCTGCTCGGGTCGCCCGACGCAGTGTTTTGGCTGGGAAGTTCAATCCCCCCGACAGGGCAGCAGACATGGCCACAGCGTTAGAAGTTGACTCTTGGATCATAGGATTGGGGCAACGACTCCCGTCCTGTTGGTTTTGGTGGCTATGCCTGCTCCGCGCCTGATTTTGGCTTCGGCTTCGCCTGCACGTCGTCGTCTGCTGGCGACGGTGGGTCTATCAGTAGAGGTGCAGCCCAGTCACTTTGATGAAAGCTTGGTGCAACTGACGGATCCGCCCGCTTTGGTTCAGGAACTGGCCTTTCGTAAGGCTGCAAGTGTGGCGCGATCGCAGACAGAACCGGCGCTGGTGTTGGGCTGCGACTCAGTCCTGGCGATCAACGGCGAAATTTGTGGCAAGCCTGCCAGTCCTGCAGAGGCGATCGCCCGCTGGCAACAGATGCGGGGGCAGTGGGGTGAACTGCATACTGGCCACGCTTTGATTGATTCCGCCAGTCAGCGCCGCTGGCTAGCTTGTGGCACAACGCGGGTGCGCTTCGCAGAAGTGGAGGATGCCGAGATTGAAGCCTACGTGGCAACCGGCGAACCTTTGGCTTGTGCGGGGGCTTTTGCGCTTGAAGGTAAGGGTGGGCTGTTCATTGCTGAAATTCAGGGCTGCCACACCAATGTGATTGGCCTGAGCTTGCCCTTGCTGCGCAATTTGCTGCGAGCAGCGGACTATCCCTGGTTGCAGGCGTGGCAGGACTAAGAAACGGTTGAACTAGGTCACGAGGCAGTTACGATCGCGGCTGAGCTGCTGTAGATCCTGCTGAATCTGGGCGATCGCGCTGCTCCAATCACCGCGTTGGATCTGACGATAAAGCCGCATGCTGGGATACCACGGCGTCGTTTCGCCGCTTAGCCCCCAGCGCCAATTGGCCGGCTCTGGCAGTAGGGTCCACACGGGCAGCGCCATCATTCCCGCCAGATTTGCCACCGCCGTATCAACGGAAATCAGCAAGTCCATCTCCGCTAGCCAATCGGCCGTATCTTGAAAATCCTGAAGCTGCTCACTCAGGTCAAACAGGCGATCGCTCTGTTCCAGCCAGGGTTGCAGTTCAGTCACGTCAGCCCCAACTTGAAAGCTGTAGTAGTCAACCTCTGGAACCGCCAGCAATGCTGGCAGGAGTTCGCTGAGAGGACAGCTCTTTTCGCGGTAGAGACGAGCGGTTTCTGGGGAGGAGCGCTTGCCTGAGGCCCAAACAAAGCCGACTTGCAGCGCTTCAGCACAGCGGAGGGGCGGTGTACTGCTCTGGAAATAGGCCCACTGCCAAGGCACCGTTGCGGGTGTGGTTTGCGCGATCGCAGGCAGAGACATCAGCGCCACTTGGCGATCGCAGGCTGGGAGCGGTTCACCCAAGCAGCAGATTTGAAGGTGATCGTCTGCCAGTTGCTGCATCAGCTGCTCTAACAGCGGATCGGTGACGAAGACGAGCTGGGCTTGGGGATGCTGCTGGCGTAGTTCCAGCAACCAACGACAGAACAGCAGATGATCCCCCAGTCCTTGTTCGCCCCAAATCAATAGAGTCTGATTCCCGAGCGATTCACCCTGCCAAGCCGGAGCCAGTTGGCGGTACTGAAATGGATCGAGTTCGGGTTGATAGTCGAAGCGCACTTCTAAATCGGGCCAGCCCTGCTGCCAATTGCCCCAGTGCAGTTGTAAAAAGCCGCGATTGCAGCGCAGCAACGGACTCTCAGGCGCGATCGCAGCTGCAGCTTCGTAGTCTGCTAAGGATTCGGAGAATTGCCCGAGGCGATAGTGGAGGACGCCCCGACTGATCAGGGTGTCAGCGGTCGCTCCTTGCAACGCGATCGCCTGATTCAGGCTGGCCAGCGCAGCAGTTAGCTGATTGTCGTAGTACTCCAGACCTGATCGCTCTTGCCAGAACTCGGCTTGCGAGGGGGCTTGTTCACAGGCGATCGCGAGGGCTTGGGCTGCACCGGCATAGTCCCCTTGCTGCTTAAGGCTGCGACCCAAAGCGCGGTGCAAGGTGGGCTCCTGAGGAGCGATCGCCAACGCCTGCCGAATCAACCATTCAGCCCTAGGCCAGTTCTGCGCGGTAAAGGCGCGATCGGCAGCTTCAATCCAATCCGCTATGGATAGCTCGCCGCGATAGTTCCACGACAGAGGTGTGGGCTGGAACTCCGTCAGTGCCGTTTGCAGTGCTGCGATCGCCCCTGACCAATCGCCGGGGCTGGGCTGCCGGAATAGTCTCAGGCTGGGATACCAAGGTGTGGTGGAGCCGGAGAGTTCCCAACGCCAATCCGGCACAGCTGGCAGCAGCACCCAAGTCGGTAGCCCGATCATGCCGCCGAGATGCGCGATCGCGGTATCGACGGTGATCAGTAAGTCCAGATGGGCGAGGCGATCAACCGTGTCCTGAAAATCACTAATCTCGCTGCCCAAATCCAGTGGTGGATCTGCGATCGTCTGCCAATCTTGCCGAGCTTCATCCACTTGTAGCGAGACGACTCCCCAGCCAGATTCCGACAGAGCAGACCAGAGCAGTGACAGCGGACAGCTTTTGTTAGCAGCGAATTCCGCTGACTGAGCTGGATTGCGGCCAGCACTCCAGACTAGGCCTAGCCTGGGGCGATTGCGATCGGGCAGCAAAGCTCCCTGCCGAGGAAAGAAATAGGGGCCATGCCAGGGTAGATGGTCACGATCGCTTTGAAAAATCAGCATCAGCGACAGCAAAGGCACCTGCCAATTGCAAACTGGCAACTCAGCGCCTTCCGCGATGACGGTGAGCTGATCATCAGCCCAGGTTTGAAACAGGCGTACCAGACTCGGGCTGGTCTGCCAAACGATGCGGGCTTGGGGATAGCGCTGGCGCAGCAGGGGAACCCAACGCGCCCCCATCAGGCGATCGCCAAATCCCTGTTCTCCCCAGACCAAGAGCGTTTGTTGACCCAAGTCTCGCCCTTGCCAACGCAGCAGTTTCAGCGAGGCTTCGATTTCGGGAAAGTGTTGAAGTTGTTGGCAGCGAGCTTCGTAGGCGGGTAGACCAAAGTCCCAGTCCCCGATCGCGAGGGCTGCGTGGGCACTGTTGTAGCGAATTTCAGTATTGTCTGGATCCGTCTCCAAAAGCTGTTGATAATCCCGCAGCGCAGTCGTTGGATCTCCCAGTTTTTGCAGCGTGATGGCGCGATTGAAACGAGCTGCTGCATGGGTTGGGGCGATCGCTAGCGACTGATTTAGATGCTCCAACGCCTCCGTGAGCTGCCCCATTTGCTGGAGCAGGTTCCCGAGATTGTTGAGGTGGTGTGGCTCGGTGGGATCAAGGGCGATCGCTTGGCGCAGCAGTGCAATTCCAGTCTCTTTCTGGTCGCAGCGGTAGTAGCACAAGCCTTGCAAGCCGATCGCATCTGCCCAGTCGGGAAACTCGCTGAGCAGCCGATCGAGCTGGGCGATCGCCGACTCAAACTCGCCTGCTTCATAGGCCGCGATCGCCTGTTGGTAGTCGTGCTGCGCTGCTGCCGTAATCTGCACGATCCGAGATTCCGATGCTTCGGGGCTATCATCCCCGATCTGTTGCCGCTCTGTTTTGAAGTTGCCAGGAACCTAACGATCGCGAGGCGGCGTGTTGGGTTCAGTCGGATAAGGACGAAAGTCTAAACAGCGATCGCCGACCGGAGCTGTTCGTCGTGCCAAGCAAGGCTGCATCGGATGGTCGCTGGCAAATAAGCAGCGATTGCAATCTTCAATGCGACGAAAAGCGCGGGGCTTGATCATGGCCTTACTGTAGCGAGTCTTTCACTCCAGATCAGGCGATCGCGATTTGATTCACGTCAGTGTCTAGGTGGTCTCAGACCTCGCCCGATCGCGAATCTCCTGCAAGCTTTGCCGCTGAGTAATCGCACCATTTTCAAACACCGTTTGCAGACAGGATTGCGGATCGAGTGCCGAGGTCAGGAGTGACACTGTTCGGTATTCGCCCTTGTGATCGCGGATTAAATCCAATCGTCCTGCTTTGCTGGCTTTGCTGAGATCTGTTGCTGGCTGCTTACGAATCGGGATGACTTGCCCCGATCGCTCGATCCAGCTGCACTTGTAGGCAAAGCGCTGGGTATCACGGTTGACCTGCTGCAACAGCCCACCCCCCATGCCGAAGGCTACATTGCTGGCACTAAAGCCTGCTGCCATAACTGCTTGCAGAATTTTGGGCAGACTTTCCGCTGTGACGCCATCACCTTGAATCACTCGCACCGATCGCAGGACTTGATAGCCTTTCTGATTGCGATCGCAGCCGAACTTAGCGGCCAAACGACGCAGTAACTCTGGCACAATCTGCTCTGGATTGCCTGAGTCAGGCCGAATCACCACTGTTGCGCCCGATTGCAGAATGCGATCGCGTAAATCCTCACTCCAAAGATGATCGACGGCGTTCCAGAGATCATAGGAATCCGAAACAACAGCAACCACAGATCCCGGCTTTGCAAAGCGATCGAGCATATTACGGTAAGCATCTAACTCACCTGCTTGCCCCCAAGCTGTAATCGTCGAGTGCTCCGCTGCCGGAATCGAAAAGCCTGCGATCGCGCAATCGTAATAGCGCTGTCCTGCCAGTAAAGCAGCGATCGTATCGGTGCCCTGAAAGTTGACTAAATGGGCTAGCCCTCCGATTGCAGCACTCTCTTGGCTTGAGACCCCCCGCGAACCAAAGTCATGCAACTTGAAGTCAATTTCAGCGGCTGGATTGTCGGCTGACTGCTCCAGCGCTTGCTGAATGATTTGCCGAAGCTGCCAACTGCGCGTTGCCACAGTCGTCGGATACCAAACCCGCAACAGTAGCGTCTCAACCCAAGTCACCAACCAAGCCAATTCAGGATCGGTCGATTCCACTGTCAGCAAGACATGGCCGGTGGGAACCAGGCTGCCTTCGGGTACGGCACGAATTCGCAACGGTAAATAACCGCCATGGCGATCGCAAACTTGTTGCCAGCCTGCTTGATTGAAGGGCAAGCCATGTGCTCGAAATAGCGCGGCAGCTTCTTGAATGTCGGTGCTAGTGATTGGCTTTGAGAAATAACGCAACAGTAGATATTGCAGGCCAAAAAAGAGCGTGTGCGAGCAATCTCCACCCCGGCTCTCTAAATAAGCTCCGATCGCAGTGGTATCAGCTGGATATTGCAGCCAGTGACTCACTTTGTATGAGTCGGTATCGAACAGAAGATTGAGGTCCATAATCAGTTGCGCTCCGCAACGATGAGGTCAAGGACAACTCACCCGGTCTCTCCAGACTGAGCTGTCAGAACAAAATGACTACCAAAACAAGAGGCTAAAACTCTTGATTTCCAGCTATGCGATTACCTAATGACTGATCGATTCAGCACTAAGTTCGACTGACAAAATGCTGAATAATTTGGAAGTGATCTTCGAAGAATTGCTCTTCGTGAGCATAGAGATCCGCGAGGGACATCCACCAAGCTTTTTCGGCATCATCGCCGCCGCGCACGGATGGTAAAGGCCCAGGTTTAAGGTGAATGCAAAAGGCGTGGGTAATGATGCGTCCCCGTTGCGATCGCTGCGGTGCATCAAAGACGCGATTTTCGACAATCGATCCTTGTAGAACTGGCTTCGGAACTTTCAATCCTGTTTCTTCGCGCAGTTCCCGCAGCATTCCTTCCAGCACGGTTTCATCTTGCTGGATATAGCCTCCTGGCAGTGCAATCAAGCCTTTGCCTGGACGTGCCTTGCGACGAACGACCAGCACATGCCCCGACTGAATCACGATCGCATCGGTGGTCACAAACGTCGGTGCGTAGGGCGCGACAGCCCAAGCTCGCCGATAGCCTTTGATGTAATCGGCCTCATCGCGCAGCCATTGATAGCGACCCGTTTGCTGATACGCCGTCAGATAGTCTGCAACACCTGCAGGTAAAGCAGCGGCATAGTTTGACTCTTCAGAACCGCTGAAATAGGCATCGCGAACAGCAGTGGAGTGAACTGCTTCCAGTCGCGGCACTTCCAAAAAATCCCACTGGGGAAAGAGATCGAGGTAATAGCTACTGCGATCCTTGCGGTGACCGACTAAAACAATGCGGGCTTCCTCGCCAGCTTCTTCGAGGACTTTTTGCTGAATTTCCGTCAGCCAAAGATTGTCGCTGTAGAGGTGATCCCGAATGGGGATAAAGCTGACTCGTTTTTGCCAATTGGCAGGCAACGCTGCCCGAATCATTTCCTCGCGTTCTTCAGAACTCCAAGGATTGCGCGTATCGGGTGACGCGAGATGGCTACCAGTCAGAATCAGGAGATGTTGCGCGACCTCAAGCGATCGCTGCACCACTGACAGATGACCATTGTGAAAAGGTTGAAAACGGCCGATATAAACGGCAACGTCGTATTTCATTGATTGACCTCAGAATCCCTGAAGTGAAAGCCTGCTTCGATTAGCGTGGCTTGCTTTGAAGGTAGCACTGAATTTTGAAAGCTGACAAGGCGATCGCAGCGTCAGCCTATGCACACAATGAAACAGTGAACGGCACAGCTGGATTAGAGCGATGCGTTGGCTGATATGGGGATGGTGCTTGCTTCTCCTGTTGGGAAGTCCGAGCCTGCCTGCGATCGCGGCAATTCATCACTATCCCGAAGGGGGCGATCGCGAAATGATTCGCTCCTTGCAAAGTCTGCGCGATGCAAGGGATCAATCTTGGCAGGTGATTTTCTATGAACGTCGCCAAGGCAGCGATCGCATTGCTTCCCGACTGCGCTTGGTAGGTTTTCCAGCCGTGCGCCTCTCGCGGCAGACGCCCTTGATCGTGGAGCAAACGGGTCGGCAACTGTCCTTGCCCAACGTGACGGATCAAGATACTCAGCTCAGCGCCAATGTGGCAGAGTTCGACAGCGAGACGCTGTTGCCACTCCTCGATCGCATCACCCCTCTGCGGCTACAGCTAGACAATGAAGTGATGTTGACGGTACCGCCGTTTATGGTCAAAGAATGGGCTGCGATCGGGCATGAGTGATCGCGATCGTCAGTACATGCAGCGCTGTTTAGAGTTAGCTGCACAAGCGGCTGGGCAAACAGCACCGAATCCCATGGTCGGCTGCGTCATTGCCCAAGGCGAAGAAGTCGTGGGTGAAGGCTTCCATCCGGCCGCTGGGCAGCCCCATGCGGAAGTGTTTGCTCTGCGGCAAGCCGGCGATCGCGCCCGTGGAGCCACCCTTTACGTCAACCTTGAGCCCTGTAATCACTATGGCCGGACGCCGCCCTGTAGCGAAGCGGTGGTGGCGGCTGGTCTAAAGCGGGTCGTAGTCGGCATGGTCGACCCTGATCCCCGAGTCGCTGGGGGTGGCATTGCCCGACTTCAACAAGCGGGAATCGACGTGACGGTTGGTGTTGAACAAGCCGCCTGTGAGCAACTGAACGAAGCGTTTGTTTGGCGGGTGACTCAGCGTCGTCCCTTTGGCATTCTCAAGTACGCCATGACCCTCGACGGTCGAATTGCGGCTAGCAGCGGCCATAGCGCTTGGGTCAGCAGTCCTGAATCGCGTCGCCAAGTGCATCAACTGCGATCGCAAGTGGATGCGGTCATTGTGGGTGGCAACACAGTGCGGCTGGACAACCCTCGTCTGACTTGTCATGACGTCAGCGATCGCCATCCCCTGCGAGTAGTGATGAGTCGCCACTTAGATTTGCCGCTGGAGGCCAATCTTTGGCAGACCGATATTGCGCCCACGCTTGTTTTTACCGAAGAGACGGCCGATCGCGATCGCCGGAAGAAACTCGAAACTCAAGGGGTAGAAGTCATTGCACGATCGCCGTTAACTCCTACGGCTGTGAGTGCTGAATTATTCGATCGCGGCCTTTCGACTCTGCTCTGGGAATGTGGCGGCACTTTAGCTGCGGCTGCTCTCCGCGAAGGTCAAATTCAGAAGCTTCTAGCGTTCATTGCTCCCAAGTTGATTGGTGGCCCACCCGGTTACAGCCCAGTCGGTGATTTGGGTTTATTGCGGATGGATCAAGCCCTCAAAGTTGAGCGATCGCAGTGGCAAGCGATCGGCCCCGATCTTTGCTGGACGGCTTATATCCAGTCGTAAATTCATGCCTCTGGTTCCAATCAAGAATGGTAACTTTCCGGACTTTTAGTTGAGAATTCGCACGATCACGGGAGTTCAATCGCGCTGGCCATCATGAGCTTCAATCGACAACCGTTTCAGGACTGAGATTCAACTTCCCGAGGACTGTAGGGACGAGACAAGAGAGCAGTCACCCAAGGTTGATTTGTCTGGAAGGGCGATCGCCTCGTATGCTGAGCAGCAGTTTGCGTCGGAGCCCAAGTGATTGGCAGTGCTTTCTCTCTCCTTGGTCATCCCGACCTTCAATGAAGCTGAGAATATCCAGCCGCTGCTGCTACAGCTGAGTTCATTGCTCGACCACGCCCTGCCCGATCGCTACGAGCTGATTGTGGTCGATGATGATAGCCCCGATCACACTTGGGCGTTAGCGGCAGAACTCCAACCGAAGCTGCCAATGTTGACGGTATTGCGGCGGCAGAGCGATCGCGGCCTAGCAACAGCCGTCGTCTATGGCTGGCAACAGGCTCAAGGCGAAATTTTGGGCGTGATTGACGGTGACCTGCAGCATCCACCGGAAACACTCTTGGCTTTGCTCGAGACGATGCAAGCAGGAACTGACTTAGCAGTCGCCAGCCGTAATGTGACCGGCGGCGGCGTCAGTGACTGGAGTCTATGGCGTCGCTTTGGTTCACGGGGCGCTCAGTTGCTTGGTCTTTTAGTACTGCCAGAAGTCCTCGGTCGCGTCAGCGATCCGATGAGCGGTTACTTCATGGTGCGGCGATCGGCACTCGACCTCAATCGCCTCCAGCCTCGCGGCTACAAAATCCTTTTAGAAGTGATTGCCAAAGGACGCATCCGGCACATTCAGGAAGTCGGCTTTGTCTTCCGTGAGCGCAGCCAAGGCGAAAGCAAGGTGACGTCCCGAGAGTATTGGGATTACCTACGGCACTTGCTACAGTTACGACTCCAGCGCTGGGAAAGTTCGCGCTTTTTGAAATTTATCGGCGTGGGCGCAACTGGCGTTATCGTTGATAGCCTCGTACTCTATCTTCTACATGATTCCAGTCAATTAGGATTGCCGTTACTACTCAGCAAATTTATTGCAGCTGAGGTCGCTATTTTTAATAACTTTATGCTGAATGATGCTTGGACTTTTCGTGATTTAGCAAAGGGATCTCAAAAGCGCTACTGGTCTCGTCGATTCCTCAAGTTTAATTTGATTTGTTCCTTGGGAATTTTCTTAAATCTCCTGATTTTAAGCCTCTTAGTTGAAGGTCTTAAATTACACTATTTACCATCGAACTGGGTAGCGATCGCGGTTGTTACTCTCTGGAATTTCTGGCTGAATCGCAAACTTACTTGGGTTGGTTAGTGAGTGAGTTTGCAATGCAACTAACAGATTCGATGATTCACTGGAGTCCTACATCGCGATCGCTAGTTAGTTCATCTGGGGTCAGCCAACTGATCTACGGATTACACAGCACTCCTTTTGGAGATTGTTTGATTGCAAAGACGGCGATCGGCATCTGTCAGCTTGAGTTTTTTGATTCTTTAAGCCCTGCGGAAGCTGAGCCATGGTTGCAAGCGGCTTGGCCTGACGCAGCAATTCACTATCAGCCGACTGAAACGACCATGATTGCTCAGCAGCTCTTTCGTTATGAAACTGCTGACCCCAGCCTGTTCCGGCTGCACGTGCACGGCACACCCTTTCAACAGCAAGTCTGGCGATCGCTGCTTCAAATTCCTAGAGGGGTAACGACCACTTATCAAGCCTTAGCGATCGCGATCGGACGCCCCAATGCTGCCCGTGCAGTAGGCAATTCGGTTGGCAAAAATCCGATCGCATACCTCATTCCTTGCCATCGCGTTATACAACAGTCCGGCGAATTGGGTGGCTATCGTTGGGGACGCGATCGCAAACAGAAACTCTTGAATTGGGAAGCGAAAGTCTGTTAAAGACCAATCACGTCTAATTGTTCTGCTAGAGGCTCTTCAGTCGCGATCGCTTGCACAGAGGTTTGCTCTTCGGCACTAAAGTCTTGCCAAGCTGCGAGTTGCTGACTGACCAAATCCGCAGTCGCATCAGCAATATCCCCTTGACGGGCTTGCAATCGCTGCCGCAGCGTCGATTCCGAGGCTTGGCAATGCAAAATTCGGATCGGGATCTCTTGGGATTGAGCTGCAGTGATCGCAGCATTTCGATAGGCTTGACGGTCATATTTCGCATCCAGAATGACGCGGTAGCCGGCACGAGCTAAGCAAAGACCCAATTGTAAGAGGCGATTGTAGGTGCGATCGTTCATCTCAGCACTATAGAGTTCTGGGCCACCCCGTTCGAACAAGGGCACACCTGCTAGGTGTTTGCGAACCGCATCTGATCGCAAAATGATGGCCCGTTGCCGTTCCGCGATCGTGCGTCCTAGAGTTGATTTACCCGAGCCGGAAAGACCGCTGAGTAACAGCAATTCGCCCTGTTGAGCTGGTTGGGCATAGGCATGGGCCAGCCGGTAGTAAGCAGCTGCCTGATCAAAAGCCTGCTGACGGCGATCGCTATCAATGGCTGGATCGTCTAATAAAAATGAGGTGACTTTAGCGCGGACATACGCTTGTCGACTCAGATACAGCGGCAGAACTTGTAGTCCTTCCCAATCGCCACTTATCTCAGCATAGGCGTTGAGAAAAGCCGTTCCTAGATCCTGACGGCCGCGTGCATCGAGGTCCATGACCAAGAACGCAATGTCATACATCGTATCGACAAAGCGGAAGGGCTCATTGAACTCAATGCAGTCAAACAAAAAGAGTTGATCATCCCATCGGCAAAGGTTTCCGAGATGAAGATCGCCATGGCATTCACGGATTTTATCTGCAGCAGTCCGAGCTGCGAATAGATCAGACTGAGTGTCAAAGAAGCGATCGCTAAAGGCTTTGGTTTCCTCAAACTGTATTTGAGTCTGTGGGCCCCCAACATAGCTCAGCGTTTGTTGATAGTTTTCATCAAAGGCTTTACGGATTTGTGCCACTTGCCCATAGCTACGAACGTGGTCATCTACCCAAGTTCGAGCATGAAAATCCGCGACAACTCCAGCCAGTTGGCGCATGACCTCAGCATCAAGATGGCCCGCTTCAAACTGCTCAGAGAAGAGACAACCCTTGGGAAACTGCTTCATTTGCAGAGCATATTCTTCAGCGGGTTCGCCTTCAGAGAACTGATAGCGATCGCCCGTTTTTGAAATAGCAAGAACCTGTTGATAGAGGGGTGCTGCTGTCCGTTGGTTGAGGCGCAATTCTTCTTGCAGAAAATGCTGGCGTTTTTCCAATGTTGAGTAGTCTAAAAAGCCAAAGTTAACCGGCTTTTTGAGCTTGTAGGCATAGGGCCCTGTCAGCAGGACATAGGAGCAGTGCGTTTGATAGAGCTGCACAGGTGTTTCAACGGCATGCGGATAAAACTCAGGCTGCAACATCTGCTGAATGAGAAGCGGCAGGGCAGCATCCGTCATCGTTTTGGCCTAAAACACTGCTTCTACCGTGGCACGCTCGCCAAACCTTGATCAAGCTCGATCGTCTAAGTCAGCAAGATCAGAGGGATGTTCCTAGCCTCCGTTGCGGGAATCTTAAGAACCATTCCATCCCATTTTTTTGGGAGAGGTCGACCATGAAACATCCCTCATCACCCACCAGTGATCAACAGATTTATCAACTGTCGTTTCTCTGGAATGGGGCCTACTGGACAGATGCTGAAGGGATCTCCCACTTTGACCAGCTCTTGAAAGCGCTGACACCAACCGATCATCAGCCCCAAGCTGCGACAATTTGTCTTTCGGCAGAACGCCAGCCCAGCGGTGACAACCCCTTGGATTTGATTCGGGTGGACACCTACACTGATACCTACACGCTGCCTGCTTTTCCTGATCTGCCGTTAATCCCGCTGACCAGCAACCGGATTCCCAAGCTCCCAGTGTGGTGGCTGGATGTGCTGTTTGACTGACGGACTAAACGTGCTGACCGGCCGCGATCGCACTGCTTAGGCAGATGGCGGGGCCGCTGTGGGAAGTGCTGGCGTCGCAAAGCAGTAGTAAAGAGTGTTGTTATCCACAACTTCAGGATTGGCTTCCAGCAGGCTAGCTTCTGCTTCCAAAAAAGCCCGTAAGTCAGCAGTGGGCCAAGGCACAAGAGTACTGGCTTGGGTTACCCAATCGACTAAGCTAACCCGACCTTGCTGTTGCTGAATAAGGTCGTGCAATAAGCGGCGTAGTTGCTGCTGTTGATCTTGCCGTTGCGGATCGAAGGGAAAGCGATAGCGAATATTCCCCAACTCATCCGAGCTGACTTCAGCATTGAGCAGTAGCGCTTCCGTTTTCAAAAAAGACTTCAGTTCCTCGGTGGGCCAAGGTACCCGATCGCTGGCGCGGGTGACCCACTCGATCATGCCCAAGCTCCCTTGCGACTCGCGAATCAAACCATGCAGAAACCGCTGTAGGCGTTGTTTTTGCCGCTGGCGCCGCTGCTGACGAAAGTTGAGTTCTAGCAAGCTACCCGCAGCGGTTGCCACCAAACCACCGCCCCCAAACAGGATGATGCTGGCCTCCTGCTGTTCGCGGCTATAGCCCCAAGCAGTGGGGTTGGTTGAGGCTAGACCGATCCCCAAGACCATGCTAGGCACACCGCCTAGAAGGAGGGTGACAGCGAGGAGCCGCTGTAGGAACAGATCCACCATGTGCCAAGTTCGGTCTCTTACCGTTGAGTATGGCGCGGCGATCGCCCCTGCTGTAGCCTGCATCGTTGCCGCCTCTTTTCAGCGAGACTAGAGCAAGCATTGTTTGGCGATCGCCCGATCCATGAGTGACGAACAGCAGACCAAGCAGACCCAACCGACTGAAACTACCGCTGGCAATCCACCGCCAACCTTACCGAGCTGTTGGAGTGGTTCCGCTGTCTCAGGAGCGATCGCGGTAGGCGGCTACTTTCTGACGCTGTCAATCGCCAGTAGCTTTGCGGCTAAACCGCTGCCGACTGGCAACGCCTTCGCTCAAAACATTGCGGTTGCAGTGCGGACGCTGGTAGTTGGCATGGGTGCGCTTGCCACAGGCATTTTTGGCATTGTGGCCTTGGGCCTGTTTCTACTCGGGATTCAAGTGGGGCTACAAAGCTTGCGCAAAGCCCAAAGCTAGGCCGTTGTAGTTGAGGTGGCTTGTCGTTGTTGCCACCACTGCCAAATTGCTTGGGTAATCAGGTGGCTGAGCAGTCCAAGCGGGCCTGCAAATAAGCAGAGAACTAATGAGTGGCGCACGGGAAGTCCCGGTTTCTCGACGGCGGTTTGAGCTACCCAGCGCCCCACAAAGAGATCCAGCACTACGAAATGAAGCCAGCCAGCAGCCGTGACCCCAGGATCAGCAAAGGCTTTGGCAATATCCGCCAACTTGGGGCTGGCAAGCGCAGCAGCCGATTCGGGCGATACGGACGTAACCAGCAGTATCAAATAGGCGATCGCCAGTACCGCAAAAGGATAAGGCGAGCCGACAATCCGCTGTGTCCATTCCCAGCGCGGACGGCCAATCAGCAATAACCAAAAGGGCAAGACGGCCAGATTGGCACCGTTAAAAAAGAGCTCAGCCAGCATTGGGAAACCAGGTAAGGCAACGCCACAACGTCTCAAATGTAACGATTGGCAGCCAGCAGCAGTGGGGATCGCTAGTCTGAAAGCAAACGACGGAAATCCTTGCACCATGACTGCTTTGACCTATAGCGACCTCGGCTTGTTGATTCTCTTCCTATCGCCAGGGCTGCTGCTCTCAGTCTTGATTCTTGGCACCTTTGCCAAGGGCGGCTAGGGCGATCGCTATCCGAGCCCAAGGGCAAGCGGCTATTATCTGAAGATTGCGCAGTTTTTGCCGCCTTCGAGGAACCCATGGCCGAAACCTTCATGTTCAACGCCCTACGGGCTGCAATCGATGAAGAAATGGCACGTGACCCCAATGTTTTTGTCCTCGGCGAGGACGTGGGGCATTACGGCGGCTCCTACAAAGTCACCAAGGATCTCTACAAAAAATACGGTGACTTCCGGCTGCTCGACACCCCGATCGCCGAGAACGGCTTCACAGGGATGGCCGTCGGCGCCGCCATGACCGGTTTGCGGCCGATTGTCGAAGGCATGAATATGGGCTTTTTGCTCCTAGCCTTCAACCAGATCGCCAACAACGCGATGCTGCGCTACACTTCCGGCGGTAACTTCACCATTCCGATCGTCTTCCGCGGTCCTGGGGGTGTCGGTCGCCAGCTTGGGGCTGAACACTCCCAACGACTGGAAGCCTACTTCCATGCCGTGCCCGGGCTCAAAATCGTGGCTTGCTCAACGCCCTACAACGCCAAGGGTCTGCTGAAAGCAGCAATCCGCGACAACAACCCTGTCCTCTTCTTTGAGCACGTGCTGCTCTACAACCTCAAAGAAGACCTGCCCGACGAGGAGTACATCTGCCCGTTGGATAAGGCAGAACTGGTTCGTCCCGGCAAGGATGTCACAATCCTCACCTACTCGCGCATGCGCTACCACTGCTTGCAGGCAGTGAAGACGCTGGAGAAAGAAGGGTTTGATCCCGAAGTGATCGACCTGATTTCGCTCAAGCCCTTCGATTTTGAAGCGATCGAAGCCTCAATTCGCAAGACCCACCGCGTCATCATCGTTGAAGAGTGCATGAAAACGGGCGGGATTGCTGCTGAACTGTCCGCAGCGATTATGGAACGCTGCTTCGATGAACTCGATGCACCGGTCGTGCGTCTGTCTTCCCAAGATATTCCGACGCCCTACAACGGCAAGCTGGAAAATCTGACGATCGTTCAACCCGAACAAATTGCGGCCGCTGTCAAAGATCTGTTGACTGCCAAGGTCTAGGTCAGCGATCGCCGATCTGCCGTATTCAGAAACATCATGGGAAAACAGCAGAGTCCGCTGATCTTAATTCTGGCCTTGGTGGCCGCTGCCATCTTTGTCTTGGTGCAGCTCCCCATCCGCCTTGGCCTTGATCTCCAAGGGGGCTCGCAGTTGACCATCTTGGTCAAGCCCACCACCGAGATTCCCTCGGTAGGCGATCGCGAACTGGAAGCGGTGCAGCGTGTCATTGAGAACCGGGTTAATGGCTTGGGTGTCTCTGAAGCGGTGATTCAAACTGCTGGCAGCGACAAGATTTTGGTGCAGTTGCCCGGCGTCAGTGACCCCGAACAAGCCGAGCGGGTGTTAGGAGGCACAGCTCAGCTAGAGTTTCGGGAACAGAATCCTGGCACTGAAGCTGCTGTGACCCAGCTACAGCAAGTGGTTTCCCAAGCGCGGGGGGCGATAGAGATTGAGCGCCGCAATGGTGACCCTGCCAAAGTGACTGAGTTAGAGCAGACACTCGAAAAAGCTCAGACAGAACTAGGTAAGTTTTTTGGTCCCGCCCAAATTACTGGTAAATCGCTGAAGGATGCTCTTGCCCAGCCAACCCAATCAGGCAATAGCTGGGAAGTGGCCCTGCGCTTTGATACGGAAGGCGGTGACCAATTTGCAGCCCTCACCAAAAGTTTGGCGGGCACAGGGCGCAGCATTGGCATTTTCCTCGATGGCGTTCTGATCAGTGCGCCGGTGGTGGGGCCTGAGTTTGCCCAGACTGGGATCACAGGGGGCAGTGCGGTCATCACGGGCCGCTTCAGTACGGAGCAAGCCGATGACCTGGCGATTCAGCTGCGCGGTGGTGCCCTACCGCTACCGGTGGAAATTGTTGAAAACCGCACCGTGGGCGCGACACTTGGTCGAGACAGCATCCAGCGCAGCATCTATGCGGGCGTTGGCGGTTTGCTCCTCGTCCTTGTTTTCATGGTGGTTTACTACCAGCTGCCCGGCTTGATCGCTGACATTTCCCTAGCGATTTACGCCATCCTCTCGTTGGCAGCCTTTAATCTGCTGGGTGTGACCTTGACCCTGCCCGGAATTGCTGGCTTTTTGCTCAGCATCGGTATGGCCGTGGATGCCAACGTCCTAATTTTTGAGCGAACGCGAGAGGAACTACGAGCAGGCAAATCGCTCTATCGCTCCGTTGAATCCGGCTTCTATCGAGCTTTCAGCAGCATCTTGGACAGTAACGTCACGACGCTGATTGCCTGTGGTGCTCTGTTCTGGCTAAGCAGCGGTCTGGTCAAGGGCTTTGCTTTAACACTGGCGATCGGGGTGATGGTCAGCATGTTTACGGCGATCACCTGTAGCCGCACGCTGATGTTCTTGGCGATCACGAATCCAGCCCTGCGCAAGCCGCAACTGTTCGATCGCACTCTGACTGCAACCAAATCCTGAGGGTGACCATGACGTTACAACTCACGGCTCAGCGTCGGCGTTGGTGGTGGATCTCTTCCATCTTGGTCTTGCTCAGCATTGTGGGCATGGCGATTTCTTGGGTGCAGTTTGGGGGGCCGGTACGACCGGGTCTGGACTTCATTGGGGGTACTCGTCTGCAGCTCGAGCGAGACTGTACCAAAGCACAGTGCGATCGCCCGCTGGAAGCTGGTGCCATTCGTGAGGTCTTGACCTCCGAGGGCTTGGAGCGCAGCAATGTTCAAGTGGTGGGGCAGGAACAGCAGGGATTTGTAATCAGCACTGGCGATCTGAGCCCTGAAGCGCGTGTTCAGCTGCAAATCAAACTGAGTGAAGCGTTTGGTCCCTTTGATCCGCAGCAGACGCAAATCGACACGGTGGGTCCGGTACTAGGGCAGCAATTGCTCAGCTCTGGCTTGTTGGCGCTGCTGGTCTCCTTTGCTGGGATTCTGGTCTATCTCAATTTCCGATTCCAGCGGGACTATGCCTTGCTAGCCATTCTGGCTCTGCTCCACGATGTGTTTATTACGGCGGGCGTTTTTGCTTGGCTGGGGATCTTGGCGGGCTATGAGGCAGACAGCCTGTTTATTGTGGCGCTGCTAACGATCACGGGTTTCTCGGTCAATGACACGGTGGTCATCTACGATCGCATCCGAGAAACGATCGCCCTGTTCCCCGACGACGATATTGATGAAATCGTCGATCTTTCGGTCAACCAGACGCTAGGCCGTTCGATCAACACTACCCTGACAACGCTGTTACCCCTCGTAGCGATTTACATCTTCGGGGGCGCCACCCTGCAGAACTTTGCTTTGACCTTAATTGTCGGGTTTGTTTTGGGTGCTTATTCCAGCATTTTTGTCGCGAGTACCCTGCTAGGTTGGTGGCGTAAACGCACGCCGCGATCGCCGCAACCGATCAATGCTGAAACCTGATCTGACAGAAGTGACGCAGCGCGATCGCCAACTGCAGCTGCTGCAGGCTTGGCATTACCGCCGACAACAGCCCAGACTGTGGCTGGCCAGCTTGGGACTGGTTTGGAGCCTTTGGGATCTTCGGGCTGAATGGGCCTTGATGGCAGAGCAGTTCACTTGGGCAGCGCTGCGCTATGCCATGCTCTACCATCTCTTGACGTGGCTAGTGCTGATCGTCTGTTCGATGAGTTTGGCTGGAGTGTTGATCGATCGCTGCTGGCCGCAACGCCGCGATCGCCGACTACAACGCCAGCTCGATCGCATTTTAGCCACGGGAACTCGCCATCCACTCTGGAAACGCTTGCAGACTCTCAGTCCTGATAGCACCCATGCCAGCAGTCTCTAAATCGACTGTTTGTAGACTGCAGCTCAGCCCATGGCAGTCATTGTCTGTCCAGCGTCTTGATCTCTGGAGCCAAGGCTCACAGCGATTGCAAAGATCAGAATCAATGCAATGCGGCTCAATCGACTGATTGCGACAATTCCCATCCTGCTATTAGCGGCTTGTCAACCAGATAGTCGCCTCAGCGAAACGCCACCGGTAGATGAGCTGGCAACAGTGATTTCCGTGACGATGGGACCCTATCACTTGCACCTCCCTTTGGTGGCAATCACTTGGGCGGGCAGCTCTAAAGTGTCGAGTCCTTGTGCGGGAGAAGAGTCACAGCGATTGTGCTCGGTGCCAGTGGCAACCCTTGTGCAATCTGCCAACCAAGGAACTGCGATCGCAGCAAGCAGTCTTGAGATTCTGCTGGATGACTACAGCACTTTTAAGAACACAGAGCTCGATCGCTGGTTTGACATTCCGCAACTCTGTGAACAACTCACTCAGCGCTGGGCGCGTCAGCAATGCACTGGCCCTTCTTTGTTTCAGGACAACCTGCGAAGGTTCACTCTCATTGAAGCGGAGTCGCTAACAAGGGTTAACAGTCTGGGCTTAATTGGGGGACAGAAGGAACCTATTCAAGAGGTGGTGCAGCGGATGCAGTTGGTGAAGACTGAGCCGACTGCTGATTGTGCGGCGGATGGTCAGGGACTCTGCACTGTGGCGATGCACCTTGAAGGCGATGTGCTAGCTGTTTGGATTGTTGCGATCGCGGACGTGGGTTCGATTCAAAGACAAGCGATCGCGATTCAAGCTTTTTTGAAGTATGCAGCAGGGAAGGAGGAGAACTACGAGGCACTGACTGAGGCTTTGGCAACAGGGACTTGAGAGAGGTCAGCGACTGTCTGAGAGTAAAAAGGTGGTCTTGAACAATAACGAGTTCCTGTTCGAGAGTAGCGAGTTATTGTCTAAGAGGTTCTAGGTATAGTTTTTGATAGGTCAGTTATGGAAAAACAGTCGTGATTTGCAGTTAAACTATGACGATCTTATCTTTTACTATTAGTAGCTATGCTTCAAGATGAATTCGTTAGTGTCAAACTGCCACCAGTTACCGAGAGACTATACCTAGAGAGTGCGATTTAGTTGGTGCGATCACAGGTAGAGCCAAGAATCATTACAGTAATAAAGGAACTGATAATTCAGTTTAATAGAGGAATTTTAAAGTCTTATCTAAATATTTAAATCGCGATCGAGAAGCAATGCTTTTTCAATTTTTTCTTTGATCTTATTTTCATACATACTTGAGTACGGATAGATCGCTAGACAGACAACCGCGCAAGCAGCTCCTAAAACGGCTGAAAAACTCCAAATATCAGAGTTTGAAGATAGAGTATCAGATTGCAAAATAAAGAAAGGTAGTACAGCGCAGATACAGATAGTTATCCAGATTAAGACATTAGCAAGTAGCCTTAAAAGCCAGAATAAAGAAGCGAAAACAACTAGAACAAGGAGCGCAGCTCCAATGCCTAATAAATAATTACTAGATTGCCACAAATCAACTTCAGACATCCTGATTCCTAAGCCTTCTAGGGAGAACCACTAAAGAACAAAGCAGAAACATTAAAGCATGTACTGCATTTTTTGTAGATTAAAGTTTAAATAACTATTAATTTAGATTTTTTAGATCTTCTTTAGAAATCAGAAGTTTTTATGAAGTTAGCACTGAGGATCTAAGTCTGATCTAAAAGACGGCGATCGCAGTATAAATCTCTTGTGGCTCAGCAGCTTCCAGACAATAGAGTGGGAGCAGATGGAGAACAATCTCCAGAAGGGCAGTTGCACGTAGCAACATTTGTAGTAACATTCAGTTGGAGCCATCCACCAAGAGTCTACTTAGAGGATTTCTTATGAAGCTAAGCGTTAAAAAACGAGGAAATTCACTCAGTGTGATCATTCCTAAAGAAATGGCAATAAGCATGAATGTTGAAGATGGAGATATTCTGTTCGCAACAAAAACACCTTCAGGCTATGAGATTTCAGCCTGCGATCCTAATTTTGTAAAAAAAATTGAGGCGGCGCGACGAGGTATGAAAAAGTATCGAAATGCTCTCATTGAGCTAGCCAAGTGATAGAGCCTTATTGGCTAGATACTCATGACATTTGTGCAATTCATGGTGAAATTATTGCAGAATCTGGAGGCGCATCAGGATTACTCAGTGAGGACGCTCTTGAGTCAACCTTGAGCAAGCCCATTAATCTCTATCTATATGGCAATGATATCACTCTATATCAGTTAGCGGCAGCCTATGGTTACGGACTCACCAAAAATCATTGCTTTGTAGATGGAAATAAACGCATTGCCTTAATTGCTGTTTACACTTTCTTATTCATTAACGGAATTGAGCTTACCGCCTCAGAGGTTGATGCAGTAAATATGTTCTTAGATTTGGCAGCCAGTCTCGAAACCCAAGAACAATGCATGGAGAGGCTGGAAAACTGGTTAATGAACAATAGCGAAATTATTAATAACAATGAATAATCGACTTAAATTTCATCTAAAAGATCAGCGATCGCAGCATAAATTTCTTGAATTTCAGCAGGTTCCAGACAATAGGGCGGGAGCAGATAGAGAACATTCCCGAGTGGACGCAGGAGCAACCCACGGGCGATCGCAGCTTGACGAACGCGCAAGCCAATTGGGTCAAGATAGCCGCCGCGATCGCTGACTAAGTCACAAGCTGCAACATCGCCAGTCAAGCGGGGCTTCGTCACCTTTGGATGCTGCGCTAACAACTCCAACCCAGGTCGATGCGCGGCTTCTAAGCCCTGCACGATCGCTTCTGATTTTCGCAACAGATCTAAGCTGGCGATCGCTGCAGCACAACCCAATGGATTCGCCGTATAACTGTGGCCGTGATAGAAAGTGTGGTCAGGATTGCCACTGCAAAAGGTGTCGTAAATCGCCTCAGTTGCCACCGTAATCGAGAGCGGCAAAAAGCCTCCCGTTAGTCCTTTCGACAGACAGATCAAATCCGGTTGAATGCCCGCTCGCTGACAAGCAAACCAAGCCCCTGTTCGGCCAAAACCCGTCATCACTTCATCGGCAATCAGCAGCGACCCTGCCACTTGCACCCTGGCCGCGAGTTGTTGCAAAAACTGCGGACGCGCCATCCGCATCCCACCCGCGCCTTGCACCAATGGCTCCAGGATCACCGCCGCCACATCGCCCGCCGCTAGCGCTTGCTCCACTGCCGCGATCGCCGCTGCCTCTTTCTCCGCAACGGTTTCATCACCCCACCACGTCTCGGGATAGGGCAAAAACTCGACACTGAACAGCAGCTTTTCGAATGGCGCATTGAACAGCGATCGCTCACCGACCGACATCGCCCCAAAGGTGTCGCCGTGATAAGCCCCGTCAAAGGCCAAAATGCGCGATCGCGGCTGATCTAAGTTGTGCCAATACTGCAGCGCCATCTTCAGCGCCACTTCCACCGCTGTCGAACCGTTGTCCGAGAAGAAAACCCGCGTCAGTCCTTCCGGCAGAATCTCGCAGAGTTCCATCGCCAGACGTTCAGCTGGCTCATGGCTAAAGCCCGCAAAAATCACATGCTCCAGCGTTGCCGCTTGCTGGGCGATCGCTTCCACAATCTGCGGATGGGCATGACCGTGCAGATTTACCCACCAACTGGAAATGCAGTCGATCAGCTCGCGGCCATCCGCCAGCGTCAAACGAGCCCCACGTCCCGACACCACCTTGAGCGGATCCGGCGCATCTTTCACCGACGTGAAGGGGAACCAAAGGTGCGGATGGCTAGGCATGGAAAAGCTGGTTGAAGGTGTCTTTGAGAATTTGCGGATTCAGCGCTGGTAAGGGTTCCAGCTCCGCCAAAATCGGCACTTGGCCATAGTGGGCGATCGCAGCGCAATTCTCGGGGTTGCGCGGGCCGTTGACGACCACGCCCAGAATCGGCACCTCGGCTGCCCGCAGCGCCGCAATCGAGAGCAACGTGTGATTAATCGTCCCCAGCTTGCTACGCGCCACCAACACGACCGGCAACTGAAACTGGCGAATCAAATCGAGAATCAAATCCCGCTCGTTTAAGGGCACCAGCAAACCGCCCGCCCCTTCCACAAGCAACGGACCCGAGACTTCCGGCAGTTGAAAATCTTGGAGGTTGATCTGCACCTGCTCCAGCCGCGAGGCCAAATGAGGCGACAGTGGCGCTTCGAGTCGGTAGCGATCGGGAATAACGCGATCGGGCGTCAACCCCGCCCAAGCCGCTACGCGATCGCAATCGCCGCCCAAGCCTTCCAATCCACACTGCACTGGCTTCCAGTAGCTCGCGCCCAAACCCGCTGCCAATAAGGCCGAAACCACCGTTTTGCCGACATCCGTATCGGTGCCAGTCACAAAGAAGCGATCGGGAAACGCGAACTGAGGCATGCAGCTTAGGTCAGCAGAGAACAACGGGAATCAGGGCAGCCCAACGGCGCGATCGCCGCAGGCACCGGCGTTTTTTGCCAAAGTCCCCACCAAAATTCTTGCTCAATCGGTTGCGCTTGCTGATCCCAAGCCCGACAGAGGCGGCGCAATTGAGCAGGATTGAGCGTTGGTGCCGCCGTTGCTGTTGCTCCCAGTTCTTTGAGTTGTCGGAAAAAACTACGGGCGTTGGGCAAGGGCAACGTCAGGCGATCGCAAGTCCCTTGCAGCAATTGTCCCGATCGCGACAGGACGACTTGCAGCTCTGCGGCTTCTGGCAGTGGATGGCCTGTAAAGGGAATCTGCAACTGCTCGCACAGCTGTCGCCAAATCTGAAAACTCCCTGCTGTCGGCACCGCAATGAACAACCAACCACCGGAAAGGAGAGCCGCTTGCCAACGCTGCAAACTGGCGATCGGATCCGGCAGCCATTGCAGGGCGAAGCTACTGGCGATCGCGGCATAGGTTGGTTCTGGACGAACGGTCGCCCCATCCAAAACTTGGAATTGTAGTTGGGGCGATCGCGGCAAATTCTGCTCACAAGCCGCCAACATCGCTGGCGAAATATCGGAGCAAATTAAGGGGCGATCGGGCCACGTCTGTTGCAGTTTCCGACTGAGTAATCCTGTACCGCAGCCAATTTCGAGGATCGGGCCTGCCGGCAGTTCAATCCCGCGAAAAGCTGCACTCAGGTAATCAACCGCGACTTTCTGCGCGATCGCCACCGACTCATAGGTCGCCGCTGCTGCGCCAAACTGCTGACCAATTTCTGCGGGTGTGAGCGCACTCATTCCACCACCACCGCTTGGATCCATTGCTGACAATCTGCGATCGCTGTGACCGGCAGGGCATGACCTTGGCGCGGCCAGAATTTCCAAGCCGTGGGCTGCAACTGAGCCACCAAAGCCTGTGCTCGTTCAATCGGCACAATGCGATCGCTCTCGCCATGCAGCAGCAACCGCTGCGGAATCTGCAGCAACGGTTTCACTGTCAGTTGACTGCGATCGAGCTGCTCCAAATCTGCCAACAAGCGATCGCGATCGGGGGCGATCGCTGGTAACTCAGGCGCGGTTTGCGGTCGGTAGCACTGACGATAAAAACCCTGCAATCCAGCGAGTGGATCGGCTGCGATCGCGGCTCGTAATTGCCCTAACGCATGCTGAGACTGACTTCGCGCTGGTTCTTGCTCCGGATGATAGGCCGTAAAGCCACCCCAGCAGATCAGACAGTCTGCCCGCGCTACAAGCTCTGGTGGGAGCCAATGCAGCCCCCAGGAATGGGTCAGCAACCAAAGGCGATCGCCCAACTGCGGCCACTCCCACTGCGGCGATCCCCAATAGCCGCGATCGCCCGCCCAAAAGTCTGCCCCCTGTGCAGTGAACCAGTTCTGCCAAGGCTGCCAGCTCGCCGCTGACCAGCCCCAGCCATGAAAAGCCAGCACCGACCAACGACTCATACCCAGCCCTCACTCAGTGCCGTCACAAGCTGCTGCAGATGCTCGGGTTGATGATCGCTGCGTAGCACCAGCCGTAAACGCGCTGTCCCAACGGGCACCGTTGGGGGGCGAATCGCCATCGCCAAAATGCCCGCCGCCTCCAGTCGCTGCGCTAGGGTCAAGGCTTGCTCAGACTCACCCACTAGTAGCGGCACAATCTGCGTCTCTGACGGCCCACAATCCCAGCCGCGATCGCGACAAGCCTGTCGTAATTCTGCTGCGATCGCCTGCAAATGTTGCCGTTCCGGTTCCAACTCCGGTAATAACTGCACGGCAGCCAAAGCTGCAGCTACAACTGGCGGGGCGATCGCCGTCGTATAAATCAGCCCCGGACAAGTGTTGATCCAGTAATCACAGAGCGATCGCGAGGCCACCACAAACGCCCCTGCCGATCCACAGGCTTTGCCAAAGGTGCCAACTGCCACATCCACTCGCGGGTGCCGCAGTGCCAAGCCACTGCCTTCTGGCCCCAGTACCCCTAGCGCGTGCGCATCATCCAAGTAGAGAATCGCGCCATAGCGATCGGCCAGATCAGCCAAGCGATCGACCGCCGTGCGATCGCCATCCATGCTGAACACCGTTTCGCTGACGATGCCGCGCCGGACGCCTGCCGGAGCCTGCTGGAGCAGCTGCTCCAAATGGTCGTAATCGTTGTGGCGATAGCGCCGCCACTGGGCTTTGCTGGCTTGGATGCCAAACAACAGACTGTTGTGGGCCAAGCGATCGACCAAGACAAGGGATTGGCGATCGAACAAAGTCGGCAGCAAGGTTGCATTCGCCTGATAGCCGGAACTGAATAGCAGCGCCGCTTCCCGCCGACTAAATTCCGCCAACGTTGCTTCCAGTTGCTGATGCAGCGGAAAACTACCGCAGACTAAGCGCGAAGCCATCGCTCCCGTGCCGTAGCGCCGCGTCGCTTCCGTCGCCGCCGCAATCAAGCGCGGATCCTGAGCCAAGCCCAAATAGTCATTGCTGCTGAAATCCAGCAAGGGGCGATCGCCCTGCCGCAAATACGGCCCTGCCTCCGGCGCAAACTCCCGCAGCGATCGCCGATTCGACGGCCCGCGCTTCTGGAAGGCCGCCTCCACAAACGCCCATTTCGCCACTCCGCGATCGCCCACAGCATCCCAACCGCCTCAGCTCTCCGATCCTAAAGCCGCGATCGCTTTTCCCTGCGACTGCGTCCGAGGCGACAGACAGCCTGCCGTCCCAGCCGTCTATCGTGAAAGGCAGATTCTGAGCAGCTCCATGACGATCGCAACGACTTGTCAGCTCGGTCCCGACGGACCCACGGTTTCCGCCCTCGGCATCGGCACTTGGGCCTGGGGCGACAGTCTCTACTGGACCTACGGCAAGGACTACGACGAAGCACAGTTGCAGGAAACTTTTGCAGCGGCGATCGCTACTGGAGTCAGCTTCTTCGACACCGCCGAAGTCTACGGCCTCGGTGAATCGGAGCGGATTCTGGGGCGCTGTCTGCAGCAAACGGCTCAACCCGCCCAAATTGCCACCAAGTACTTCCCGATTCCTTGGCGATTCGGGAGCCGATCGGTGCAAAAGGCACTGGATCAAAGCCTCGAACGGCTGCAGCGCCAGAGTGTCGAACTCTATCAAGTCCACTGGCCACCCGCTTTTCTGCTGGGACAGACCACGATCCTCAAAACCCTTGCAACGGCGGTCAAACGCGGTCAAATTCAGGCGATCGGCGTCAGCAACTACAACGCTCAACAACTGCGGCAGGCTCATGCCCTTCTGGCTGAGCAGGGTGTTCCCCTCGCTGTTAATCAGGTGCAGTACTCGCTGCTAGAACGCCGGATTGAAACGAATGGTAGCCTTGCTGCCGCTCGTGAACTCGGTGTGACGATCTTGGCCTACTGTCCGCTGGCACAGGGCTTGCTAACCGGCAAATATCGCTCGGAAGCAGACTTGCGCCCCACAGGTGCCCGCAAGATCAATCCACAATTCCGATCGCAATCGCTGGAAAAACTACAGCCATTACTCGATCAATTGGCTGCTCTAGCCGATCGCTACGATCGCACGATTCCGCAAGTCGCCTTGAACTGGCTGATTGCCCAAGGCAACGTCATCCCGATTCCCGGTGCGAAATCGCCTGCGCAAGCTAAAGACAATGCGGGTGCTCTTGGCTGGCAACTCAGCCCCGAAGATGTGGCGAGCCTGTCCCAGCTCAGTTCTGCTGCGCGATCGCCGCTGGCGGTAGCTGCTCGCTAAACAACAACGGCATCACTGGATTGGATAATTGCTCAGCGGCAGCAGGCGTCAAGCCGGCCTTCGCTTGGCGTTGGCCAAGCAAATAGGTCTGCAAAAACGAGAGGCTTACTTGCTTCAGAGCACGGCGCCCCAACTCGGGCGAGGGTCCAAGCAAAGCAGGTGGCAAACGTGTTGCCGGTCCTTGACTCTCGCCCAACACGGAGAAGTGAGTGGCATTGAGGGCGATCACCAGATGCTTGTTGGGGCTACCCAAGTGCTGGAAGGGCTGAATCGCCTCGGCCAAGGTCGGCACAATCAAATCGGCGCTACCGCTCCAGAGCAAGGTTGGCACCTGCACTTGGTTGAGCGCCTTGGGTTCAAACACTTGGCTGGCAAAAGGACTGATCGGCAGAATCGCCACGACGCGAGGGTCACGCAGATCATAGCGATCGCGGGGTAAGCGCCCCAGACTGCACTGCAACGACGCTGATGGCACCAGCATCAGGCGATCGACGGCGCTGCAAGCCGCACGAATTTTCTCAGGTTCAATCACTGCTCCCGCCAGCATCAACGCTGTCACGCCGCCGTAGGAATGACCGATTACCGCCACCCGACGGATATTGACCCGATTGCGCCATTGCGGCTCTAGCACCAAACGATCGAGAACAAAACGGATGTCTTGAGGGCGATCGATCGCCTCTTGCGGCCCAGGGGGATTGGCAAAGCCGGCTGCAGCCGAAGCAAATTGGCGAGAGGAACTGTTGAGATGTTCGGGCAGCACGACGACAAATCCGTGGCTGGCCAAAAACTGCGCGAGGTAGGCGAAGTTGCCGCGATCCTCGCCCAGCCCATGGGAGATGACCACCAACGGTAAGGACAGTCCTTGACGATCGGGCCAGTAAATCGTGGTGGGGACTCGGCGATCGCGATCGCGGTCCACCCAGTCCCAGCTTTGCTGGCGCACCGTGTAAGAGCCGCGTTGCGCAGGCTGGTAGTCCCCAGTGGTGACGGTAGCTTGCTGCTGCATCTGCGCCGCGATCGCCTTCAGCATTGCTCCCGTCTCTGCTTCGAGTGCCCGAATTTGCCGAAACAACCTCAGTCCTGTATCTAAGTCAATCTGGATTAATGGCCCCGGAAAGGATTGGATCAGTCCAATTAGGGTCAACCCTTGAGGCTGTTCACTAGCGGTCAGGAGTGCTTGCTTGAGTGCTGCCGCACCCGATTCGCCCGGCTCTGGCCGAATGAGGCTGCCGACTTGCTGCAGAAAAATTTCGAGGGTGTCAGTGTTAGTCAACACCGGCCGCAACACCTCTGGTGCTAGCGGTAGTCTGGCCCTGAGCGCATTGCGGGCTTCCTTCAAGGTGGTTTCGGGAACCAACACATTTAAAAAGCCAAAGCCGCGATCGAAGCGACCCGTTTTCTGGAAAGTTTCGAGGACAGAAACCGGCAAATCAAGGTTCGTGTCTGCCCAAGTCACCCGCAGGATTTCTGCTGGACGACTGGGCAAGGCGATCGCACCCCAGAGCCCCAATGCGAGTCCACCACTCCAGAGCGATCGCCTGAAACGAAAGCGAATTCTTGCTAAGGAATGTAAGCGGCAAAGAGGCTGGTGCAGTGGCTTCACAGGAATCAACCTTCAAACCAGCGGCAGAGATCAGCTTCCATTTTGTCGCTTCTGGAAGGAGCATCTGTGGCTGCTTCTACAATCGATCGGGCACCACCAAACGCTGGGATGATCACTTCGCACACTGCTGACCGGAACTGGCCGCTCTGGCCGCTGCTGCCGCTCTATCCCTATGGGCAGCGCCAGACGCTCTGTCGGGAAATTCTGCCAAGTCAGCTGTGGGTATTTGAGCAATTGCAAGGGGTGCTCTACGTCGCAGTGCCGATTCGGATGACGGTGGTGCGACTCCATCGCGGGGGTCTGCTGGTCTATGCCCCGATCGCCCCCACAACTGAATGTTGTCGGCAACTGCAAGCCTTAGAAAATCGCTACGGCGCAGTGCAGCATATTGTCCTGCCGACGAGCTCCGGACTCGAACATAAGGTCTTTGTGGGGCCGTTTGCCCGTGCCTTCCCCAGCGCCACAATTTGGGTTGCACCGGATCAATGGAGCTTTCCGCTGAGACTACCGCTGCACTGGCTAGGGGTTCCCCGCGATCGCACTCGTTTCCTCACCGATTCTCAAGGAGTGCTAGCGGAGGAGTTTGAGTGGGCGCGACTTGGCCCAATCAATCTCGGTCCTGGCCCCTTTGAAGAAATCGCGCTCTTTCACCGCCCCAGTCGCAGCTTGCTGCTCACTGACACGCTAATCGCGATTCAGCCTGAGCCGCCCGCGATCGCCCAGCTGGATCCCTGGCCCCTGCTCTTCCACAGCCGCAATCGCGTCGATCAAGCTTGGGAAGATACGCCAGAACGCCGCCGTCAGGGTTGGCAACGCACAGTATTGTTCAGTCTCTACTTCCGCCCGAGTGCCCTCGAAGTCACCTCGCTTTGGCAGAGTGTCAAAGAGGCAGGACAAGCGCCCGAGCGATCGCGCCGTGCTTACTGGGGACTGTATCCTTTCCGCTGGAACGCCGATTGGCAGCAGTCATTCCAAAAGCTACCTGCTGCCGGAACGCCCTTTGTTGCGCCAATTCTGCAGGAGCTGATTCTCAAGCAATCGCCAGATGTGACTTGGGATTGGGTTAATCGCATTTGCCAATGGCCGTTTGAGCGAATCGTGCCCTGCCACTTTGAAGCCCCGATCGCGGCGGGCCCTGAAGCCGTCCGCCAAGCCTTTGCCTTCCTCCGCGATCGCACTCAGCCCTTCCCTGAAGCCGATCTGGAATTGCTGCACAATCTCGATCGCCAGCTTCAGCAACGAGGAATCACGCCACCCCGCCCACAAGAAAGTGGGATTAAGACGGGTAGCCAGCGCTAGTCCTCTTCGCAGAAGGGACTTCTACCGTCAGAATAAGGCGCAGCTACTTGGCTTGCTCCATGTCGATTAAGTCGCTGATCTCGTTTGGTTTGTTGATCTTTGTGCCGATCTCGATCGCGGCGGAATGGCTGCACTGGGGTGAAGGCGCGATTTTTGTAACCTCGGCGCTGGCGATCGTGCCCTTGGCAATTTGGCTGAGCACTGCCACGGAAGAAATTGCAGTCGTTGTGGGGCCTTCGATCGGCGCACTATTGAATGCTGTTTTTGGCAATGCAACGGAGCTGATCATTGCGGTGGTCGCGCTACGGGCAGGTTTAGTCGATATCGTCAAAGCCAGTATTACCGGCACGATTATCAGCAACCTCCTGCTGGCGATGGGCTTGTCGATGCTGGTGGGCGGCATTGGTCGTCAAGAACAAACCTTCAAGCCGGTGGTGGCACGGGTTAATGGCTCTGCGATGACCTTGGCGGTTCTCGCCATTCTCTTGCCGACGCTGGCGATCGCGACCGGCGGTGATACACCGCCCTCTGAACTGGGATTCTCGCAGTTTGTCGCTTGGATTCTGCTGGCGGTCTATGGTCTGACACTCCTGTTCTCCCTCAAAACCCACCGCAGTCTCTACGATGTGGGCGTGACTGAACATGAGCACAGCGGCGATCGCCCCAACCTGGTGCTTTGGGTGGGTGTCCTAGCGGCTGCAACCCTTGCTGTGGCTTACGAATCAGAAATTTTTGTCGGCGTGGTTGAGTCCGTCACTGAAAAAGTCGGTCTGTCGCCCCTGTTTACCGGCGTGATTTTGCTGCCCCTGCTGGGTGGCGCAGCGGAATATGTCACCGCTGTCAGCGTGGCGCGCAAGGACAACATGGATCTGTCGGTTTCGGTGGCTCTCGGTTCAACCCTGCTGGTTGCTCTCTTCGTTGCGCCACTGTTGGTGCTGCTGGGCCCCCTATTTGGTCATCCGCTGGATCTCAGCTTCAACCTGTTTGAGCTAGTTGCCGTCGTGGTCGCTGTCGCGGTCAGTAACTTGATTAGCATTGACGGGCGATCGGACTGGTTGGAAGGTTGTCTGTTATTGGCGGCCTATCTGATTCTGGGCGCGGCCTTCTACTTCCAATCTGCTGCTTGAGCTTGCCATGACGCTACTTCCCGAGGATGCACCGCGATCGCGGCTCAAGCTCTACTGGCCGTTTGCACGACTGCCCGAACTGCTCCCGATTTGGCCGCTTTTGCTGGGTTCCGGCGCAATTCTGCTGAGCCTGCTGACGGGCTGGCGCTGGCTGCTGGCGATCGCTTCGATCACTACGGCAGCGATCGCTGGATTGCATCTGCTGCCGCCCCTGATCCAGCGTTGGAAACACCGGTTCGATCGCCCCGAAACGCGCCAAACGATCGCACTGATTGGGCTGCTCTTGGCGGTAATTGGTCTGAGTGTGGTGCTGGGGCTGTGGCAACCGTTGATCAGCGTCTACACCAGCGGTAACTGGGATGCGATCGGGGCGATCGGGGAAGGCATCATCGGCGCATTTGGCCAAATTCTGCTGGCCTTAGTGGCACTGATCATTGCTTGGCGACAGTATTCGATCGATAAACGCCTGACCACGCAACAAAACCAGATCACGCAAGCGCAAACCATCGACAGCTTTATTCAGGGCATTTCAGACCTGATTAGTGACGAGGAAGGGTTGCTGGAAGACTGGCCCCTAGAGCGGATGCTGGCAGAAGGGCGAACGGCGGCGGTCCTCAGCAGTGTTGATGGCCAAGGCAAAGCTAAAATCCTGCGCTTCCTCTCCCATGCTCGTCTGCTGACACCCCTGAAGCGAGACCATCGGCTTGGTCGCGCCATCCTCGATGGCAGTGGCGGCTATGCCGAAGATCGCATTGAGGGCATTCCAGTCATTCAGTTATTGGCGATGTTGGCAGGGAGCAACCTACAAGCCACGGATCTGCGCAGCATCGACTTTAACCGTGCTGACCTGCAGAGCGCTGATCTGCAAGAAGCCGATCTCAGTCAGGCTAATTTGGCAGGCTGCAACCTCACCGGCAGCCGCTTGAGCGAGGCCAACTTGGCGCAAACACGCTGGTTCTACGGTCATTGGGAGACGGCAACGCCAGCTCAGCCCAATCTGACACCGGATTACGAAACTGGAATAGGGACTGGCGCGATCGTCGAAGACGTGGACTTTTCAGAGGTGCAAGCACTTTCGCCTGAAGCCCGCTATTACTGCTGCTCGTGGTGTGGTTCGCGATCGCGATCGACGATTCCCGGCGGCTGCAAAGGGATTCCCAACCGTCTCGATCGCTGACGCTCATGTCCCGTCTCCTGATTCTTGGCGGAACGACTGAGGCGACTCGGTTGGCGGCGGCGCTCCAAGATTGGCCGCAGCTTGAGGTGCAAACTTCTCTAGCAGGTCGCACCCAGCAACCTGTTTTACCAGCTGGATCGGTACGAATTGGGGGGTTTGGGGGCGTTGCCGGACTGGTCGATTATCTGCAGGCTGAAAGCATTGATCTGCTGATCGATGCCACTCATCCCTTTGCGGCTCAGATCTCTCAGAATGCTGCTGAGGCTGCGCAACAAGTCGGAATTCCCAGTTTGATTTTGCAGCGACCGGCTTGGGTTCCTCAAGCTGGCGATCGCTGGATTTCTGTGCCGGACTTAGCAATGGCTGCTGAGCAGTTAGCTAATTTAGGCGATCGCATTTTTCTGACAATTGGCCGACAGGAACTGGCTGCTTTCGCCGACCTGCGCGATCGCTGGTTCCTGATGCGCATGATCGATCCACCTGCCGAGGCTGCTCCGTTACCACCTGGCGAAATCCTGTTAGAAAGAGGACCCTTCTCCCTCGAGCACGAGCGATCGCTGCTAATGCAGTATCAAATCAACGCGATCGTCAGTAAGAACAGTGGGGGTAGTGCAACGACATCCAAACTACAGGCAGCACGGGAATTGAGCCTGCCCGTTGTCATGGTTGAGCGTCCAGTTCTACCTAATATTCAACAAGCCACGACTTTAGATGCTGCTTTTCAATGGCTCAAAATACATTGTTAAGGTGCATACATTTGAATTAAAAAACCATTGGTCTCTGGCAATATTTCTGCAACAGTTGAATCACAAACTGTGGCTGATCATCGTAGCTATACGCTTCATATTCAACCTGTCGATCGCTCGGAGACTGTTGATAAAGCGGGCTTTGATCCACCCATTGCTTCGCCCTCGCATCAATGGCTAAGCCCAGTGGTCGAGAGTTCATTCCATCAATCATATTTGGGCGGCAGCTTTGAGCAACATGAATACTCTCATGGCTCAAGGTTTTGAGAAGAGATTGGGGACTCTGCAACATCCTAGGATTAACTCGGATCAGGCGTTGGTTCGGTGACCAAATGCCACCGTAGCGATCATGAACTTCGGGTTCTAGTTCCACATCCACTTTCAATCGCTGTAGCTCATTGAGCAGTCCACCCATCAATTGCTGTTGCTCAACAGTCAGCTGCCCTGGAGCCAAACGCATCTGCCAATCATCTAAGGTTTTTAGACGTTCACCGGGTGGATCAAAATCAGAAATTCCTAAGACTTGATGCCATTCATGCACCTTCCATTGATCGTGGAATTGAACAATCAAGACAGCAATTACTGAAGCAATACCCAAGCCATGCTGCCAAGATAAAAAGCGAGCAGATGGCCTGCGACGACGAGGCGGTGGATTCCGTCTTACAGGTCTAGCCCGTTTCACAGCCCAGCAAAATCAGGGTTCCAATTTACGCTAACAAGTTTTCAGATGCTCTCTGCAGTCGAATTGTGTGTATCCTCAGGACTCAGGACAGGTCTCATTGAGGATTTGCACCACCTGCTCAGGCTGCTGGGCATAGGTGTGGGCTTCATATTCCACACGGCGATCGCCCGGATAGTTTTGATAAAGCGAGCTTTGATCCACCCGCTGCCGTGCTGCAGGCGTTGTCGGCAAACCAAGGGGAACTGGACTATAGCCCCACAAAAAGTTAGACCGACAGCTCTGGGCTACATGAACACTTTCATGGCTGAGGCTGTGCAGCAAAGCCGTCGGCGATCGCAGCAAGCGCGGATTGAGCCGAATTTGACGCTGGCTAGGCAACCACAGCCCCGCATAGCGATCGTGGGGTTCGGCTTCTAGCTCCACAGCAATGCCCAGCCGCTGCAAGCGGATCAGCAAGGGCTGAAACTGTTGTTGCTGATTAGGGGTAAATCGTCGGGGTTCAAGGCGGCGCTGCCAATCTGCCAGTGTCACTAGGCGATCGCTGGGCAAGGCAGAGGCTGTGATCCCGAGCGTGTCTGCCCAGCGCTGCTGCTGCCATTGCTGCCGACCCTGCACTCCGAGCACGATGAGCAGGGCCGACAATCCTAGGCCATAGCGCCAACGACGGTTGAACCGCACCTAGCGCAGGTAGGCCGCGATCGCTTCACAGGCCAAATCAGTCAGCGAGACACCGCGTTTGTCAGCTTCAGCTTTCAAGCGGCCATGGACATCAGCCCGCAATCCGACGCGATAGCGTGGTTTGGCTGCATCGTGCTGATAGCTCTCACTGAACTGATGCAGTGCTTCGAAACCAACGCGATCGCAGAAATTGCCAAAGCTTTCGCCCGCTTGACGACTTTGTTTGAAGAAGACAAAGAGTGGCCGCAGTTGCGTTTCCACATCCCCATCCGCCAAGCGATCGATGAAGGGTCGAGCCAAGCGGGTTTGATCGGGCGATCCACCCAGCCACAGCTGATAGGTGTTGGGTGCACTGCCCACAAATGCCAGTTCTGCCATATAGGGACGAGCACAACCATTCGGGCAGCCGGTCATCCGCACCACGAAATGCTCATCGGGTAGACCCTGCTCTTCGAGTAAGCGACGGATTCGCACCAGCAGCCCTGGCAAGGCTCGCTCCGATTCCGTGATCGCCAGCCCGCAGGTCGGCAGGGCAGGGCAGGCCATCGCGTAGCGCTGCAGGGAATCGATCGCTTCAACCGTATGTACCCCGCGATCGCGGAGGAGTTTATCAATCGCGGCGCGATCGCTGGGCTGAACGTCGTAAATCAGGACATCCTGACTGCCAGTCAACAGCAGCGGCAACTGCCAACGACTGACAATCTCCCGCAACGCCGATCGCAGTTGCCAATTGCCGTCATCCTTAATCCGTCCACTGGTAATTGGTAAACCCAAGAACCACTTGCCATCGCCCTGCTCATGCCAGCCGAGATAGTCGCGATAGCGGAAGGGCGGTAGCTCGCGCACGGGGGCGATCGCTTTGCCAAACACGTCTTCGACAGCCGCTTTGAATTTGGCGATACCCCAATCGTGGATTAGGTACTTCATCCGGGCATGGCGACGGTTGCTGCGATCGCCGTAGTCCCGCTGGGTCGCCACGATCGCTTGCACAGCAGCATAGATATCCGCAGCGGGCACAAAGCCGAGGGGATCCGCTAAGCGCGCGAAGGTTTCCTCTTTGTTGTGCGTGCGGCCCATGCCGCCACCGACGTAGACGTTGAAACCCTCCAGTTCCCCGCGATCGTTGCCGATCACGACCAAACCAATGTCTTGGGTGAACAGGTCAATCGAGTTATCGCCGGGCACTGTGACCGCAATCTTGAATTTGCGCGGCAGGTAGCGATCGCTGTAGAGCGGCTCTACTGAATCGGCCACACGACCTTTGGGATTGCGCCGTGCTGCCAGCACAGCCGGATCGGGCTCACCGCTGAGGATTTTTTCGCCATCCAGCCACAGCTCATAGTAGGCACCCGACTCCGGCGTCAGCAAGTCAGCAATATTGTTGGCGTGGGTGCGCGCCCATTCATATTCCGGGCGATCGCGAAAAGGAGCAGGCGGTGCCATGACGTTGCGGTTGACATCGCCGCAAGCAGAGATCGTCGAGCCCAGGTTTTCGACAATCCGGCGGATCACCGTTTTTAGATCACGCTTGAGAATGCCGTGCAACTGAAAGGCTTGGCGCGTCGTTGCCCGCAGGGTGCCGTTGCCGTAGTCTTCAGCTAGCTGATCGAGGGTGAGATAGAGCTGTGGCGGAATGTAGCCCCCCGGACTGCGCAATCGCAGCATGAACTGGAAGTCTTTTTCCTGACCCTTAACGCGGTTATCGCGATTATCTTGCTGATAGGAACCGTGGAATTTAAGGATCTGGATCCCGTCTTCATTGAAGTGAGTCGACTCTTCTTGAAGCTGACTGAGAATCGGCTCTAGCAAGTAGTGACTGCGTGCTTTGAGATCTTCAACTTTGGAAAGCTTTTGAGGTGCAGCAGTCGGCGACATTGTTCTCTGTCCAGAAAAGAAAAGCACTGCCCCAGAAATGGCTTGGCAGTGAGACGAATCCAAGACCGGTAAGTCTCTGTGGATTTCGGTGTTTATTGTAACACTTTTCGCTGGATCCACACCCAGCGATCGCCCAAAAGTCTTTAGGAAATAGAGTCGGAGGTGGGGGAAAGGGCGCGCGGTAGACTGATGAGGTTGTCTGTTCGCGCTATTGCTGCTTTATGCCGGCCTTTCTACTGGAAGTCGGAACCGAAGAACTCCCTGCTTCTTTTGTAGCCGCTGCGATCGCGCAATGGCAGAACTGGCTGCCGACTCGCTTGGCAGAAGCCCAGCTGACGGCCACCCAAATTTCAGTCTACGGAACCCCGCGCCGTCTAGCGGTGCTGATCGAGGGGTTGCCCGATCGCCAGCCCGATCGCGAAGAAGAAGTGAAAGGGCCACCAGCCAGCGCTGCCTTTAAAGATGGCGAACCGACACCAGCCGCGATCGGGTTTGCTCGCAAGCAAGGGGTCGATGTCAGCGACTTCACCGTGCGGGAAACGGACAAAGGCGCCTTTGTCTTTGTGCAAAAGCGAGAGCAGGGTCAACCTCTAGCAGACGTACTCCAAGCACTTGTCCCCAGTTGGATCCAAGACCTCGAAGGTAAGCGCTTCATGCGCTGGGGTGATGGCGAGCTGCGCTTTTCGCGTCCGATTCGCTGGCTGGTTGCTCTGATTGACGATCAAGTTCTGCCCTTGGAACTGACCAGCGGCGGCAGTACCGTGCAGAGCGATCGCCTCTCGCGCGGTCACCGAGTCCTCCATCCCGAAGCTGTGACGATCGCCCGGGCTAGTGACTATGTCGCCGCCTTGGAAGCAGCCAGTGTCCTTGTCGATCCAGCTCAGCGGCAGGCCAAGATTGAAGACCAAACGGCAGCGATCGCGGCCAAGGTTGGGGGACAAGCCGAACTGCCCGAAGAATTACTAGCAGAAGTAGTGCATCTGACCGAATGGCCAACCGCCGTCTTGGGTCAGTTTGAAGAGCGCTTTCTCAACCTGCCAGCGGAAGTTTCGACGATGGTGATGACCAGTCACCAGCGCTATTTCCCGATTTACCAAGCCACGGCTCAGCGCGATCCCGCCGCCATCGATGCGCGATCGGAACTGCTGCCCTGTTTCGTCACCATTTCTAATGGCGATCCTGCGGCTAGCGAGACGATCGCCGCTGGCAATGCCCGCGTGATTCGGGCACGATTGGCTGATGGTGAGTATTTCTATCGCACCGACAGCAAGCAGCCGCTGGAGAGTTTCCTCAGTCAGCTCGAAGCCGTCACCTTCCAAGAGCAATTGGGTTCGGTGCGCGGCAAAGTCGATCGGATTGGCGCGATCGCTCACCGACTCTGCGATCAACTGGGAATTCACTCCAGCGATCGCCTACTGGTTTCGCGGGCTGCTCAGCTCTGCAAAGCTGACCTCGTCAGCCAAATGGTCTACGAATTTCCGGAACTGCAGGGCGTGATGGGCGAAAAATACGCCCGCGTCAGTCAGGAACCGGATGCCGTCGCCACGGCAATTCGCGAGCACTATCTACCTAAAGGGGCTGGCGATCAGCTGCCGCAAACCCTAACGGGGCGCATGGTTGCCTTGGCCGATCGCCTCGACACCTTGGTCTGTATCTTCGGCTTGGGACTGTTGCCCAGCGGTTCTTCCGATCCCTTTGCCCTGCGCCGTGCTGCGAATGGCGTCCTCAATATCCTTTGGGATGGACAACTCCGTCTTGATTTGACGGCTCTCATTCAGGGCATCGCCGCTGATTTCCACCATGCTTTCCCGAAACTGGCGGGTAGCGCCGAAACCCTCATTCAGCAGTTGACTGACTTCTTCGGTCAGCGGCTGCGCACCTTGCTCCAAGACGAGCAGGGTATTGATTACGACCTTGTGAATGCGGTGCTGGGTGACAACGATGCCAGCTATCTGCAACGGGCGATCGCGGATCCCTTGGATGTGCTAAATCGGGCAAAACTGCTGCAAACCCTGCGGCAAGACGGTCGTTTGGCCACGCTGTATGAGACAGTCAATCGCGCCACTCGCCTAGCCAGCAAAGGCGATCTCGACACCGCGACTCTCGACCCGACTGGCCTCGTCGAAGCAGCGCTATTCAAACAACCCAGCGAAGCTGCGTTCCTGTCTGCTCTGACGATTTTGCAGCCTTTGGCAACCGCTGCCCAAGCCAGCCAAGCCTATGAACCTTTAGTGGATGGCTTACTGACTGCCGCACCTGCAGTCCAATCTTTCTTTGATGGCGAAACTAGTGTGCTGGTGATGGATCCCGATTCCGCTATTCAGCGCAACCGCCTCAACCTCTTGGGTCTGCTGCGCAATCAAGCCCGCGTCCTGGCTGATTTTGGAGCGATCGTCAAAGGTGAATAGCTGCGATCGCCAATGACACCGGATTGGGTGACTGAGCTTCAACAAGCGCAGGTTGTTGCTGTCTTGCGATCGCCGAATCTAGGGAAGGGGCTAGCGATGGCAGAGGCCGCGATCGCCCGAGGTTTGCGTTGGCTAGAAGTCACTTGGACCAGCGATCGCCCCGCGGAATTGCTATCTCAGTTGCGGGAAAAATATCCCGATTGTTGCTGGGGTGCCGGAAGCCTTCTGAGTCTGACTGATTTAGAGGAAGCGATCGCGGCTGGAGCGATGTTTGGCGTCAGCCCGATCTTGTCACTGCCGCTCTTGGAACGTGCCCAAGCGAAGGACTTACCGTTTCTACCCGGCGCACTCACCCCGACCGAAATTATGACGGCTCAGGCAGCCGGTGCCGCCGTTGTGAAGCTCTTCCCGGCTAGCAGTACTGGCGGCCCTGCCTACGTGCGATCGCTGCAACAACCTTTGGGTCATCCCAAGTTATTTGCCTGCGGCGGTATTCACCCCGATGCCGTTCAGAGTTATCTCGATGCTGGCGCGATCGCAGTCGGTCTCGGCTCCCAACTCTTCGCAGCGACCTGATTGATATCGGTTCTTCAAGTCAGATTGAATGTTTTTCCTGTGCGAGCTTTTTGAGGATGATTTCGACTTCCTTTGGATCACGGATATTGAAGAACCCTAATTCCCGCCGTTGGCGATCGCCGTCACTATCTCGGGTAGTTTCCGCTGCAATAATCACATCCCCAATACCGTTGTTGCCTTCCTTGCGGTAGAGATTGTTGAACTGCTGGGGATAGTAGCTACGAATTACGGTCTTGCCAGCGCCTTCAAAGGTAATCGCTCGCTGATTAGTAATGATGTAGACCGTTTGAAAAGCCTGTCGCCAACTCCAAAAAGGACTGAGCAGCATGCCAATGCCGATGAGAACAAAGGGCAGGCCAAACATTGCAAACAGGTACTGCGGCTGAAAGCCCCGGCTAAGATCCGGCACTTGGAAACCGAGCGCTGCCCACATCCAAAACACCGAGAAGGCAGTCCACGGCACTGCAAATAGTGCGATCGCGAGGGTACCGCCAGTCAAGATCATCAAACTGGGTTCTGGTTGCCCAATCCAGAGAATTTCCTCGCGCAGATCCAGCTCGCGATCGATTTTGCGACGTAGCTGAGGAGAAATCTTAAGGCCGGACGACATGGAGTCCCCATGGATCGAGGGCTGACGGGCAATTTGAGCAGACCGCTCGGCGCTATTGTAGCCAGCCCTTCTCATCTTGCTGATAGCGACGACTCACCTAGCCCTCGCCACCCTCTCCTCCTTCTCCCCCCTCATTGGATGGTTGATTATCAGGGCGAGACTCATCATCACCGTTGTCTCCACCCTCGTCATCATTAGGAGCTGAAGGGGTTGCTGGGTTCGCAGGCGTGGTTGGTGCTACTTCGGGTGCAGTTGGGGGCGTTGGCTCAGAAGCTTGCTGACCACAGGCAACTGTGGCTGTCGCTAGCCCAAGGGTCAGGAACAGCTCAACAGGTTTCAAGCGCACTTGGGGCCTCTTTATTAAGAGAATTTTTCATTAAAGATTATCTCATCCTTCCGATCAAACTCTTCGGATGATCCGCTAACTCAGGATCACGCAGGACTGGCGATCGCTTGTAACTAGGGCTGCTGTCAAGGCAGCGATCGCTATGATTGCGATCGCCTCTATTTCTTGCTCAACCCGTGATCATCACGATTGAATCTCTGTTAGATACCGATCAGATCAAGCTAATTCAAAGCCAGTTAGCAACCGCTCCGTTTGTGGATGGCCGTACAACAGCGGGTTGGCATGCGCGGCTAGTCAAGCAGAATCAACAGCTCTCACGGACTAGTAATTTAGCGAAAAAGTCGCAAGAAACTGTGCTTACAGCTCTAGGCAACAATGCCCTATTTGAAGCTGCTGCCTATCCTCAGCGCATTCATAGCCTCCTGTTCAGTCGCTATGAACCCGGCATGGAGTATGGTCGCCACGTGGACAATGCCTTGATGGGAAGTGGCGATCGCGCTGATCTATCCTTCACCCTCTTTTTGAGTGCCCCCGACAGCTACAGCGGGGGAGCATTGGTGATTGAAGGGGCCTGCGATGAGCAGTCCTTTCGCTTACCAGCTGGATCCCTATTGCTCTATCCATCTTCAACCCTGCACCGAGTTGAGCCTGTCGAGCAGGGCTATCGATTGGCTTGTGTGGGCTGGGTGCAAAGCTGGATTCGTGATCCTGCAAAGCGGGAACTTTTGTTTGACCTAGACACCGCTCGGCGATCGCTCTTTGCCCGCGAGGGCAAAAGCATCGAGTTTGACTTACTGTCCAAAACTTACGCCAATCTTTTACGCCGCTGGTTGGAGTAGTTCTTGCAGCTTCTTGAGTGCGATCGCAGCAGTAGCGCCCTAATGAGCAATCGCACCAGATTCTGACCTCAGCGCAGCAATCTAAAGTCAGCCAAAACAGCCTAGGGGTTCCACTATACTTCAGACTATGTCTGTCCTAGTTGACAATTGAGCCTGAGCAGGATTGTTATGGAGCTCTTGAAACTCTTCGCAGGAATTGGCTTGGTTATTTACGGCATCTATCAAGTAGGTCAGAGTATCTTTTTTACAACTAAAAGCTCAAGCTTCGATTGGGGTGGATTTCCCGCTTCAACTCCCGTCCTTATCTTTTTAGCAGGCATTCTAGCGCTAGTCTTTATACCCGGAAAACTCAGCAATATTGGCTGGGGAATTATGGTTGTGGGAGTAATTCTAATTTTTTATAACACCAGTATTATCGTTTCACCCGTAAGCTTAGTGCAATTTTTGATCGCGACCGCTGCAATGGTTGGAGGATTGAAGTTGATGTATAGCAGTAGCCGTCATATCCTCTGAATTCAATCTCTTACACCAACCACTACAAGGCGATCGCAACTGTTATTGATCGGGAAGCATAGCTAGCAACTGACTAGGAGTGACAGGGACTTCAATCACTGCACTCAATGCTGTCGCGATCGCTGCACAGTTTTCTTGAATTTGCTGGCGTGTGAACTCTGACTTACTCTCTAAGACCGCTTGAAGTGCTTGAGCATCCTCTGGCGCCACACTGGGCAAAGCTTGAATAAATGCCTGAATCACCGTTTCCAGCTTCTGTCCCGATTCTTGGGCCTGATCAGCTAGCAGCGTCCGCAAGTAACGCCCAAACCAGGGAACAGGGGTGTTTGCTTCTGCACTCGTATCCCTCGCTTGAATATGGACTTCAAGTTGTTCAATTAGTTGGCGCAGTGCTAGCAAAACATCGTGAGGATCTTGATCAATTGGCTGGCCTAAACCATCTGCTGTTGCCTCACCACTCAGGACAGCATCTAATTGTTCAAGCGATAAATTTGCTAGTCGAGAAATTCGGCGCATTAAACTCCAGCGAATATCCCAAGGATCAATTTCGCTACCCTCATATTTATTAATCAGCGTGGCTGAAACACCTAGTAAACGAGAAAGCTTTCGTTTCGATAAGCTTTCATGCACTAGAACTTCAGCTCGAGCCGGTAGAGCGCGACCAACCAAGTTGGCACGAATCTCTTGGAGCAGACTAGAAAGACGTAAAGCTCTCTGCTGGCCTTTAGTATCCAACGCGTTGGCAGACATGAGATTGATTCCTAAGTTTTAAGTGTCCTTTAATTCCAATAGTAGTTAGTGGAAAAGAAGGTACACATTAAATCATCTATGCGATTCTCGGGAGTCTCCCATGGACTTGCGGCAGGTTGAACAGTGAGCTGATCAGTTTGGACAGCAAATATCTTTATATTTCCTTTAGATTTCAGCTCACCCCTCTTTTGTTAGGCCTCCAAGAAGGCTGGCGCTAGGCGATCGCTGGAACCGTACCCCCAGAACTATCGACCATGGCGATCGCAGAGCCCCATTTTTCGGTACGCTAAAAGATCCTTGCTTCAAACTCACCCCAACCCATGGGCTGAAGATTTGGAGCCCCATGACCACAAGGACTAGTTCTGATGAAGGACTTCTACTACGAGACCATGTACATCCTCCGGGCAGACCTGACGGAGGAACAGGTTGAGCAAGCGATCGCCAAATACCAAACGCTGCTCACCGAAGCGGGCGCAGAAGTTTTGGATACGCAACACCGCGGTAAGCGTCGCCTTGCGTATCTGATTAATAAACAGCGCGAAGGCATTTACGTCCAAATCAACTACACCGGTGACGGTTCACAAATCGCGCCTCTAGAGCGTGCTCTGCGGTTAAGTGAAGATGTCTTGCGGTTCCTGACCGTGAAACAAGAAGTCCGTCCGCCGGCTCCGGTTGCTGTCGAAGCCTAGTCGACATCCACAATTGATAGAACCTTTACGTTTGGTATGAAGCTCAGAGCCTACTGATAACAGTAGGCTTTTTTGTCGGCTGACTCCTCTGGGGACCCCTCGATCGAGGTGCTAGAGTGGTCAACAATTTCAGCCGTCTTCGACCGTTGGAGTGGCGATCGCTGCGATGTCTCGATTCCCTGAACCCCCACCAGAGAAGCTCTACGCCGAACTGCAGCGTCTCCAAGAAGAAATTTTGCTCCGCGACCAACTGATTCAGCAGTTGTCCCGCCAACTCTACACGGAACTCGATCGTCAGGCGATGCCTCCTGAAGCAACCGCAGCTGAGGCAGTCCCAATCAGTGAACCTGAACGAGTCGAAACCAGCACAGAGCATTTGCAACAGGAATACCTAGCTCTCAAAGCCCGCAATCAACAGTTGGAACATCAACTGCTACAACTGCCCCAGATTTACCAACGTAAATTTGAAGAGCGACTGGAACCGCTTCAGGCTCGTCTTCAGTTTTTAGAGGCAGAAAATCAGCGGTTGCAAGCACATCTACATTCCGAAGCACCACTGCTGCCCGAAGCCCCCGTTCGCCAACCTGTTCAGCTCCCGCTCCGGCATTACGTTTCAGACTATTCAGCTCAGCCGTAGGCCATCACAGCTTGGATCGTGAACGCTCCGATGCTCGGCATTGGGCAAAATTTCGGATCCCATTGATCCCCGCAAATTTGTTATGTCCGCTACGATCTAGGCCATGCGATCGCAGATGTGTCCATGCCCTTGGAATTGCTCTCCTTAGAAACGGTCCAAGACCTAGCCCACCGCTTCGGTTATGTGACTGTTTTTCTGGGGATCTTGCTAGAAAATGCGGGCATTCCACTCCCCGGTGAAACAATCACCGTCGTGGGAGGCTTTTTGGCAGGCAGTGGAGAACTCAGACTGTCCGGCGTTTTAGCCTGCGCGATCGGCGGTGCCATTCTCGGCGACAGTTGTGGCTACTGGCTAGGGCGCTGGGGCGGCTGGCCACTGTTGCATCGCATGGGCCAATGGTTTCGCTTTAGCGAAGGGCAGCTGATCTCGGTGCGCGATCGCTTCAGTCGCAATGCCCCTCAAGCCGTTTTTCTTGGTCGCTTCATTGCCTTGCTGCGGATTTTTGCGGGGCCGCTTGCAGGTATCGCTGGCATGCCCTATCAGAAGTTTTTGCTCTACAACGCCATGGGAGCCGTGTTGTGGGGCGGCATTACGGTCGGTTTGGCCTACTTCCTAGGACAGGTGGTACCGCTCGAACAAATCATGCACTGGCTCGCCCAACTGGGGCTGTTCGCGCTTGGGATCGTGGCCCTTGTCGTCATCGCTCAAGTGTGGCTGCATCGACGGCAGGAACGCGCTTCGCTGTAGGTTGCGATCGCTGGTGGTGCACCACTTCTCGGGAACTTTTGCAATAAAAAAGGGGCTGATGCTTCTTAGCTCTCAGCCCTCGCGATTTAGTCAAGCGTTAAGACTTGGCCCTAGCGGTTCTGGGTTTGCGACCAGATGCGAGTCGGCATGCCCCAAACGTAAATGAAGCCTTCTGCTGCCTTGTGGTCGAAGCGATCTTCAGCACCGTAGGTGGCCATGTCGGGGCTGTAGAGCGACAGCTCGGAGCTGCGACCCACAACAGTGGAATTGCCTTTGAACAGGCGGAGGCGAACGGTGCCGGTGACGCGGGCTTGCGTTTGCTGAATGAAGGCATCCAGTGCTGCTTTCAGCGGGCTGTACCAGAGGCCGTTGTAGACCAAGTTGGACCAGCTGTTTTCGATGCTGCGTTTGTACTGGCTGACATCGGCAGTGAGGACAAGGCTTTCCAGATCTTGGTGGGCTTGAATCAGCACCAAGAGAGCTGGGGTTTCGTAGATTTCCCGCGACTTGATCCCGACCAAGCGATTTTCGATCATGTCGATCCGGCCAATGCCATGCTCACCGGCGATCGCATTCAGTTGCTGAATCAGCGCGACGGGCTCCAGCGCTTGTCCATTTAATGTGACTGGCAGCCCTTTCTCAAAGCCCAGCTCAATGTAGGCCGGTTCATCGGGAGTATTGGCGATCGCTTTTGTGAGGGCGTAGACCTCCTCCAGCGGCTCATGCAGCGGATCTTCGAGTGGGCCAGCTTCGATGCTGCGACCCAAGAGATTGCGATCGATGCTGTAGGGCGAGGATTTTTTGACGGGAGCCGGAATACCGAAGCGCTCACCGTAGGCGATCGTTTCCTCGCGGCTCATGCCCCATTCCCGTGCCGGTGCCAGCACTTTCAGGTCAGGATTGAGCGCGGCGATCGAGACATCAAATCGCACTTGGTCATTGCCTTTACCGGTGCAACCGTGAGCAACGGCGTCAGCACCATATTTCGCTGCCGCTTCCACCAAGAGCTTGGCAATCAGCGGCCGGGCCAACGCGGTCGAGAGCGGATAGCGACCTTCGTAGAGGGAGTTGGCTTGGATCGCTGGGAAAGCGTAGTCGCGGACAAACTCAGCGGTAGCATCCACCACTAGCGATTCCACTGCACCCGAGTCTAGGGCTTTCTGGCGGATCGGTCCGAGTTCATCGCCTTGACCAAGGTCAGCGGCCAGCGTAATCACCTCTTCGACGCCCCACTCTTGCTTGAGGTAGGGAATACAGACCGAGGTATCGACGCCTCCTGAATAGGCCAGAACCACCCGCTTGGCGCGACCCATGACAATCCACTCCGCTGTTGAAACAGCCTTTTATTATCGCAGTTTGCCTGCGGTCTCAGAAGAAGGTCGCTATCATTGCAGGGAGCATTTTTGAGCCTTCGGCTGTGCTGACTTGGGCGATCGCGATCGCAAACGGAATTCTGGCGCTGGTGCTGTTGTGGGCGGCTGGCAAGGTCTGGCGTCTGCGCGGCAATCTGCGCCAGTGGCGGCGAGAGCTGCGGCAGGTCAATCGGCAGGTCAGTACGGTGCTGGCTGCAGCTCCGGCTGATTTACAGCAGGCGGCGGATCAGGTGAGTCAAAGTCGTTGGCAATATCTACGGCTGCGGCAACTGTGGCAGCAGTGGCAACTATTGCTGAAATTTCTGGGACTCGTGCAGCCGTGGGTTCCTCTGTTCACCCCACCGAAAAAGTCTCGGGCAGCCCAATGACCTCTTCGCGCGACAAGTTTTGGAGTGGTGTGTTGCTGGGGGCAACTGCTGGGGCGATCGCGGCGCTCCTGACGGCTCCTCGGCGCGGCAAAGAGACTCGCGTTGTTCTGCAGCAATCCTTAGAGCATCTGCCCGAGGTCACCGCTGAGGTTGCAGAAAAGGTACAGGAACAAGCGGAACGGCTGGGAGTTGTAGCCGGCGATCGCTGGGGCACTGTGCGCGGTCGTCTCCAACAGGCTTGGCGATCGGGTGTGGCAGCAGCCAAACAGGAATGGCAAACCACGACAATCGCGGTGGAATCCGTCAGTGAGCGTGAGTCCTCTAGCCCCGACCAGTCGGCCTCATGACGCCCATTTTTTGGCTGGGGATTTCCTTCCTATTCGTCGCTGCTAGCCTGTCGGTGCTGCTCTGGGTGGCAGTTCCAGCCGTGCAAGAACTAGCGCGGACAGCGCGGAGTGCCCAGCGGCTGTTGGATATGCTCGCTCGGGAACTGCCGCCGACGCTGGAAGCCATGCGGCTGACGGGCTTAGAAGTCAGTGAACTGACGGATGAGATGAGTGAAAGCGTCCGCAGTGCCGGTTCCGTGGTCAAGCAACTCGACGCGGGGCTACAGGGCGTGCGGGAGCAAGCAACTAACGCTCAGCGCACGACTCGCAGTTTAACGGCAGGGGTCAAAGCCGCCTGGCGATCGCTCCACGCCTCACAGCCCTCTACCAACAATCGCTCCAGTTCTGCACCAGATTTAGAAGATTGCTAGCGCAGACGCTGCAGTTCTCAGCACTTGCCAGCAAAATGAGCGGCAGTATTTGTCGTTGCGCCCTCACTCCTGATGATCAGTCGCGATCGCCCTCGCTGGTTTGTCGGACAAGACTTGGATGGTTTTCTCGGTCTTGCTCTCGATAACCTGATTCAAATCCTGCTGATCCTTGGGCTGTGCCAAGGCCTGTTGGGCTACCCGCCTAGCTTGGTCTACGAGCGGATTTTGCCCGCGATCGCTCTCAGCTTAATCGTCGGCAACGTCTACTACAGCTGGCTGGCCTACCGATTGGATGAGCAGGAAGACAGAAGCGATCGCACAGCGATTCCCTACGGCATCAACACCGTCAGTCTGTTTGCCTACGTCTTCTTGGTGATGCTGCCGGTCAAGCTCACCGCCTTGAGTCAGGGGTTCTCAGAGGAGGCCGCTATCGAAGCCTCTTGGTCCGCAGGATTAGTCGCCTGCCTAGGCTCCGGGGTGATTGAGTTATTCGGCGCTTGGGTGAGCGATCCGCTGCGACGCTGGCTGCCGCGAGCTGCGTTGCTTTCGACCTTAGCCGGGATTGCAATCACCTTTATTGCCCTGGGCTTTTTGTTCCGGACCTACGCCCATCCGATCGTGGGATTAGTGCCCTTCGGTGTGATTTTGCTGACCTACTTTGGTCGAATGAAATTCCCAATTCCGGGCGGCCTTCTCGCGGTTCTTCTCGGTACTGCTTTGGCTTGGATCACCGGTCTTTCCCGCTGGGATAGCAACAGCTTTGGCCTGGCGTTGGAACCGATTGGCTGGCACGGTCCCAGCCTGCACCTCTCAGCAATTTGGGAATCGCGATCAATTTTGCTCTCGCAGCTGAGCGTGATTCTGCCGATGGGTCTGTTCAACTTGGTCGGCAGTCTGCAAAACCTCGAAAGTGCTGAAGCAGCGGGCGATCGCTATCCCACCAAACCCTGTCTCGCTGCCAATGGCATCGGAACGTTAGTGGCTGCAGTCTGCGGCTCCTGTTTCCCAACCACGATCTACATCGGTCATCCCGGCTGGAAAGCCTTAGGCGCCAAGGTGGGTTATTCCTGGCTGAATGGCTTGGTCATGGGCGTAATTTGCCTGACCGGTACCATTGGCCTGCTTTCCTACTTCATTCCGATCGATGCAGGCATGGCGATCGTGCTCTGGATTGGCATTGTGATCAGTGCCCAAAGTTTTCAGACGACGCCGATCGCCCATGCACCCGCCGTCGTGGTCGGGCTGATGCCCGGCATTGCCGCCTGGGGCGCTCAGACGATTAAAACGAGTCTCCGCATTGCTGGTTTAGGTACAGCGGACAAACCCTTTAGCGCTGCTTTGATCGAACCGTTTCAGCGCCAAGACCTCTACCTGTCAGGAGTCTTGGCCTTGGAACAAGGGCAAATTTTCTCAGCCATGTTGCTGGCAGCCATGACGGTCTACATCATCGAACGTCAGTTTGGCTGGGCTGCCCTCTGTAGCTTGATTGCTGCCCTGCTGAGCTGGATCGGCCTGATTCACAGTTACGAATGGATCGCCTCAGACACGGTAATTCAGCTGGGTTGGGGTGCAGGCAGCGAATGGGCGATCGGTTATGTGCTGCTGAGTCTGTTGCTCTTTTACGCCGCATGGCAAAACCAGCGATCGCAGAAAGAACTCAAAGAGTAAACCTGCGATCGCCTGTAGATATCCGTAATCGGCTTAGGCCGTTACGGTTTCCAGCATCAGCTTCGATCGCTTGATCTCTTCTGGAATCGCGATCGGGTAGCGACCGTTAAAGCAAGCGGTGCAGAAGTTACCGATGCTCTCTTGGGTTGCTTCCAACATCCCCTGTTCGGTCAGGTAAGCCAGAGAATCAACACCAATCTGCTCAGTAATTTCACTGACCGATCGCGTCGCCGCAATCAGCTGGTCTTGGGTATCCGTGTCAATGCCGTAGAAGCAGGGATGGGTTACCGGTGGGGAGGAAATGCGCATGTGCACTTCCGTCGCGCCAGCATCCCGCAAGGCTTTGACGAGCTTGCGACTCGTGGTTCCCCGCACGATCGAATCATCGATGATGGCGATCCGCTTACCCGCCAAGACATCCTTGAGCGGATTGAGCTTCATGCGAATACCCGTTTCCCGCATCGATTGGGTGGGCTGAATAAACGTCCGCCCCACGTAGCGGTTCTTGATCAACCCTTCGGCATAAGGAATGCCGAGCGCTTCAGAAAAACCGATCGCAGCGGGAATGCCGGAGTCAGGTACACCCAGCACGAGGTCGACATCCGCCGGAGCTTCCTTGGCTAAGCGTTGGCCAATGCGGCGGCGATAGCTATAGAGCGACTCGCCATGGAAGAGGCTATCGGGCCGCGCGAAGTAGATCATCTCAAAGACGCAGAGCTTCGGCTGCGGCGCCTCTGCCCAAGTCCAGCTTTCCAGGCCAGCTTCCGTAATCCGCACCATTTCGCCCGGTGCGATATCGCGCACATAGTCCGCACCGATGATGTCGAGGCCGCAGGTTTCTGACGAAAGCACATAGCGGGTGTGCCCTTGGCTCTCTAGCGTGCCCAGCACCAACGGCCGGATGCCATTGGGATCGCGGGTGCCGTAGAGCGCTTCAGGAGTGCCAATCGTGAGGCTAAAAGCCCCTTGACTACGGCGACAGGCGGACTCGATCGCCCCGCGCCAGTCTTGACCTTCAGCCACCGCTTCCGCGATCGCGAAAGCAATCAGCTCCGAATCGGTGGTGGTCGTCAGTTCATGGTTCTTGGATAGCAGTTCTTGGCGCAGCTCTACGGTGTTGACCAAGTTGCCGTTGTGGGCCAGTGCGACGGGCCCGAGGCGGGTTTCGAGTAGCGCTGGTTGAGCATTGGCAATACGGCTCGATCCCGTGGTGGAGTAGCGGGTGTGCCCCACCGCGAGGCTACCTTGCAGTTGTTGCAGAATCTCCGGATCAAATACCTGGGAGACCAGCCCCATATCCTTGTGGAGCATGACGCGATCGCCCTCGAAGACGGCAATCCCTGCCGACTCTTGGCCCCGGTGCTGGAGCGCGTACAGCCCGAAATAGGCCATGCGCGCCACTTCTTCGCCCGGCGCATAGAGGGCAAACACCCCACAGGCTTCTTCAGGACGGTCAGGTCGCTCCAGACCCAAATCGCAATCCAGATCGGTGGTCAGCGGCTGAGTCGGGATCATGCCCTTGCAGAGCTCCTGATTGGCAAAAAGATGGCCAGCGTTGTAGCGGCTAATGCAAATTTAACAATGAGTTAAGCCTTGCGGTTAGTCTTTGGCCAAACGACGTTCGATCGCCCCGCCCCAAGTCTGCTGGAGCTGATCGACTGAAAGCTGGATGAGCGGCTGATTTCCAGCAGTAATTGCCAGTCCAGCGTCTGCTTCAGCAACGGTGCCGATTGCTTGCCAAGCAGCTGGGATTTGCGCCTGTAGTTCCGCTTCCCAAGCCGAAACATTAGCCGGATTGACAGAAACAAGAATCCGAGCACCGCCTTCGGCGAACAGCAACCAATCGGGGCGATGGCCGATCAGTTCACCCAAATTGACCCGAGCGCCCAGTGAACCGGCAATCGCCGATTCAGCGATCGCCACCGCCAAGCCGCCTTCAGCACTGTCGTGGGCCGATCGAATCCAACCTTGATGAATGCCCAGGCGACAGACAGCCTGCACTCGCCGCTCTAGGTCGAAGTCCACCCGTGGCGGCATCCCTGCCACCGTTTGATGGGCGATCGCGAGATATTCACTGCCCCCCAAGCTGAGGCGATCGTCAGTCGCTTGTGTTGGCAGACCCAGCAGGTAGAGGCGATCGCCAACGGATTGGAAACCTTGACCACAAACGCGATCGAGGTTGGGAACCAAACCCACCATGCCAACCACCGGCGTTGGGTAAATCGGCTGCGGTTGCCCTTCAGAGTCCAGCGTTTCGTTATAGAGCGAGACGTTGCCGCCAGTCACCGGCGTCGCAAATTCGCGGCAGGCTTCCGACAAACCACGGCACGCTTCAGCCAACTGCCAATAACCGATCGGCTTCTCAGGACTGCCAAAGTTGAGGTTATCGGTCACGGCCAGCGGTTCAGCACCAACACAGCTGAGGTTGCGGGCCGCCTCTGCAACCGCCGCTTTTGCCCCCTCGTAGGGCTGCAGGTAGCAGTAACGAGCATTGCAGTCCGTGGTGGCTGCCACGCCCTTGTTGGACGTTTTCAGCGCAGCAGCGCCCATCTGCGGTCGTAACCGCACCACAGCGGCATCTGCCGCCCCCGGCAAGACAACCGTGTTGTTCTGGACTTGGTGGTCGTACTGGCGATAGACCCAGCGCTTGGAAGCGATCGTGGGGCTATCCAGCAGAGTCAACAGCAGATCATTCCAACTGCGATCGCCACAACCTGTCGCAGTGGCAGCAGGAAGCTGATCCACCGACCATTGCCAAGCTTGTTGGGCATAGGCGGGCGGCTCGTCTGGGAGCTGCCGGTGGTAGATCGGCGTATTGTCGGAAAGCGCTGTGGCCGGAATTTCCGCCGCGATCGCCCCTTGCCAGAAAATCCGCACGATTGGCTCGGAAATAATCTTGCCGGCGACAACGGCTTGCAACCCCCAGCGGTGGAAGATGTCGACTAGCTCTTGCTCGCGACCAGCCGCGGCCACAAATAGCATCCGCTCCTGCGATTCCGAGAGCAGGTACTCGTAGGGCACCATGCCGCTTTCGCGCACAGGAATCAGGTCGAGATCCAGCTCGACGCCCACGCCGCCCTTAGCGGCCATTTCTGCCGTTGAGCAGGTCAGGCCTGCCGCGCCCATATCCTGCGCAGCAACGACAGCGCCGGTTTTGAAGGCCTCCAAGCAAGCTTCAATCAGCGATTTTTCAAGGAAGGGATCGCCGACTTGCACCGCCGGGCGATCGTCCATCGACTCATCGCTCAGCTCAGCACTGGCAAAGCTGGCCCCACCCATGCCGTCGCGTCCCGTGGTCGAACCGACGTACAGCACCGGATTACCAATCCCCGAAGCGCCTGCTTTGACAATCTCGTCAGTTTCCATCAGCCCCAAGGCCATGGCATTGACCAAGGGATTGCCGTTATAGGCCGGGTCAAAGGCGACTTCGCCGCCCACTGTTGGCACACCGACACAGTTGCCGTAGTGACTAATCCCTGAGACCACACCGTGGAACAGTCGCCGCGTCCGGGGCTGCTCGAGGTCACCAAAGCGGAGGGAGTTGAGAATCGCGATCGGGCGGGCTCCCATCGTGAAAATATCGCGGAGAATGCCACCAACCCCTGTCGCTGCTCCTTGAAACGGCTCCACAGCAGATGGGTGATTGTGCGACTCGACTTTGAAGGCGAGATGCAGGCCGTCGCCTAGATCAACGACACCGGCATTCTCACCAGGACCGACAAGAATGCGCGGGCCTTCCGTCGGGAATTGACTAAGCAGCGGTCGCGAGTTTTTGTAGCAGCAGTGCTCCGACCACATCACCCCAAACATGCCCAGCTCGGCTTTGTTGGGATGGCGGCCCAGCCGCTCGACAATGGCATCGTACTCCTCGGGTTTGATGCCCTCAGCAGCAATTTCATCGGCCGAAAAGGGAGCAGAGGAGATCGCCGTCATGGCTTTGGAATTCCCGCAGAAGTCGTCCTTAATTGTATCGGCGTTAGACCCACGGGTCGTCGTCGTCCAAAGCCTCTGGGGGAATCAAGGGCTCTACTGGAGGGGCGATCGCGGCTGATTTAGGTCTTAGTTCCGGCAGGGGCTGTAGGGCAGTATCGACCGCCTCCCAGTCTTCACTGCTGTCCGAGAGATCTGCCAGGGGTGTTGGCTGCGGCTCATCCCAATCCAAGGGCTGCTGGGCTTGCTCTCGCACTTCTTGAACTTGGGCAAGTACCTGCTGCGCTTGTTCTTTCGCCTTGCTGACCTGCAGCTTCAGTTCCTGCTTCCAATGGCGGGCGCGCTGCCGAAGATCACCCAATAGTTGCCGATAGTCCGGTTCAGCCCCGGCGACCGATTCCACCAACCCAAGGTCATAGACCGGCAATGCCTCAGGATCGAGTTCTGCAACCAGAACCCGCTCTTGGCCATAGCTCAACACCAAGGTTGGATCGAGATCCCAAAGCATGCCCGCGACACCCCGCCATCCGTGGGGGCTGACCAGATAGGAGCGAATGTAGCCGGTCTGTCGATCGAAGCAACAGTCAACGATTTTGCCGAGGTGGAGTCCTGCATCGGTCCAAACCTCGTGCTGCAGCAGTGATTCAAGGCGATCGATTTTTTCAGGATTCGCAGGCTGCGGTGCTGCTTCCAGCACAACGCTATCGTCGCCGAGGGCATGCAGCTGATCGAGGCGAAAGGCAGAAAACTCACCACGAATCAGCCCTTGCCGGCAGAGGAATCCCAAGACCCGATGGGCAGGCGGATGCATCCAAACGCGATCGATGCGACCGTGCTCGTCCGTTGTTTGGCGATCGAGGACCTGTCGATTGAGAAGGTCGCTAACCCGCAGTTCCTCAGGCTGATCTGACATCACCAAGCTGCAACAAGAAGGATCTCAACTCTAGCTGCGCAACTGAATCGGCATCACCAGATAGGTGATTTTGACAGGGCCTAGAGGGCTGAGTACCACTGGACTGGTGTTGCTGTTGAGCTGAATTTGAATATCCGTGGTTGCCAGCGCCTTGAGCCCTTCCGAGAGATAGCGCACGTTAAAGGCAATTTCTAGCGGCTCACCAATGATTTCAGCGGGCACCACTTCTTGGCCACTGCCTACGTCTTGTGCATCAACCGACAGAGCTAAGCTATTGCTCTCAGGATCGAGCTTGAGCCGAATCGCATTGTTCTGCTGATCAGCAAGGACTGCAATGCGATCGAGGGCTGCCAAGAGCCGTTTGCGATCGACGGCGACATTGCGGTTAAACTCACGCGGAATCAGCTGGCCGTAGTTGGGATACTGGCCATCCAGCGTCCGACTAGTCAGGTACTGGTCACCCCATTGGAAGACAATTTGGCCTTGGTCGTGATAGAGCGCGATCGCCTCATCACTGCCGCGGATCGAGATCATCCGTTCTAGGTCCCGCAGCGCCCGTGACGGCACCGTAACAGCGAACTCAGCCGCTGGGATTGCTGCTGCATTTTCGGTTTTGACCACGGCTAAGCGATGGCCATCGGTTGCAGCAAATTCCAGACCATCGGGCTGCACCTTGAGATGAACCCCTGTCAGAACCTGCTTTGTCTCATCACTGCTCGTTGCAAAAAGCGTGCCGCGTAGCCCCTCAATGAGAGCACTGGCTGATAGTTGCAGTGCTTCCTGACTTTGCACGAGGGGGAGTTCAGGAAACTCGTCAGCACTAATGCCTCGCATTTGGTACTGGCCAGAGCCAACCGATAGCGTCGCCGCAGTTTCCTGCTCTTCCAGCGTGACATCGCTATCGTTGGGCAGGCGTGAAACGATGTCGTTGAGCAGCTTTGCAGGCAGAGTGATCGCACCGCTCCGCTCGATTTGAGCTGCAAAGCTGGTTTGAATACCAAGGCTGAGATCAAAGGCGGTTAAGCTCAGTCGTTGCGTACCGGCGTCAGCAGCCAAAAGGACGTTGGCGAGAACCGGATGGTTCGGGCGGGATGGCACTGCACGACTAACAAGCGACAGACTGGTGTTCAGTTCGTTTTGGCGACAGACCAACTTCATGAGGGGAGGCTGCCCGAGCCCTTGATCGCAATCTTGCCAAAGCATCGTAGCACTGCTCTTCCACAGGCCTTTTGACCGTGCGATTACTGGATCGGATCTCTTTTTAATTTTTAGATCAGTAGTAATAGGGGCTGTGGAAAATGTGGAAAAGATCTTGGAAATCTTTTATAGCAAGGCTTTCAGCGATCGACCTCTGTGGAAAAGCTGTGGAAAAACTGAAGGGGTTTTCCACAGGGGTCTTTAGAGGGATCCCCTTTCTCCACAGACTTAGGGGGTTTTCCACAAGAAATCCACAGAGTTATCCACAGAGTTATCCACAGGCCTTACAGGCGATTATTTTCGATTTTGATGGCACTTTAGTAGATTCTTTGCTAACTGTGGTTGAGATTGCCAATGCCCAAGCTCCTGATTTTGGCTATAAGCCGATCGATGCACGGGATTATGCGCAACTGCGCCAGTGGTCCTCACGGGCGATCGTGCGCCGAGCAGGGCTTTCCCCTTGGCAGCAAGCGCGCTTGCTGCGGCGCGTGCAGCGTCAGCTTGGTGCTTGCCTTCCGGCTTTGAAGCTTTTCCCAGGGATCGCAGAGTTACTGGTGCAACTGCGATCGCGATCGCTCTGCTTAGGGATTCTGAGTTCTAACAGTCAGCAAAATGTAGAAGCTTTTTTGCAAAGGCAAGGCTTGCGATCGCTGTTTTCTGTGGTTCAGGCCGGAACACCCATTTTGAGCAAGCGTCGTGCCTTGAGTCGGCTCATTTATCAGGCTGGCTGGCAGCCAGCTACGGTGATGTATGTCGGCGATGAAACGCGCGATGTTGAAGCGGCTCGTCAGGTGGGTTTGATTGCTGTCGCGGTCACGTGGGGATTTAACGATCGTCGTAGCCTAGCTGCTGTGAGACCGGATTGGTTGCTGGAAACTCCCGCAGACTTATTGCAAGCCGTGACCCGTGTGATGCAAGAGTAATCGCTGAAAATAGAGCATATTTTATTGATACTTTTAGAAAACAAAAAAGCCCTGACTCTGTCGATAAATCAGGGCAAAATAATTGCTATGCACTTAGGAAAAAGTCAGGAATTAAAAGCCCATAGTGTGAGCCACAATCTCTAAATCTGGCTCAATTCCTGCTTTGAAATCAGTATGGCTAAATTCAATTGCACTGCTGGGGTCTTTCAATCCATTGCCGGTAAGGACACAGACGATGGTTGCGCCATCTGGAATTTCGTCTTTGCACTTCAGCATTCCTGCAACAGAAGCTGCGCTGGCGGGCTCACAGAAAATCCCTTCCTGTCCAGCCAGCATGCGATAAGCATCCAATATTTCGGCATCGGTGACAGCATTAAAGGCACCATTGCTCTCTTCATGAACCTTCAATGCCCGCTGCCAGTTTGCTGGATTCCCAATGCGAATTGCAGTCGCGATCGTGTCGGGTGATTGCACAATTGAGCCTGTTACCAAGGGAGCTGAACCAGCGGCTTGGAAGCCCATCATACGCGGTAATTTTTGGCTCAGTCCTTTGGCGTGGTATTCCTGAAAGCCCATCCAATAGGCGCTGATATTGCCTGCATTGCCCATGGGAATGCAGAGCCAATCGGGAGCCTCACCAAGAACATCAATCAACTCAAAAGCAGCTGTTTTTTGGCCTTCGAGTCGGTAGGGGTTAAGGGAGTTGACGAGCGTGACGGGATACTGATTGGCAACTTCTCGCACAATTTCCAGAGCGCGATCGAAGTTACCTTTAATGGCCAGAACTTCCGCACCATAGAGCAGGGCTTGGGCTAGCTTGCCTTGGGCAACAAAGCCATCCGGAATCAGCACAAAGGCCCGCAATCCACCACGACGAGCATAGGCAGCAGCAGCCGCCGAAGTATTGCCCGTACTGGCGCAAATGACCGCTTTGGCACCCGCTTCTTTGGCTTTGGTGATGGCCATTGTCATCCCCCGGTCCTTGAAGCTGCCGGTGGGATTGAGACCGTCGTATTTGACAAATACTTCAACGCCACGACCAATTTCACGAGCGATCGTCGGCACTGGAATCAAGGGGGTATTACCCTCGTGCAGCGTCACGATCGGCGTTGTGTCACTGACTGGCAAGTAGTCGCGATAGGCTTCGATCAGTCCGGGCCAACCGTGGGCACGGCTTTGAGGTTGGGCGGCAGACGGATACGTTGCGGTCACGAGTACTCTGGAGTGGAAGGGATTGATAGTGGCTCAACCGAAGCACGATCGCGCTTCGCAGAGAGTAAGCCATGACTCAGTTTACCGTGCTCTTTCCCTCCTCCAATCTGAGACTTTGCCTGTGAGTACGCTTCGCATTCTGGTGGCCCATGGTAGTCGAGATCCTCGGTCAGCGATCGCTCTACAGCAACTCGCCACTGAACTAGCACCTCGACTTGGTTCAGCACCAGCGATCGCCTTTTTGGAGGGGCCGCATCCGCCCTTATCTGAGCAGATTGTGCAGTTGGCTCAGCAGGCGAAATCTCAAGGCACGATCGCCGTCCAGATTTATCCTCTTTTCCTCTTGGCGGGGACTCACACGACAGAAGATCTGCCAGCAGCAGTGGCGACTGCTCAAGAACAACTTCGCCTACCTGTGGAACTCCAAGCCGCTTGGGGCGAGTCGAGTAGTTTGCGAAACCTGTTGCGATCGCAAGTTCAGCCCCAGACCGAAACTTGGCTCTTGGCCCATGGCAGCCGGCGTAGTGCTGCTAACCAGCGGATCGAACAACTCGCGGCTGAGTTTGGTTGGTCACCCGTCTTTTGTCGTGCTGAACCCTTTTTGGGCGATCGCTTAGCGGACACTCAGCCCCAGCGCATCTTGCCACTCTTGCTATTTCCAGGACCGATCTATGACAGTGTTCAAAATATTTGTGTAGCGGCCAATGCCACTGCTTGCCTCGCCCCACCCCTCAGTCAGTGGCCCCTGTTTCTCGATGCGATCGCCCAGTGGCTCCAAGTTGACGTTTTGATCAGCGATAATCGAGCCTCGGCCCCTACTCGTTTTCCACAGAAGCCTGGGGAAATTGGGGAGAAAATCTGCTACTAACTGCTGACCTTGACCCTGATTTCTTCTGATACAAAAGGAAAAGTTTATCTTGTCGGTGCAGGGCCTGGTGATCCAGGCTTGTTGACCCTGCGAGGCAAGACATTATTGGAAGCTGCTGAGGTAGTGATTTATGACGCCTTAGTCAGCGATGCAATCTTGGCAATGATCAATCCGGCTGCTGAAAAAATTCACGCTGGAAAACGGCGAGGACAACACTCATTACTGCAGACAGAAACCACGCAATTACTCATTGAAAAAGCCCAGCAAAAAGCAGTGGTTGTGCGTCTCAAGGGCGGCGATCCATTTGTCTTTGGCCGGGGTGGCGAGGAAATGGCCGACCTCCAGGCAGCGGGAATTTCAGTTGAAGTTGTTCCCGGTGTGACGGCAGGTGTTGCGGTGCCAGCCTATGCTGGCATTCCGATTACTCACCGCGATTGCAGCTCCAGTGTGACTTTCGTCACCGGTCATGAAATGGCTGGCAAGTATCGCCCCAGCATTGCTTGGGAGGCGATCGCGCGCGGGAGCGAAACAATTGTGATTTATATGGGCCTACATAATTTGGCCCTGATTGTTCAGCAGTTGCGATCGGCTGGATTGGCAGACACCACGCCGATCGCACTGATTCGCTGGGGAACTCGACCCGAACAAGAAGAACTCTTTGCCACGCTCGAGACTGTTGTTGCAGCCGTAGCTGAACGTCAATTTCAAGCACCCGCGATCGCAGTAATTGGTCAGGTTGTGACGCTGAGTCCCCTGCTGTCCCAACGGTCGACCGGCGATCGCGAGATGTCTGAGACTTAGTTACTGCTTCCGCCAGAACCGAGCGATCGAATCAATTCCTCAAGGTTGCCAATTTGAGCGACCAAGCCGAGGAGTGAATCGACATTGACACGAATATCGGTGGGGTAATTGTCGAGCAACTCAACTGGAGAGATCTGACCATCTTGTGCCAGCGAGAGCAGAATGGCGGCTCGCAAAGCCTGCCGACCGTCTTGATTAGAGACGCGCGGCGCAATGATCGTGCCAGCACGATCGAGGAGACCGGTGCCCAGGCTGCTGTAGAGCAGATCGCTCGCCTGCACCAAGCTAAAAGGAAAGCTCAAGTTCAGGAACTCTTGTAGTTTCTTGGGATCTTGATTTCCCAGCTTCAAAATGGTGCCGAGAAAGCCGCGAGCCTCGCCGGTCTCTGCCAAATATTTCAGGTCTGCAACTTCAACTGACCGATTCCAAGGACCGTAGATGAGCGTAACGGTTTCCGCTGCTTTGCCGGGAACAGCACTGGCTAGCAGTACAGTCAGACCCGAGAGAAGAGCAGTGAGCGGGCGACGCATGGGCAAAACTCACGAAAGCTTAGTCGTAGTGTGCCATCGCTCTTCGGAAATCTCGGTATCTTGGCTGAAATTGAAACGAATAGCTGATTTCTGCCTAATCCTCAGCCCCGTAATGAATTGATCCCGTTTGCGTGAATGGTTGCGATCAACCGTTCCTAATCAAGAGTCCAACCGCTTGCTAGACAGCCCTAACGCAAAACGGCTGATTGGCTCTCAGGGGGTTGGTGTGAAAGAGTTACCTGTATTGCGCTGCCGCATTTGCTCGAGCTGTTGCTGACGAAATTGTGCAGCCTCGCGGTCAATGTTTTGGCTTTGCTCTTGCAGTGACCAATTGGGATTTCCATCTGCTGCCTGCTGCAACCGCTGGAAGATGCTAAAAGCATCGCTGGGCTGACGACTGGCCGGATTGCTCGGGTCGTTGTTGGGGGTAAAAGTGGTGCCGCTACCAACGGGAGCAAATTGGGCTTGAGCCAAGGGGGCGATGCAGAGGCCAAGGCAACCGCCGAGGAGAAGAGAGGCTAGCGATCGCTTCATAACCATCAAGAATCGGTCAGATAACGCTCTTATCCTAGCGGACGCAGGAAACGGTAAACCGCGATAGATTGAGCTGCGGCCTGCTTCTGTCTCGATCGTGATGCGTATTGCCACTTGGAACGTCAACTCTATTCGCAGTCGTCTCGAACATCTCCAACGTTGGCTTACCGATCAGCCTGTGGATGTTGTCTGCTTACAAGAGACAAAGGTGGTTGATGAGCAGTTTCCCTTGGTTCCGCTCCAGGAATTGGGCTACCATTGCGCGATCTCAGGGCAAAAGTCCTATAACGGTGTCTCGATTCTCAGTCGCCAACCTTTAGAAGATGTGCAGATTGGCTTTGGTGCGGTGTTAGCTGCTGAAACTGTTGGTGATTTGGATGACCAGAAGCGTGTCATCTCTGGACGCATCGGTAGCCTGCGAATCATCAACCTCTATGTGCCCAACGGCTCAGAAATTGGCAGCGAAAAATACGAGTACAAGCTGCGTTGGCTGGATTGCTTACAGCGTTATTTGAGGGCTCTGGGCGATCGCGAAAGCCAAATCCACATCTGCGGCGATTTCAACATTGCTCTGGAAGATCGCGATATTTACGACCCCAAGGGCAAAGAGACGCACATCATGTCGTCGCCAACAGAACGAGAAGTGTTGCGGCAGTCGGTGCTCTCCCTTGGCTTCGTCGATGCGTTCCGCCTATTTGAAGATGGTGCCGATCAGTTCAGTTGGTGGGACTATCGCACGGGCGGTTTCCGGCGGAATCGTGGCTGGCGAATTGACCATCACTACCTCTCGGAATCAGCCAAGGCACGGGCGATCGCCTGCTACATCGATCGCGAGCCGCGCGGCTGGGAGAAGCCCAGCGACCATACCCCTGTTGTCCTAGAACTAGCCGATGAGTCTTGAGCGACAGGGAGAGGCGATCGCGCCGGTAGGATAGAACAGTCGCCTGCCTGTTGATTGGGCGTCACTGGATTCTTGTGCCCCTCATGGTTCAATCTGCTCCGTCTGCCGAAGCTATTCACCTGCCCAAAACCAGCGAGTCAGACCGACTCAAGCGCATCCGACACACGATGTCGCATGTGATGGCGATGGCAGTGCAAAAGCTCTTTCCCAAGGCGCAGGTCACGATTGGCCCTTGGACGGAGACAGGTTTTTACTACGACTTCGACACGCCGGAGCCATTTACTGAAGCTGATCTCAAGGCCATCAAAAAAGAGATGGCCAAGATCATCCAGCAAAAACTGCCAGTGATTTGCGAAGAAGTCAGCCGTGAAGAAGCTCAGCAGCGAATTTTAGCCTTAGGTGAACCCTATAAGCTGGAAATCCTTGAAGGATTGACGGAACCGATTACGCTCTACCACTTGGGCGATCGCTGGTGGGATCTCTGTGCCGGTCCTCACGTAGAAACGACGGCTGAACTGAATCCCAAGGCTTTTGATCTGGAGTCAGTAGCAGGTGCTTACTGGCGTGGCGACGAAACCAAAGCGCAGCTACAGCGGATCTACGGCACCGCTTGGGAAACACCAGAGCAACTGGCGGAGTACAAGCGCCGCAAGGAAGAAGCACTCAAACGCGATCACCGTAAGCTTGGTCGTGAGTTGGGATTGTTCCTGTTTACCGATCCAGTGGGACCGGGACTGCCGCTCTGGACGCCCAAAGGCACGATCCTGCGATCGACCCTTGAGGACTTTCTCAAGCAAGAGCAGTTAAAACGGGGCTATCAGCCTGTCGTAACGCCCCACTTAGCTCGAGTTGACCTCTTCAAAGTGTCCGGTCACTGGCAGAACTATCGCGAAGATATGTTCCCGCTGATGGCTGAGGACGATGAAGCTCGAGGGCTGGAGCAGGGGTTTGTCCTCAAACCGATGAACTGCCCCTTCCACATTCAGATCTACAAGAACGAATTACGCTCCTACCGTGAGCTACCGATTCGGTTTGCGGAGTTTGGGACGGTCTATCGCTACGAGCAGTCGGGTGAGCTCGGTGGTCTGACACGGGTTCGCGGCTTTACCGTCGACGACTCTCACTTGTTTGTTCGTCCAGATCAACTTGCTTCTGAGTTTTTGAGCGTCGTTGATCTAATTCTTTCGGTCTTCAAGGCGCTCAACCTCAAAAAATTCAAAGCTCGCCTCAGCTTCCGCGATCCGGCCTCTGACAAATACATTGGCTCCGATGATGTCTGGGAAAAAGCGGAGTCTGCGATTAAGGCGGCAGCCGACACACTCGGTATGGACTACTTCATCGGTGTTGGTGAAGCAGCTTTTTATGGTCCGAAGCTCGATTTCATCTTCCAAGATGCGCTCGATCGTGAGTGGCAGCTAGGAACGGTTCAGGTTGATTACAACTTGCCGGAGCGCTTTGATCTGGAATACGTGGCAGAAGACGGAAGCCGTCAGCGCCCTGTGATGATTCACCGTGCGCCGTTTGGTTCATTGGAACGGCTCATTGGCATTTTGATTGAGGAATATGCTGGCGATTTCCCTCTCTGGCTGGCACCGGAGCAGATTCGCCTGTTGCCAGTGACCGAAACAGTTCTGGATTATTGCAACCAAGTGGCGAGTCAATTGCAAGCCTTGGGCGTGCGTGTGCATGTTGATCAAAGTGGCGATCGCCTCGGCAAATTGATCCGCAATGCAGAGAAAGCGAAAATTCCTGTCATGGCTGTGGTTGGTGCTCAAGAAGCGGAAGCAGGCAGTCTCAGTATTCGGACTCGAGCCACGGGTGATCTTGGGAGTTTGACGGTTGCTGATCTTACCCAGCGATTGACAACTGCGATCGCAGAGAAACTGCCTCACCTGTAGTCACAAGTTTCTCAATGAGATTACGCTGACTACTCAAAATAGATCTCAGACACCGGATCGATAGAAAGCGAGCTATCTTGATTTGGATAATGGATTGCAACCTAGCAAGCCAAGGTCACCTTTGGCACAATTAGCGATTGCATATCATTGGCAGTCGCTGTACTGTCTGCAACCTTTCTTAAAGGATTATGAATATGTAGAGTCGAGTGCCACACAGTTGGGCTTTAAGGCAGCACACTAAGAACACTAGACTGCAACCGTGTGTCAAAAATGAGTCTTGGGCCTCAACCGTTTGGTCAAGCTTTCCCTCATGAAGGTGAGCCGAAGCAGTCACCCGCTGCAGCACAGTCGCAACCTCAGCCTTCTCAAGAACAGCAAGCTGCGTCTGTCCGGCGTGCTTTGGGTGAGCATCTAGTTCTTGGTGGATTCTTGACTACACGTCAACTACAGGCAGCTCTACAAGATCAGTTCTGTGATGTCAACCCAACGGCCAAGCGACTAGGTGAGATTTTAGTTAGCTATGGTTGGGTTTCAGGGAAAGTCATTGATTTTTTCCTCCGATATCGATCGCATCACCTGATTCAACCGGGTAAACAACTAGGGGATTACCTTTTAGATCTCGGCATTATTTCGCGAGAAGATCTCGATAAAGCTCTACGCCTCCAAAAAACGAGCTATCGAGGTCATCCACTCGGTCAAATCTTAGTTAAATTTGGCTTGGTTAAAAAACAAACGATTGATTATTTAGTAGAGTCAATCATCAAGCCAGAACTCCTGCGCCTCAGTCAAAAGTGGAAGGGGCAGGATAGTAATCATGATCTTCCACAAGTTAATGCTTCTCCTCAAGTCGATGAAGAGATTTACTATGATGAACTGACACCTTTTTCAGAGGCATTTAGCCCTTTCAAAAAGAATCACTGACTACTTTAATTAGAGTAGATAAAGTAATACGAACAAAACAATCCAGACAATATCAACAAAGTGCCAGTAAATTTCAGCAGCTTCGATTCCAAAGTGATGCTTAGCTGAGTAATGATTGGGTTGCCGCGATCGCCAAAGCACTGCCAAAATTGCGAGCAAACCGACTAATACGTGCAAACCGTGGAAGCCAGTGAGTGCATAGAAAGTGCTGGCAAAGAGGTTATCTCTTAATCCAAAAGATAGCTGACTATATTCATAGATCTGACCAGCTAGAAAAACAGCTCCCATTAGAGCTGTAATGCCAAAATACCGCTGCACGCCCTTGACATCGTCTTTCTTGATTGCATCTTCAGCGCCATGAATTACAAAGCTGCTACTAATCAAAATGGTTGTGTTGATAGCTGGAACGAGTAACTCTAGCTCCGGCATTTGCTCCGGTGGTAGCGAATTGACAGCACGGAACGTTAAATAAGCAGCAAATAATCCTAAGAAGATCATCCCTTCTGCAACTAAGAAGAGAATCAGTCCAAAAATCCGATGATCGGGATGAGCCTCTTCTAAATGGGAATGCTTGGGAGCTTCAAGAGTGGTTGTCATGAGAGATGCCGATGATTTATTGCGTGAAGTAGGGCTTAAGACTGACTAATTTTGCGATCGCCATAACCATAGGGTTTAGTGACTAATGGCGCTTCTCCCACCCAATTCTCAACGGGCGGGGGGGAACTAGTCAGCCATTCCGGTGTAATTCCACCCCAAGGATTAGACCCTGCCTTAGCACCAGCAATCCAGCTCCAAACGGCATTGACTAGGAAGGGAATCGTCGAGATAGCCAAAATAAATGAGCCGATTGAGCAAATGAGATTAACGGTTGCAAATTGAGGATCGTATTCAGCAACTCGGCGGGGCATGCCTTGTAAACCTAACCAGTGCATTGGTAAGAAGCAGAGGTTGAAACCGATCAGTGTCAGAAAGAAGTGGGTTTTCCCCCAGCCTTCGTTCAGCAGACGACCCGTCATTTTAGGAAACCAGTGATAGATGCCTGCATAGAGGCCAAAGACACTACCCCCAAAGAGAACGTAGTGAAAATGAGCCACAACAAAATAGGTGTCGTGGACATGGATGTCTACCGGAACTGAAGCGAGCATGATGCCGCTAAGGCCACCGATAACAAACATCGAAATAAAGCCAACACCAAACAGCAGTGCGCTGGTTAGTTGGAGCTTACCGCCCCAAAGTGTTGCCAGCCAACTAAAAACTTTGATGCCCGTAGGAACAGCAATGATCATGGTGGCGATCATGAAAAACATGCGCAACCAGGGGGGTGTTCCGCTGGTGAACATATGGTGTGCCCAGACAATTAGGCTCAAAAAGGTAATCGCTAGACTGGAATAGGCGATCGCTTGATAACCAAAAATTGGTTTGCGTGCATGAACCGGCAGAATCTCAGAAATCATGCCGAAAACAGGCAGGATCATAATATAGACGGCCGGATGAGAATAAAACCAGAATAGATGCTGATAAACGACTGGATTACCACCGCCTGAAGGGTTAAAGAAATTAGTACCCACCATCAAATCAAAGCTAAGCAGAATCAATGCGCCTGCAAGAACTGGCGTTGATAAAATCGCCATGATGGATGTGGATAGCATTGCCCAACAAAAGAGGGGCATCTGATTTAAACCTAAGCCGGGCCGACGCATCTTGATGATCGTGGTAGCGAAATTAATCGCACCCAGAATTGAGGAAGTCCCCAGCAGTAAGACGCTGAGAATCCAAATCATTTCACCCGTTTTACCGCTCACTAAGCTCAGCGGTGGATAGGACGTCCAACCAGCACTTGGAGCTTCAATCAGAAAACTCGCAATTAGCAAAATTCCGGCTGGAGGCAGGAGCCAAAAAGCAACAGCATTAAGCTTCGGGAAAGCCATGTCGCGTGCGCCGATTAACAAGGGAATGAGATAGTTCCCAAAGGCACCGCTACCTGCTGGCACGATCCAGAGAAAGATCATGACTGTGGCATGGACAGTAAAAAGTTGGTTGTATAGCTCTCTACTGACAACATCGACGGTTGGGGTTGCTAGCTCAAGCCGCACAGCTGTCGCGAGTGCACCTCCGATCAAATAGAAAATGAATGTTAGTACGAGGTACTGAATCCCAATCACTTTGTGATCGGTGCTGAAGCCAAAGTATTCTCTCCAGCCAATACTGCTTTTGATTTCTTCGGGAGACTGATCGGGAAGAAAAGTGGTAGTTGTCATGAATTTAACTAAAGAGTCAACAAACAATCCAAAAGCTGGACTTGATACCTAGAGAGAAGCTGCAAGCTGATGGAGATGATGGATGTGTTCTGGTGCAACTTGAAGGTCTAAAGCAGCCGTTGCCTCTTCGAGCCGGCTGGGTAGAACAGTGGCGGTTGCTGTTTGTGATTGAATCCAGCGATCGTAATCTTCTGGTGTCTCGACAATCACCTGGCTTCGCATGGCTCCGTGATAGCTGCCGCAGAGCTCTGCACAAATGATTGGAAAAGTTCCCACTTGTGTTGGTGTAAATTGCAGTCGAGTCTGCTCGCCGGGAATAGCATCTTGCTTGAGACGAAACTGCGGCACCCAGAAGGCATGAATCACATCTTGAGCCTCAATGTCTAGCTGAACACTTTTGCCGAGTGGCAAATGTAATTCGCCCGCAATAATGTTCTGGTCGGGATAGTTAAAAATCCAAGCAAACTGGAGACCTTTAACATTGACAGTGACATCGGGTTGTTGAGCTGTAGGAGTCCCAAGTCCCGCTGAAACTCGTGGCATGTCCGCTGTCTCTTCCGCAGTAGAACTAGGAAGCTCTGCCGCGATCGCGGCAGAGCTGGGGTGAGCATGCGCCATATGGCTACCACCGCCATGACCAACGGAAAGTCCTCCCATCGTGGTGTAAACACTAAAGCTATAGACAGAAAGACCTAAAACAATCACGACAGGAATGCCTGTCCAGAGAATTTCAAGCGCTAGATTGCCATGGACCGGTGCGGCATCTGTCGCGTCGTTGGGCTGACGACGAAAGCGCCAAAGAGTAACAAAAATCAGCCCTTGAACCAGCAAAAAGAGGCCAGTTGCAATCGTCATCATCGTGTTGAACAAACCATCGACGAGTGGTGCGTCATTCGCTGCTGCTGTTGGCAGCAAGCCATGGTTTTGTCCATACCAGAGACTGAGGCAGGTAATAGCAACCCCTGCCAGAAGCGTCAAAATATTGCTGGGAATTGCCACGGCCAATCTTCCTGCGCAGGTGCCCCAATCTTAACGACTGTTCCTTGCTAGGCAGAGGATTCATTTACTAAAGATGACAATATTTTTCGATTTCCTTTGGGATCACTCCTGTCGTTGGTGTACAACGATACGTGTTTTGTCACTATTTGTAAGTTAGCCAGAGAAAAATCGTAGGATCTCTATCTTTTTGAAGATTTAGCGTTAGGCTTCGACTACATCAGGTGAGGAGTATGACGACCTCAATTGCCTCTCAACTTAAGCGCTTGTGCGGACATTTGGCGATCGCCACTTGGCTGTTGATTGGCATTGGCGGAGCGACCCGTGTCATGAATGCTGGCCTTGCTTGTCCAGACTGGCCTCTTTGCTATGGGTCGTGGCTGCCATGGCAGCAGTTCAACCTGCAGGTGTTTCTTGAGTGGTTTCATCGCCTTGATGCAGCTGGCTTGGGGCTTGGAACATTGGTTTTAGTGGTTCTTGGCTGGCGATCGCGATCGCAACTACCGAGCTGGTGGCCTTGGGCTGCAACGAGCTGTCTGGTGCTGATTGGTCTGCAAGCGACTCTTGGTGCCCTGACTGTGACGGAGCTGTTGCGCTTTGATATCGTGACCGCTCACCTCGGCACTGCCCTGTTGTTCTTGGTCAGTTTGCTAGGACTTAAAGCTGCACTTCAGCCGCGATCGCCCATGACTGCAGAGCCGGCTGTACCGCTTCCATTTATTGCGCTGGCTGCGATTGCAGTTTATGTCCAGTGCTTGTTGGGTGCGTTGGTTGGCTCACGTTGGGCAGTGCATCAGTGCCTTGCTGGGTCGCAGTTATGTGGCGTTCTTCAAAGCCACTTATGGGGTGTTTTGCCAACGACCCTTGTGATTGCCTGCCTTGCAGGTGTGGCTTGGTGGTGGGGTCAGCGCCGCTGGGCAAGTCAGCTTGGGGGCTTACTGAGCCTGCAATTGCTCTTGGGCTGGGGCACCTATCACTGGCACCTGCAAATTGAACCTTTGACTGTTGGTCACCAGATGGTGGGGGCAGCTCTGTTGGGTTTCTTGGCCAGCTCTGGCTTCCGAGCACATTTCAGCCCTCTGTCATCTGTCCCTGAGGAGAGTATGTATGACGTTAAGCAGCGACAGCAGACTGAGGTTCCCGCTTGAGGAAATTGCTGCTCAGCTTCTGGCTTATTGGCAGCTCACGAAGCCGCGAATCATCCTGCTCCTGCTGATCACTACCGCGGCAGGAATGGGTCTAGCGGCTCAAGGACCTCTGGATCCTCAACTGGCGATCGCTACTTTGGTGGGTGGAGCTTTTGCTGCCGCTGCCGCGAACACCCTCAACTGTCTCTACGATCGCGACATCGACGCGATCATGGAACGGACACGCTGGCGACCGCTACCCTCGGGACGCGTACAACCGATCGAAGCGTGGGTTTTTGCGCTCGTACTGGCAGCCTTGTCTTTCATCCTGTTGGATTGGCAAGCGAATCAGCTTGCCGCAGGTCTGGCACTAGCGGGAATCATTTTTTACGTTGTCATCTACACCCATAGCCTCAAGCGCCATAGTTCCCAGAACATCGTCATTGGTGGGGCTGCCGGAGCGATTCCGCCCTTGGTAGGCTGGGCTGCGATTACAGGAGAGCTGGCTTGGCCGGCGTGGATTCTCTTCGGCATTGTTTGCCTCTGGACGCCGCCCCATTTTTGGGCCTTGGCGTTGATGATTCGCGATGACTATGCAGCAGTTAAGGTGCCGATGTTACCTGTCGTGGCTGGGAATTTAGCCACTGCTCGCCAAATTTACGCCTACTCGTGGCTATTGCTGCCTGTCACGTTGGCGTTGGCTTGGCCGTTACAGGCGGCTGGACCTTTCTACAGCGTGACGGCGCTACTGCTCGGCGCCGAACTGTTACGGCGATCGCACTTACTTTGCCAAGCCCCGGATTCTCAACCGCTGGCGCGATCGCTGTTTAAATTCTCGATTTTCTACTTGATGCTGCTCTGCGGCGCGATCGCGATGGATTGCCTGCCGGGAGCCCCAAACCTGACCCATGCGATCGCGGTCTTGCAGGGATTCTAGAGATCGTGCGATCAGCTCTGCCTCATCATCTAGTGGAGGATCCGCATACATCCGCTCTAAATTGCGTGCCATCGAAAAGTGCAGCCAGTGCGACAGCAGTGCCAAGACCTGCGAGGATATCTTGTCTAGCGATCTCGACTAGCTCTGATGCCGCTGATTAAATTGCAAACTTCGATTGCTGCACTGCCTAGCGAACAGACAACGGCTCTATTAAAGTCCCTGTCTTCGACCTTGGCGCAGCAACTCGGGAAGCCTGAGCGCTATGTGATGACGCTGCTGGAAACCAATATCCCGATGACCTTTGCTGGCACTTTTGATCCCGCTTGTTATGTCGAGATCAAAAGTGTTGGGCAAATGAAGCCGACCCAGACTGCGCAAATGAGCCGCTTGTTCTGCGACCAGATTGCCTCAGAACTGGGCATCGCCTCTGATCGCATCTACATTGAATTTGCTGATGCCCAGGGCTACCTCTGGGGTTGGAACGGTTCAACATTCGGCTGATGCTGCAGCGTCCCCATCTCTACGTTGCGATTACCAACCATGGGTTTGGCCATGCCACCCGGACTGCTGCTGTCTTGGCAGAGCTGCATCGCCTGCGACCCGATGTGCGGTTCACGGTAGCCACGCAAGTACCCCGCTGGTTATTGGCGTCGTACTTTGGGGGTGAGTTTGAGCAGCGTCCCGTCGCTTTCGATGTGGGTGTTGTTCAGTCCGACAGTCTGCAAATCGATCGCACAGCGACCTGGGAGCGGTTGCAGCGCCTGCGACAAAATCAGGACAGTCTGATTGAGCAAGAAGCTGCCTATCTTCGCCAAGAGCAGGTGCAGCTTGTCCTTGCAGATATTCCACCGCTGGCGATCGCGATCGCGGCCAAAGCCCAAGTGCCCTGTTGGATGATGGGCAACTTTGGCTGGGACTTTATCTATGCCGATTGGGGCCAACCCTTTGCTGACACAGTCGACTGGATTCGGCATCTCTATAAAGACTGCGATCGCCTGTTTCGGCTGCCGTTTCATGAGCCGATGCAGAGTTTTCCCGTGCAGGAAGCAGTGGGATTAACCGGCGGTTCGCCGCAATTCTCCGAGCAAGACTTGCGTCAGCAGTTTGACCTGAGTGCCGATGCCAAGACCGTCCTGCTCACCTTTGGGGGCTTGGGGTTACAGCAATTTCCCTATGACACCCTGAACGCTTTTCCGGATTGGCAATTTCTCTGTTTCGATCGCCAGGCACCGGATTTGCCAAACTTGCGGACGATTCTCGATCCGCTTTATCGCCCAGTTGACTTCATGCCCCTCTGCGACTGGGTGTTTTGTAAGCCAGGCTATGGCACCTTCTCGGAAGCCTGCCGAGTCCAAGCCCCGATCGCTTCTCTGACACGGGCTGGTTTTGCCGAGGCGGAATTACTCTTGCAAGGACTACAGGCGATCGCGCCCCATGCCATTCTCAGCCCCGAAGCTTGTGTCGCTGGCGATTGGTCAGTGTTGAAAGATCCGCCTCAGCCGCCGCTACAAGCCTTGCCTTGGCAGCAAGATGGCAATCGTCAAATTGCGGAAGCGATCGCGGAAGCGCTGAACTAGCTGAGGCTAGAGTCCCAGGTGCGGTAGGGCGCAAAGCTCAGGTGAGCATTGCCATAGCGGCGATCGTGACTGACCTCGTCACCGATCCAGTCAGGGACTGCAAAGACTTCGTCGGGATCAGAAAGTTCAATCTCCGCCAGGATCAGGCCTTGGTTCTGGCCGTGAAATTCATCAACTTCCCAGCAGTGCCCTGCATGCTCCACGCGATAGCGCTGCTTCTCGACCACAAACCCTTGGCAGAGGTTAGACAGCATTTCCTCGGCATCCGATAGGGGGATCGGATATTCGTATTCCGATCGCGAGATGCCCTGCATGGGTCCTTTGATCGTCAGATAGCCGCGATCGCCCGCCACCCGCACTCGAATCGTGCGATCGCCATCTGCCAGCAGATAACCCTGACGATAGGTCACTCCTACTGCGCCCTCACGCCAGCCATCTTGGCGAACTAAGAACTTGCGCTCAATTTCCGTTGCCATCCCTACAGTGACCTAGGGAAGAATTGGCGTGATCTCTGTGGCCACTCCTGCCTCACGCCCGCTTTGCCAAGGTCGCCCATCCAGCGCCATCGTTTCAATTTCGCGGGCTAGGCGCAGCGCTTTAATTGCCTGCTCACCACCAACGGAGGGCTGGTCGCCGCCACGCACACAGTTGACGAAATGCTCCAGCTCAGCGTGCAACGGTTCGATATTGCTGGTTGAAACTTTCTCAATCAGTCCATCTTGGCGGTAGAGCACTTGGCCATAGTCGCTCGACAGATGGGTAGTTGTTTGGCGGTGAATCAGAATTTCACTATTCAGGAAATCTGCTTCAGTCAGGCAGTTGCGGCAGTGAGCCGCAATGCGGCGGATCTTGCGATGGGTGACTTTGCTGGCCGTCAGGGTGGCGATGATGCCGTTAGCAAAACTCAGGGTCGCGGTCACATAGTCAAGTTGCTCAGACCCCAAAGCCTTGCTGCCGCGCGCGCTGACTTGGGTGACTGGTGCATTGGCCAAGGCCAGTAACAAGTCGATGTCATGGATCATCAAATCCAAGACGACTGAGACATCGTTAGCTCGCTGAGCGTAGGGACTCATGCGATGGGCTTCCAACGCCAAAATTTCCTCGGTCTTGAGTACCTTGCTCAGTTCTTGGAAGGCGGGATTAAAGCGCTCAATGTGACCGACTTGCAGAATACATTCTGCCTCTGCTGCCGCATTGACCAGCGATTCTGCTTCCGCCAAGCTGGCAGCGATCGGTTTTTCGATCAGCACATGGACGCCTGCCTTCAGACAGGTCATCCCTACCTCATGATGCAGTTTGGTGGGTACCGCAATGCAGACTGCGTCGACCAGCGTTAAAAGCTCGCGATAGTCTTCGAAGTAGCGAATGCGGTAGTTGCTGGCCGTTTCCAGGCCTCGCTCGACATCCACGTCGGCGATTCCAACCAGCTCAACATCTTTCAAAAAGCTGAGGACACGGGCGTGGTGTTGGCCCATGTGACCGACGCCAATCACGCCGACACGGATCGGCTTGACCCGCTTGCTGAGGGCTTGCGCAGCAGCTGCACTCATCCCAGACTTCTCCAGCGAGAACCGCTCCAAGGCAGGGCACGGCTAAGACAGTCAGATGTTAGCATGCGGTTTTGCTTCATCGGACGCTGTGGGTTCCGGCGATTGCAACTGACGAATTTCGATAAACTCCAGCCGTGGACCTTCGGCGAGCGCCACGCGTATCTGACAATTTTGGTAATCAAAGCCTTCACCAGCTTCGGGAATTTTCTGCAACTGCGCTACGACAAATCCACCCAAGGTGTTGTATTCCTCTTCGAGGGGAAGATTGAGCCCTAAGCGCTCATTGACGGTTTCGAGGTCTGTTTGAGCCTGAACCAGTACCGTTTGTTCATCAATTCGCCGAAATTGTTCACTGTCGACGGCATCTTGCTCTTCATTCCCCAGAATTTCAGCCAAGATATCCTGCAAGGTGACGAGCCCTTCGGTGCCACCAAACTCATCAACCACGATCGCCATTGGGAGGGGCGATCGCTGCATTTGGGGGAGTAACTCCTTCAGGGAAAGATTTTCGGGAACAAAGCGGACGGGTTGCACCCAAGCCTTAATCGGACTACTTGGTTTCAGCTCCCCACTGGCCATCGGTACGGCCAAGGCGCGAAAGTCGATCAATCCCAAGACCTGATCGAGACTGTCACCAATCAGTGGGAAGCAGGCATGGCCAGAGTTTTGAATTGCTGCCAAAAGGTCGTGGAATGTGGCCTCTTCTTCGAGGGCGACAATGCGAGTCCGAGGCACCATGACTTCGCTCGCCGTAATCTCGCCAAACTCAATCACATTGCTGAGAATCTGCCGTTCCTCGGCTTCTAAACCCGTCGATTCGGCTGCAGAGCGAATGATCCATTGCAGCTCTTCGGGGGTGACGCTGCTGTACCAGCGCTGTTGACTATAGTCGATGCCAAAGATGCCCAGCAAGCAGCGGGTCGATCCGTTCAACAAACTGATGACGGGCGCGAAGATTTGGGCGATCGCAATACTAGGCGGCCCCAGCAGTCGTGCCATTTGCTCGGGATAGATCAGCGCTACCGCCTTGGGGCAGAGTTCACCCAACACGATCTGCAGATAGACCAGCAGGGCAAACGCTAAGGGAATGGCGAGAACATGACTGAGGGGTTCAGGCCCGATTGCTGGCAGTGGCAGTTGATCGAGGGCCTGCCGAATCAGGATAGCGATCGTGGATTCCCCGACCCATCCGAGGGCTAAGCTTGCCAGCGTGATTCCAAGCTGCGTTGTTGAGAGGAGTCGGTCAATACTCCGCTGTAGCCGTTCGACCATGCGGGCCGGAACATCGCCTTCTTGGGCGAGTTGATTGATCCGCGATCGCCGCACATAGACGATCGCGAATTCCGCAGTCACGAAAAAGGCATTGATCGCAATCAACAGAGCAATCGTTGCACCCCGCCACAGCCAAGCGCTGAGTGGTAGATCGGGACTGGAAGCGATCGCAACGGTTAAAGCAGAAGCAGGCAGAGGATCCATAACCGGCTATTCATTCAACGCCGGTAACGGTACCGGCACGCTGCTGCTAGGGCTCCCCAGCCAGTGCAAGGTCAACCCGAGCAGGGAACCTTCCATCAGGCTTTCAGCAGTGGTCAGTTCCAAGGTCAAAGGGGCGTTAGCGCGATCGAGCTGAGCCGGTAAAGTTGCTGCTAGGGGTGCACGGTTCCCTTGACGATTCATCAGCTCGAACCGACCCGCCAGCAAATCGACCGGTCGATCATCAGCAGGCTCTAAGCGAACTTGCAGGCGGAGTTGCCCATTCCTCCGCTCCACAGTTTCCAGCGTTAGCAGCAATTCGCCAGGCCGAGGTGTGGTTGCACTGCGATCGCCCGTGGTATCGGCAGGCTCGCGATCAGCGGTGGTATTGCGTTGGGACTGCTGCAGCGCTTGGATCCGCTTGAGGATCGCTTCCTCGGATAGAAAATTTGCGGCTTCGGTAGCGGGCAAAACGCGGGTTGCTAACGGAGCTGTCTCAGGGGCGCGTACTCCTGCCAGCGATCGTTGGCCAATCATCCAGCCCAAAAGGGCACCCGCTACAACACCGACACTACCAATCACCAACAACAACTGACTGTTGGGGGGTAGGCCGTGCTGGCGTCCCATGGGCGATCGTGGGGCAACGTGGCCCAAGCAAAAAATCCTGTGATTTGTAGAGCGTTGACCGCTAGTATGGTAGCGAAATCTCCAGGGTTGGCCGAGCGGATTAGGCAGCGAACTCATAATTCGCTTTAGGCGGGTTCAACTCCTGCACCCTGGATTCCGACTCCACAGACTGATTCCAGTCAAGCGATCGCCCCATCCCTAGAACAAGCCACGCACTGGCGGTGGGGGAAGTGGCTGCTGGAAAACAGAGGCAGGCTGAAAGACCGGAACTACCGGTGTAGGTTCGGCGATCGGCTGCGGTAGGAGCGACAGCGAAGTATCGAAGGGATTGTTCGCATCGGCTACCCGCAAGACCGGATCGTCAGATGTTTGTCGATCTTGGCCCCAACGGGTCAGATCATTGACAGCAGCGCCATCCCGACGAATACGATCCTCTGGGAAGCCGCCGAAGCCCAAAATATCGTTGACGTTCCACCACAGGTTGGTGCCATTGAAGTAGTTGGGAGAAACCCAAAAATAAGCCCGGTTAAAAGCATCATCGAGGGGAACGGGCAGCGCCCCTGGGGGAACCACCGCCGGCGGAGTCACGGTTTCCGGTGCTGTTTGCGCTTGGCTGACTGGTGCCACGATCGCGCCCAGCAAGACGGTGCTGAGTAGCGCCAGAGTTCGAGAACAGGAACGCAACTGAGCCATCACACTGCACACCGCCATAGAGCTTTGCCTCTAGCTTAGAAGGCTTCTCGCATTTTGCCAGAGGGAAAAGAAAAGTCTTAGCCGATAAAATCAACAACTGCTGATCCCTTCGAGGCAATGATGCTGATCTCCGATCCTAGCTGGGCTGTTCAAGCAGATTTATCTCGACTCCACGATTTACTGCTCGACTTGCTCTGCGATCGTGCCTATCGCGAAGGAGACTTTCTGCTGTCTTCGGGTCAGCGCAGCACTTACTACATCAACGGTAAGCAAGTGACGCTGCATCCCCAAGGAGCGGTAGCTGTTGGACGTTTGCTAGCTGCTCGTCTTCCACAAGAAATTACGGCGGTGGCTGGGCTAACGTTGGGTGCTGATCCAATCGTGACGGCGGTCAGTGTGGTTGCGGCTTATGAAGGGCGTCAGTTAACCCCATTGATTGTCCGCAAAGAAGCGAAAGGACACGGCACGCAAGCTTATATTGAAGGCCCAGAACTACCAGCAGGGACGGCGATCGCTGTTCTGGAAGACGTGGTTACGACGGGCGGCTCGGCTTTGAAAGCAGTTGCTCGCCTCCGAGATGCTGGCTACGTGGTCGATCGTGTGTTGTCCTTGGTCGACCGTCAGCAGGGTGGTGCTGAACTCTATGCCAAAGAAGGTCTAATTTTTGATGCGCTCTATCGCATCTCCGATTTACAACAACGCTACCAAGAACTAACTGCTCGTTGATTGCCGATCAGATCATCAGTCAGCTTAAGCTAATTACCCGTCCGCAGGTCACGATCGCGGTGTGACGAGTCGACTGTCACAGATCACCTGTTGCTCACCGCGGTTGGGATAAACCACCAGACCGATTAGCAGGGATGCCAGTCGCTGTGATTCCAACAGCTCTGCATGGACAGCGGCTGTATGGCTAGATCTGCGAGTCGTTGCTAGTTCTGCGCAGGCTTCTACTGCTGCATTGAGATCGGCTTGACTTGCAATGCCATCAAGCAGAACATCTGCCTGCTGGCTGGAATTCTCGGTGTAACGACCATCACTGGTAAAGCTTGGGCCACAGCGATAGATGGCATGGGGACCTTGCCAGATATGATTGGATGCGATTGGTTGAACAGCATAAGTAATTGTATGAAAGCCTCCGCTTTCTTTCGGGACTTCTAAACTCAAAATCGGCTGACGATTACTATTGCTACATTGCGTTGAAGCGGTGAGATCAGTATTGAGAACAATGCGGCGCGATCGCCGGATTTCACTACTGATAAATTCCAGCGCCAGATTCAGTTGATTCCGTTGCTTGGAGAGCTCAGCGACTCGGCGATCGGTGCTTAAGTTGGTGCTGAGGACAAAGCCACCTGCCAAAATAACTATGAATCCAAGAACGCTACCAACCAGTAATTCGGCAACGGTAAAACCAGCGGTGGCTGTTGTGAGATGGTGCTGTTTTTGTCTCACGAGCGACCATCCTTGACACAGGCATTTTGCTGAATCGTGCCGAGGCGGATGACGCCAAGGGGTTGTGAAAGGACTAAGCAGCGGGTGGTGTTTGTCCAAGCATGACCAAACCGTAAGGTGCCATTGCTGCTGGGTGTGATGGTTGCTAAGGGTGAAAATGTGACGCTGCTGAGCGTGCCGCTGACGGTCACCCCTAGATCAGAACCCCAGCCAGAATCACTGAGCGATCGCCCCATACTGACTAGGCAATCTGCGGGATTGACGGTTGCCTGATTACCGGAAAATGTCACTTGACAGGTGCGATTTGTTCTTTGTGCTTCTCGCTTCAGAATCAGTAGCTGGGCATGAGCATTTGTTTGAGCCAGTCGCGTGGCATAGTCGCCCCAAAAGCCAGCGAGCGACGGGAAAGAAACAGCTGCGACAATCGTGCTAATTGTCAAAGCTGTAATAGTTTCAACAATCGTAAATCCTGTCTCTATCTGCGTGTGAAATATTGCTGGCAGCTTGTTCATTGCCAGTCCCTAACAGCTGGATTAATCCCCAGTTTCTGTGCAGGATACTGACTCGCAGAAAGACTAAAATTTTTCCTTCCAGATTATGAGACTTTTATTCATTAATTCTCTGCAACAAAAAATGATTGCCTACTTTTGTTTCATCTTGCTCTAGTATGTTTAATCAAAGAAAACTGGAATTGATTATCGTAAAAGTATTGAGTGTTCAAGGTGATCGCTAATGGAGTGGGCGATCGCCCGTGACTCAGGCGACGCTGGTTTGTGCTTGGACCGTGCTGGCACGAGGAGCAGCCATCAAAACGCCAGGCTCTCGTTGTTTAGGCAGCACCTGCAAAATATCCACCCGACTGCAATAGTCTAGGTCTGCCTCGCATTTCAGTCGTAGCAAGCGTTGGCCGTGGCTAGCTTGGCAGAGTAGGCCGTAGAGATTGTGCTCCCAGCGTTGGTAGAGCGCGATCGCGGCCAACATTTCGTCATTGCCAAGCTGAATCTGCGATTGCAAGGGAGCAGCGATCGCTCCAGCACAGACGCTGTCTTCTAGTGCATAGCTGCCTTCCCAGCCGGAGCCCACAATCCAAACCGTTTCCGGTTGTTCTTGCTTCAAAAAATCAACGACTGCCTGTCGATTGACTAAGGCAGCCGCAATCACTGTCTTGGCTTGTTGGATGCGTGTCAGCGATCGCGTGCCGTTGGTGGTGCTGATAAACAGTCGGCGATCGCGAAAGCGTTCAGGGGTGACTTCCAGCGGCGAGTTGCCAAAATCAAAGCCTTCCACTTGCTTGCCGCCACGCTCTCCGGCTCGGAGGCGACGATCGGCTGGCCAAGCCTCACTCTCAGTTCGCAGGGCATCGAGATCGCTGAAGACCTGAACCGCTTCTGCCCCGGCATTCAGGGCTGTGGCGATGGTCGATGTGGCTCGCAGCACATCGATCGCGATCGCGCAATCCGGTGCTTCTGTAGCGGGAACCAGTTCGGGAGTGTGGAAGTAAAACAGCTTCACAGCAGACTTGGCGACAGAGATGCTCTCTATTCTCTGACATCTGCCTCGGTCTGCTCCAACGAATCCTCAAGTTTGATGATTGACACACCGGTCATGCGATCGCCTCCACCCTCCATGGGATGAAGCTGCCAATAATGGTCAGAGATGCCCAGGACTTGATATGCCGAGAGATTTACGCGGATTTCTCAAGTTGCTTGAAGAACGTGGCCAGCTACGCCGGATTACAGCGCCGGTCGACTCTGACTTGGAAATTGCTGAAATTTCCAATCGTCTCTTGGCAGCGGGCGGGCCAGCACTGCTGTTCGAAAACGTCAAAGGCACGGATTGGCCTGTGGCGGTCAATTTACTGGGCACGGTGGAGCGGGTTTGCTGGGCAATGAACTTGGAGCAGCCCCAGCAGCTCGAAGACTTGGGTCGCAAGCTCGGCATGCTCCAGCAACCGAAGCCACCGAAGAAAATTTCGCAGGCGGTGGAATTTGGCAAAGTGCTCTTCAGCTTGGTGCGTGCCAAACCCCAGCGAGATCTATTGCCGCCCTGCCATCAAGTCGTGCTGAAGGGGGATGAGGTCAACCTCGATCGCATTCCGATGATTCGGCCCTATCCCGGTGATGCGGGCAAAATCATCACTCTTGGCTTGGTGATCACGAAGGATCCTGAGACGGGGACACCGAACGTGGGCGTCTACCGGCTCCAGCAGCAGTCAGTCAACACAATGACTGTGCATTGGCTGTCGGTGCGGGGTGGGGCACGGCACCTGCGCAAAGCAGCGGAGCGCGGCCAAAAGTTAGAAGTTGCGATCGCGCTTGGGGTGGATCCACTAATCCTGATGGCGGCAGCAACACCGATCCCTGTGGATCTGTCGGAATGGCTATTCGCCGGGCTCTACGGCGGCAGCGGCGTCCATTTGGCCAAGTGCAAAACCGTCGATCTGGAAGTGCCAGCGGATTCTGAAATTGTTCTGGAAGGCACGATTAACCCAGGGGAAGTACTGCCGGACGGGCCTTTTGGCGATCACATGGGCTACTACGGTGTGGTCGAAGATTCGCCGCTGGTGCGCTTCCACTGCTTGACCCACCGGCGCGACCCGATCTATCTGACGACCTTCAGCGGTCGCCCGCCCAAGGAAGAGGCGATGATGGCGATCGCGTTGAATCGCATCTACACGCCGATCCTGCGCCAGCAAGTGCCAGAAATCGTCGATTTCTTCCTACCGATGGAAGCTTTGAGCTATAAGGCGGCGGTGATTAGCATCGACAAAGCCTATCCAGGGCAAGCTCGCCGCGCTGCTCTGGCATTCTGGAGTGCACTACCGCAGTTCACCTACACGAAGTTTGTGATCGTCGTCGATCGCGAGATCAACATCCGCGATCCGCGCCAAGTGATTTGGGCAGTGACCTCCAAAGTTGATCCAGAGCGTGACGTTTTCATCCTGCCGGAAACGCCCTTCGACACCCTCGACTTTGCCAGTCCGAAGCTGGGGCTCGGTAGCCGCATGGGGATCGACGCCACAACCAAGGTTTACCCTGAAACGGATCACCAGTGGGGTGAACCCTTGCGATCAGATCCGGCGATCGCAGAGCAAGTCACGCAGCGCTGGGCGGAATACGGTCTGGCTGATCTGAAGCTGGACGAAGTTGATCCCAATCGCTTCGGCTACGAAATGCCGCCGATTCGCTCCTAGAACTGGCAGGAGTCCATGCGACAACTAAATTTTGCTCAGCGGCGCAAATTGCGGGGCATTCCTCGACGGCTGCGATCGCTGGATCGCTGGGCCGATCGCTTTGCAACGCTGGCGCTGCCCAGTCCTAAGGATTGTGGCGATAGTGGCTTTTGGAACTGGAAGTTACCGGTGATTAGTTCCCTCGCCAATCATCCTAGTCGTCGCTTGCAGGCGCACTGTTTACAGGCGTTGATTCAGGCAGCCACCAACCTCGCCACCCAAGCTCAGTCTGCCGATGCTGACTGTCATGTTGCCTGCCTGATTGAGTGGCCGGCTCTGTTCTACAGCGAGGTGACGCTGTTCTACAGCCGTGACTACTACCGCAGCTTCTACGGCGATCGCCATGCCCTCGCACCGCGATCGCTGGCGCATGACTATGGACTACAACTGCCATCTGGCTGGGTGGAGCGTGGTTTTGATGTGACACAACCAGATCAGCGTGGGCCGATTGAATGGTGGGTGATTGGTCAACCGCTTCAGCCCTAACTCAGATAAGTAGAAGACTTAGGTCTGTAGCTGCTCAGTCATAAAAGCTACAGTTATTTAAGGCTTAGATTATTGCATTAAGGGCAGCTATTACTACTCAAAAATGACCATATTTAGAGTATCTAATGGCGCTGAAAAAATATAGTAAATCACACCAATTCCGAGGATTAAGATCGTAATACTGGAGAGAATTACCCAGCGATCAGGCGGATTATAGGTATCGAGTTCAATATCATCTCTCACCCCAAAATAATGTTGTGTTGATAGCAATACCATCAGTAAGCCAACGATGGAGAAAGCTAAGCCTAGCTTCCAAGCGCTACCTGGAGCTTGGGGTGCAATGGGAGGTCGCAAGATCCTGAGTCGGACAATGAGCATACCAAAGCCCATCAAGGAAATGGCACTTCGCATCCAAGCAAGGTAGGTGCGTTCATTGGCAAGATGATCACGAATCCGATTGGGATTTTGAGGCTGGGCAGAAGACTCGCTGACCTTATCCTGATTAGTTTTCGTGGAAGAAGATGAAACCATAAAAAGTTGAATACCAATATGAGACTGAAGCTAAACTAGCCCATTATCTAAAAAGATCCACGTTTTTTCTGGGATGTTTTTGATTGATTGGCTCAGTCAAGTGACTCAGATTTTCCCGTTTATCTTACTGGCATAAGCCAGCATTTTCTCAGTCTGGGTCATTTCAGTAAGTAAGCATGATATAGCTCCTAAAGATATGAAATTGACTGTTCGCGCTCACTACAGCCTCAAGGCACTGATCGATCTCTGCCTGCAATCGGAGGATGAGCCGGTGTCGATGCGGGCGATCGCTCAGCGTCAAAATATTTCACCAGCTCTGCTGGAAAAACTGCTGGTGGAGCTTTGCAAAGCTGGACTAGTGACGGCGACTAAGGGACGGCGTGGCGGCTATCAACTAGCCCGACCCGCTGCCAAAATTTCACTGGCGGATATTCTGGCCGCTGTTGGTGAATTGAGCGATCGCGATCGCCAACCTTTGGCTCCCGAAGAAGCGGCTGATTGGGTGTCGCGGGCGATTTGGCAGCGCTTGGATGCTCAATGGCAGGCGACTTTACGGCAAGTCAGCCTCGCAGATCTCTACTACGACGCCCGTAGTTGGCAGGCCGCCCAAGGCAACGAAATCGAAATTGTGATCTAGGCGATCGCTACCAAGGAATTGGGCTGCCATCCCAGGCGAAAAAGTTACCGCTGTCTGCCGGAGTCAATCCGCTGATCACAGCCAACAGCTGACGTACGGTGCGATCGGGGCTGAACAGTTTTTCGGGTGGAACGTTGGCTTGAAAGGGGGCTGACAGATCAGTGGCGGTCGTGCCCGGATGGAGTGCAACCACGATCGCATTCGGATGGCGTCGCTGCCATTCCAGCGCCAAGGTACGCGTCAGCATGTTCAGCGCAGATTTCGAGGCGCGATAGCTGTACCAGCCGCCTAGTTGGTTGTCGCCGATGCTGCCGACTCGCGCCGAAATGTTCGCCAAGACTGCCAGATCCTTGTGCTTAAACAGCGGCTCCAAGGCTTGCGCCATCAGGATTGGGCCAAAGGTATTAGTCGTAAAGGTCTGCAGCAACAACTCACGACTGACCTGTGCCAGCCGTTTTTCGGGGCCAAGACCGTTGCCATGCAAAAAGCCCGACGCATTCACCAGCAAATCGAGGCGCGGCACAATCGCGATCGCCTTCTCTGCTGCTGCCGCGATTGCCTGATCATCGGCTAAATCGAGAGGAATCAGCTGGAGGCGATCGCCATACTGCTGCCGCAGAGCTTGTAACCCTGAACTTTCGGCAGGCTGACGGCTGCTCGCCAAGACGCACTCGATCTGCGGTTGCGCCAGCAAATTCTCGACTAAGGCGAGACCAATGCCCCGACTGGCCCCTTGAATGAAGGCAAATCGGGGTTGAAAAGCAGCCGTCATCAGTCGTTGTTACGCGGCGGGAGTGAGCAATTCCAGATTGCTGAAGCGGAAGCTGATCGTGCCTGAAGCCGAACGAATCGTGCGAGCACTCAGCAACTGATAGCCGCCAACGGTGACGTATTCGTCTTCAAATTCACTGTGATCGCCTTTTTGCTCGCCAGTCGTCGGGTCATGGTAGACCGAGTCGTAGCGATGCGAGAGGTAGCCCTCGGCGCTTTTGTGGGTACTGAAGGTGTTGATCGTCACGACCACGCCGTGAATGTGGCGATGGACCAGCACGACTTCGTTATCCCGCACTTTGTAGCGATCGCCAGCAGATTTGCCGTTGACCAGAATTTCAACGGTGCCGTCGTTATCGCTGTTGCCGAATTCAAACTCATTTTTGCCGTGGGTATCTTCAAAGCCCCGACGGACGCGGTGAATGGCGACTTCAAACAGCTGACCATGGATCAGTTTGACCACTTCCGGCTCCTCAATGCCCGAGATGCTGGGCTTGAGGTCAGCGCTGACTTCCACACTGCCTTCCCAAGACTGGTTGCCATCGCTGTAGGTAACGTTGGCGCGATAGCCGGGAAAATTGGCATCCCAGGTGTAGCGATTTTCGTAGGCAGCGCGGAACAGTTCCCGTGCCGAAAGCTGAGCAGCGACCATGTCAACGCCTCTAAATGGATGCGATCGAAACTCTTCCTAGCGTAGCGATCGCCGGTTGTGATGAGTGAGGAAAAGAGCGATCGCTGGCTGTCATCCAAGCTGATACTTGCAGTGATTAAAACGATTGCAGCGGTTTGATCTGCAACAGTGTCTCGCTCAGCTCCGCGTGAATCTGACCATTCGTGGCCAAAATTCGACCACTGGCAATGTCAAAGGGGCTGCGATCGTAGGCTGTGACGAGTCCGCCTGCTTCCTGCACTAGCACTACACCCGCTGCCAGATCCCAGGGCGAGAGGCCGCGCTCCCAATAGCCATCCAAACGCCCGCAGGCCACATAGGACAAATCCAAGGCTGCCGATCCGCCTCGCCGTACGCCTTGGGTGACATGGGTCAGGCGACAGAATTCGGCGTAGTTGTTGTCCTCAACTTCGCAGCGATCATAGGCAAAACCCGTCACGAGCAGAGATTTCGCCAAGGTCTCAGCTTTGGAAACACGAATTGGTTGCCGATTCAGGGTGGCGCCCAATCCCTGAGCAGCGCGGAATAACTCTTTTAGGTAAGGCGCATAGAAGACACCGATGATCGGCTGATTTTGATAGAGCAGCGCGATCGAGGTTCCGCAGAAGGGATAGCCGTGGGCGTAATTCGTCGTGCCATCCAACGGATCGACTGCCCAAGCAAACTCCTGCTGGCGATCGCCTAACCAACCAGATTCCTCAGCAAGGACGGCATGCTCAGGGCAATGACGTTCCAAAACGCTAAGAACTGCTGCTTCTGCTGCGCGATCAGCTTCTGTTAGGAGGTCGCCGGGGCGTCCTTTCTCTTCGATCTGCGTCAACCGACCCCAAAAGCGATCGAGTTCAGCCCCTGCTGCCAAGGCCGCTTCTGTCGCCACATCCAACCAAATCTGGAGCTGGCGATCGCTGATTGCTGCCACTGCTTATTCCTCGTCCAAGGGCAAACCAAAGCTGACTTTGCCTTGGCCAAAGTACCGACCAAACTGCAGCATGTAGACTTCGTCTTCGTCTTGGGTTTCCACAATCACATCCGATCGCGGATAGCTGACGCAGAGCAGGGCATAGCCGTGTTGACGCAACGGTGCTGACAGACCCATTGCCTCGGTTTGCTCGATCGCTCCACCGAGAACGCGCACGGCACAGGCTGTACAAGCCCCATTGCGGCAAGAAAAAGGCAATTCATAGCCCTGTTCTTCGGCGGTTTGCAGGATGTAGCGATCGGGCGGAACCTGCACCGTAAACTCCTCATCGGTACGGCGATCGCGAATGCGGACGGTGTAGGTGTCGCTCATGCAGAGTTCCCGGCAGCCAACTGCTGTTTTGACCGAAGTTCTCTGCTACGATATCAAGTCTGTGCGAGACAACTAAATAGTTCTTGCCCCCTGGAGAGATGGCCGAGCGGTTGAAGGCGCAGCACTGGAAATGCTGTTTAGGGGTAACTCTAACGAGGGTTCGAATCCCTCTCTCTCCGTTTTCATCAAAATCGACAGTGCTTCATCTCCCTATCAAGGAGCGGAGGGCCGCAAGCTAGAATGGGTCAGCCATTTTCGGCCACTGGCTTGAAAGGCGTGCCCCCACCCTAGTTTGAGACAGCATGGGACGAGTCGTAGGCATTGACCTCGGAACGACGAACTCCGTTATTGCCGTAATGGAAGGCGGCAAGCCGATGGTGATCGCCAATGCTGAGGGTGTGCGAACTACCCCCTCTGTAGTGGGAGTTAGCAAAACCGGCGAGCGCTTGGTGGGCGAGTTAGCGCGCCGTCAGTTGGTGCTCAATCCGCGCAATACCTTTGCCAATATCAAGCGGTTTATCGGTCGTCGTTACGATGAGCTGACCGACGAATCAAAACGGGTGCCCTACACGGTGCGCCGTGATCCGGAGGGCAACGTGCGGATTGTTTGCCCCCAGCTCAGCCGTGAATTTGCGCCGGAAGAAGTAGCGGCAATGATTCTGCGCAAGCTGGCGGAAGAAGCCAGCCGCTATCTCGGTGAGCCGGTCACGGGTGCAGTGATTACGGTGCCGGCTTACTTCAATGACTCCCAGCGCCAAGCGACACGGGATGCCGGTCGGATTGCGGGGCTGGAAGTTAAGCGGATTCTCAATGAACCGACGGCAGCTTCGCTGGCCTATGGACTCGATCGCCGCGATAACCAAACCATTCTGGTCTTCGACTTGGGCGGCGGCACTTTTGACGTGTCGGTGCTGAAGGTTGGCAACGGGGTATTTGAGGTCAAAGCCACCAGTGGCGACACCCAGCTCGGTGGCAATGACTTCGATCGCCGCATTGTTGATTGGCTGGCTGAGCAGTTCCTCGAAGTAGAAGGGATTGACCTGCGGCGCGATCGCCAAGCGCTGCAGCGTCTGATTGAGGCAGCGGAGAAAGCCAAGATTGAGCTATCGGGCGTCAGCGTCACCGATATCAACCTGCCGTTCATCACTGCCACAGAAGATGAACCGAAGCATTTGGAAACGCGACTGACGCGATCGGAATTTGAAGCGCTCTGCGAAGACCTGCTGGAGCGCATGATGCGGCCGCTGCGTCGGGCCTTGAAGGATGCGCGCTTGCAACCCCAGGACATCGATGAAGTGGTGCTGGTGGGTGGCTCAACTCGCATGCCGATGGTGCAGCAGTTGGTGCGATCGCTGATTGGTCGTGAGCCAAATCAGAACGTCAATCCCGACGAAGTCGTCGCGATCGGGGCAGCGATCCAAGCCGGTATTTTGGCTGGCGAAGTCAAGGACATCCTGCTGCTAGATGTGACGCCGCTGTCGCTGGGGCTAGAAACAATCGGCGGCGTGATGAAGAAGCTAATCCCGCGCAATACGGCCATTCCTGTGCGGCGATCGGACATTTTCTCCACGGCTGAAAATAATCAGACGATGGTAGAAATTCACATCCTCCAAGGCGAACGCCAGCTGGCAGATGGCAATAAGTCCCTTGGCCGCTTCAAGCTAACGGGTATTCCGCCGGCGCCACGCGGGGTGCCGCAGGTGCAGGTGTCGTTTGACATCGATGCCAATGGCATCCTCCAAGTCTCGGCGCTCGATAAGACGACCGGACGGGAGCAAACCGTCACCATTCAAGGTGCATCCACGCTGTCACAAGAAGAAGTGAAGCGGATGATGAAGGATGCCGAACTCTATGCCCAGCAAGATCGGCAACTGAAAGCGCGGATTGAGAAGCGTAATCGTGCCCAAACCCTAATCGCTCAATCGGAGCGTCGCCTGCGGGAAATTTCCCTCGACTTTGGCCTCTACTTTGCGGAATCAAAGCGGCGCCGGATTGAAAGTACGATTCGCGAGTTGAAGGACTACCTTGAACGCCAAGACGATCGCGGTTTGGATTTAGCCTTAGCTGAATTGCAGGATGCACTGTTCGACCTCAATCAAGAAACAGCTGCTCGGCTGCGTGATGAAGAAGGCGAAGGCTTCTTTGAACCGTTGAAGCAGACCTTTGCCAGCCTGCGAGGGGATGGCGATCGCGATTTTGAGCGCAGTTGGGATGATCGCGGTGGCGATCGCTGGGATGCGGATCCATGGGATCGTAGCCGTCGCAGTACCCCCAGCTACGGTTACGACGATCGCCGCAGCCCCGTCAGCGATCCCTATCGAGGTGAGCGCTGGGTGGAAGAACAAACCTCGGCTGGCCGCCGTGAACCAGTGCGCGATCGCAATGGCGGCAATGGATCTGTCCGTCCGGAACCTGCTCCACGGCGCGGCCGACCGACTTGGGAAGAAGAACAACCGCCACGGCGCGATCGCAGTCAACCACCGGCTAAGCCAGCTAGCGGGCGTCGCTGGAATGACGGCTGGGATGATGACGATGATGAGTGGTTCTAGAGGGCAGCGATGACCCGATCAGCACCACCCATGCAAAATTTTCGCGACTATTACGCCCTGCTCGGGATTCCCCAGACAGCGAATCAGGCAGACATTAAAGCTGCATTTCGTCGTTTGGCTCGTCAATGCCATCCCGATCTCAATCCAGGCGATCGCCAAGCTGAAGAGCGATTCAAGCAAATCAGCGAAGCCTACGAGATCCTCTCGGATCCCGATCGCCGCGCCGAATATCAGCGCTTTAGCCGCTACTGGCAACAGCAAGGCTTTACCGAAGCTGAAAGCAGCGATGACTACGGCGATTTCCCTGACTTCGACATTTTTGTCGATGAATTATTGGGTCGTCGCACTGTTGAGCGATCGCCTCGCCGTTCAGCCCGCCGCTCGGCTGCGACTGCATCAGCTCTGTCGCGGGATCTTGAGCGATCGCTGGAAGTTGATCCCAAGACGGCGCTACAGGGTGGCTCTGCACTGCTCAAGCTAGACGATGGCCGCCAGCTAGAAGTGGATATTCCAGCTGGAATTCAAGCCGGTGAGTATCTGCGTCTGCGTGGTCAGGGGATCCAAGGGGGTGATTTACTGCTGCGGGTGCAATTGCAAGCGTCAGACTTCCAGATCCAAGGTGCAGACGTGATCTACACCTTGAATGTCAGTCCAGCCACGGCGGTGCTCGGTGGTCAGGTAGCCGTTCCCACTCTGGACGGCCCAGTCCAAATGAAGTTGCCCGCCTCTTTGCGATCGGGACAACGCCTGCGCTTGGCCGGCAAAGGCTACAGCAAGTCCAGTGGCGATCGCGGCGATCAAATTGTGGTGATTCAGCTCCAACTGCCGACCCGCCTCAGCCCTGAAGAACGCAAGCTGTATGAGCAGTTGCGATCGCTCGAGCAAGCCCGTTAAAGCTCTGCAACCCTGCCCCATGAGATTGCGGGATCAGGGTAATAAGATGGTGCCAGCGATCACAGGCGCCGATGAAAGTCTACGTTCTGCTCTACAACGCGGGCACGGATAACGAAGGGATCCACTCGCTGTCGATCGGGGATGACAACATCATCCTGATGTTTGAAGACGAAGACGACGCCCAGCGCTACGCGATGCTGCTCGAAGCGCAGGACTTTCAGGCCCCGTCAGTGGAAGCGATCGATCGCGAAGAAGTCGAAGCTTTTTGCCAAGACTCGCCTTACCAGCCGCAGCTAATCCCCCGCGATTTCCGGCCTAGCAATGACTTTGAGCGTCTGCTGCTAGCGCCGCCCGAACTGAATCGAGAGGAAACCGATTGGTCTGAGGACGGTCGTCCGGCAGATATTGCGGATGAAGAAGCGGACTCTTTGCCCGCTAGCGATCTCGAAGCATTGCGTCGCCGTCTAGAAGGCTTGCTGTAAATGGATCCATCCCTGAGCGATCGCGGCCATCTACTGACAGAGCAGGCCAATCCAGCGAGTCAAAATCTCGATCAGTTGTCGCCGCTTGAATTCGTTGATCTATTCACCCGCGAAGATCAGTACTGCTTGACAGCTGTTGCTCAGGCTCGTGAAGCGATCGCAGCAGCCATTGAATACGCAGCACAAGCGATCGCCCTTGGGGGACGACTGTTCTACATCGGGGCTGGCACCAGTGGGCGTCTAGGCGTCTTGGATGCCGCCGAATGTCCGCCGACGTTTTGCAGTGATCCCGAACAAGTCCAAGGCATTTTGGCCGGCGGCCCTGCTGCCATGTTTCGCAGTTCCGAAGGGTTAGAAGATCGAGCAGAAGATGGTGCAGCCGCGATCGCAGAACACCAGATTGGCCCTCGTGATTTCATCGTGGGGATCACGGCAGGCGGTACAACGCCCTATGTCCATGGAGCGTTAGCAGCTGCTCGGGCAGCCGGTGCCAAGACAGGCTTTCTCGCTTGTGTCCCTGCTGATCAAGTAGCGATCGCCGTCGATGTTGATATTCGCGTTCCTGTTGGCCCCGAGTTACTTTCAGGCTCAACCCGCCTTAAAGCGGGCACTGTCACCAAGATGGTGCTCAACCAAATTTCAACGGGAGCGATGGTTCGAATCGGCAAGGTCTACGGTAATCGCATGGTCGATGTCGCGGTCACCAATCGCAAGTTAGAAGATCGGGCGCTACGGATTTTGTCAGACCTCCTCGGAGTCGATCGCCAGCAGGCTGCCAGATTGCTCGAGGCGAATGGGCGATCGGTCAAACAAGCTCTGCTGCAGCATTGGACTGGCGTAGATCCTGCAAGCGCTGCCGACCTACTTAATCAACATCAAGGCCAGCTGCGCGCGGCCCTAACTGCATCGGCCACAGCACTTCGGTAGATTGGGCAAAAGCCTAGTCGACTCAGGACTAGGACTGTTATTGCCTAGGAGAGCTTGCATGCCGCTCGAAAATGCCACGCCGATCCTGCTGCTTGTGGGCGCGATCGCACTGATTGGCTGGGGCTTTTGGCGACGGCGTGGCCTCGGCCGATTAGGAACCTTAGCGAGTCTTCAGTCACTGGCGCTGGTCTCCCCTTGGCTGATCTTTTTTGGCCTCTCGCTGTTCGGCATCTACTTACGTCTCACTGTTGTGCTCGTTTTGTTGGTGAGCACGACTGTCGTTTACATCTTGCTCGGCCGACAAATTCGTCAACTTAGCCAAGATCCTGAGGTTCAAGCTCAGCTGCGCGATCGCTTGGCAGCGATGGCTGCTCGTAATGCTGCGATGGCACCCGATCGATCGCCTGACTCAGAGGCTGACACTCTGGAAGGTGATGGTCAGCCGCATCCTCTCCCTGCTGATGACCTTCAGCAAATCAAAGGCATCTTCGGGGTAGATACCTTTTTTGCAACGGAAACCATCCCCTACCAAGAAGGCGCCATCTTCAAAGGCAACCTGCGCGGTGAAGCAACCGTTGTGCAGCCCCGCTTGGCTCAGTTGTTGCAAGAGCGCCTCGACGATCGCTACCGACTGTTCTTGATTAACGATCCCAGCGATCGCCCAGCGGTTGTCGTCTTGCCTAGTACTGCTTGCGAACCCCCAAAGGTTTTGCCAGCTCAATATTTCCTAGCAGTGCTGCTGGCTGGCTTTACCCTTTGGACCTGTTTTGTGCGGGGTGCTGAGCAGCTCTATCCTAATTTCGACATTCTCTTGGCGCCAGAACGGCTGAAGGAAGCTGCGCCTCTAGCAATCGGCCTAGCGGTTCTGTTGGGATCACGAGAACTGGCCCATCGCTGGATGGCAGATCGTTATCAAGCTCGTCTCAGCCCGCCCTACTTTTTGCCTTCAGCAGAACTCGGAGGGTATGGCGCTTATTTTCGATTGCAGTCGATTCTGCGCAACCGGACGGAACTGTTTGATATTGCAGCCGTGGGGCCTGTGTTTAGTGGTGGTCTTTCCCTGCTAGCGCTGATCCTCGGTCTAATCTTTACGAGCCAAGGTGGGGGTGGCTGGCCGATTTCCAGCCAAGTTCTTCAAGGCTCTGTTCTTGTAGGTCTCTTGGCAAGGGCCGTATTGGGAACGACTGTCCAGCAAACCCAGCTGCTAGTTCATCCGCTCGTAATTGTTGGTTGGACAGGATTGGTCATCAACGCTCTTAACCTCATCCCTATTGGTCAGCTCAGCGGCGGACGGCTGGTTCAATCGGTCTATGGGCGCAAGATTGCTGGACGTGTCGGCACCTTCTCCCTGCTGATCCTAGCGATCGCAGCTTTCACAAATGTCATTGCCTTCTACTGGGGCATTCTGGTTCTCCTGTTTCAACGGCAGCCAGAACGACCTTCTGCTGAAGAACTCTCCGAGCCAGACGATACCCGTGCAGCAATCTGCCTACTACTGCTCTTCCTAGCGATCGCTGTGCTGCTTCCTCTGACTCCTAGCCTCGCTGGTCGTCTCTCGATTGGGCTTTAACCGAGTCTCCATCTACCTTCGAGCCTCTCGGAAAAAATCTTTTGGAAAAGGGGTTGACGGTGGGTGGTGGTTTAGGTAGATTAATTAAGCGCCGGTGAGAGCGGAGCGGAAACGCGAAGCGAAAGCGGCGAAAGAACCTAGACAAGAGAATAGTTTAGAAGCCAGTCTTGAGGGACTCGTCAATAAAATGATGAATCCGGTTAACTGGGTTCGGGAAAACTTACGGACTTGGAAGTCTTACGAATGAGTGAGAGTTCAAATTAAGAGTCCAACCAAAATGGAGAGTTTGATCCTGGCTCAGGATGAACGCTGGCGGCGTGCTTAACACATGCAAGTCGAACGAGCTCTTCGGAGCTAGTGGCGGACGGGTGAGTAACGCGTGAGAATCTGCCTACAGGACGGGGACAACAGTTGGAAACGACTGCTAATACCCGATGTGCCGAGAGGTGAAACATTTATGGCCTGTAGATGAGCTCGCGTCTGATTAGCTAGTTGGTGGGGTAAGAGCCTACCAAGGCGACGATCAGTAGCTGGTCTGAGAGGATGATCAGCCACACTGGGACTGAGACACGGCCCAGACTCCTACGGGAGGCAGCAGTGGGGAATTTTCCGCAATGGGCGCAAGCCTGACGGAGCAACGCCGCGTGGGGGAGGAAGGTTTTTGGACTGTAAACCCCTTTTCTCAGGGAAGAAGAAAGTGACGGTACCTGAGGAATAAGCCTCGGCTAATTCCGTGCCAGCAGCCGCGGTAATACGGGAGAGGCAAGCGTTATCCGGAATTATTGGGCGTAAAGCGTCCGCAGGCGGTTAATCAAGTCTGTTGTCAAAGCGTGGGGCTCAACCTCATAAGGGCAATGGAAACTGATTGACTAGAGTATGGTAGGGGTAGCGGGAATTCCAGGTGTAGCGGTGAAATGCGTAGATATCTGGAAGAACACCAGCGGCGAAAGCGCGCTACTGGGCCATAACTGACGCTCATGGACGAAAGCTAGGGGAGCGAAAGGGATTAGATACCCCTGTAGTCCTAGCCGTAAACGATGAACACTAGGTGTTGCGTGAATCGACCCGCGCAGTGCCGTAGCCAACGCGTTAAGTGTTCCGCCTGGGGAGTACGCACGCAAGTGTGAAACTCAAAGGAATTGACGGGGGCCCGCACAAGCGGTGGAGTATGTGGTTTAATTCGATGCAACGCGAAGAACCTTACCAGGGTTTGACATCCCCCGAATCTCTTGGAAACGAGAGAGTGCCTTCGGGAGCGGGGAGACAGGTGGTGCATGGCTGTCGTCAGCTCGTGTCGTGAGATGTTGGGTTAAGTCCCGCAACGAGCGCAACCCACGTTTTTAGTTGCCATCATTCAGTTGGGCACTCTAGAGAAACTGCCGGTGACAAACCGGAGGAAGGTGTGGACGACGTCAAGTCATCATGCCCCTTACATCCTGGGCTACACACGTACTACAATGCTCCGGACAGCGAGACGCGAAGCCGCGAGGTGAAGCAAATCTCCCAAACCGGGGCTCAGTTCAGATTGCAGGCTGCAACTCGCCTGCATGAAGGCGGAATCGCTAGTAATCGCAGGTCAGCATACTGCGGTGAATACGTTCCCGGGCCTTGTACACACCGCCCGTCACACCATGGAAGTTGGCCATGCCCGAAGTCGTTACCCTAACCGTTCGCGGAGGGGGGCGCCGAAGGTAGGGCTGATGACTGGGGTGAAGTCGTAACAAGGTAGCCGTACCGGAAGGTGTGGCTGGATCACCTCCTTTCAGGGAGACCTACCCTACTGATAACTGCGAGAAGCGAAAGCTTCATATTTGATAGAGCGGTATCAGAGGTCAACCTAGGTCGGTCGAGTCTTTCGAGCAAGGGCTTCTAAACTAGTCTGGGTTTTTTCTCAGACAAAACTGTTTGGGTCAAGAGCAGGATGTGGGCTATTAGCTCAGGTGGTTAGAGCGCACCCCTGATAAGGGTGAGGTCCCTGGTTCAAGTCCAGGATGGCCCACCTAGCTTTTTCATGTAAGTGAGGAAGTGATGTGGGGGTTTAGCTCAGTTGGTAGAGCGCCTGCTTTGCAAGCAGGATGTCAGCGGTTCGAGTCCGCTAACCTCCACCAAAACACTGCTTGAAATTCAAAAAATCAGTTCAGCATCTTAGGTTTTCAGCTTCTATTGAAGTTGAGAATTTAGGAATGCTGAGTTGAAAGACTCAGCAAGAACCTTGAAAACTGCATAGAGATGAGAGTGTAGGTATCACAGACACCATCTTTATCATCACTTGATGAGTCAAGTGAGAGAAATGGAAGTCAGAAAGAAGTAGTGGTCAAGCTACGAAGGGCTTACGGTGGATACCTAGGCACACAGAGGCGAAGAAGGACGTGGCTACCGACGATACGCCTCGGGGAGCTGGAAGCAAGCTTTGATCCGAGGATTTCCGAATGGGGCAACCCCATGTACGGCCACCTGAATCCATAGGGTGGCGCGAGCAAACCCGGCGAATTGAAACATCTTAGTAGCCGGAGGAAGAGAAAACAAAAGTGATTCCCTCAGTAGCGGCGAGCGAACGGGGACCAGCCTAAACCAAACTCCACGGAGTTTGGGGTTGTGGGACAGCAACGTGGACTGTGAATGTTAGACGAAGCAGCTGAAAACTGCACCAGAGAAGGTGAAAGTCCTGTAGTCGAAAATTGAAGCAGCCTAGCTGAATCCCGAGTAGCACGGAGCACGTGAAATTCCGTGTGAATCCGCGAGGACCACCTCGTAAGGCTAAATACTCCTGTGTGACCGATAGTGAACCAGTACCGCGAGGGAAAGGTGAAAAGAACCCCGGAAGGGGAGTGAAATAGAACATGAAACCGTGAGCTTACAAGCAGTCGGAGCCCGATTCAACGGGTGACGGCGTGCCTGTTGAAG